>CALVOS010000047.1 GCA_944350325.1 uncultured Bacilli bacterium | reverse complement strand
CTCGACATGTCCGGGTCGATCGGATGAACGATCGTTGCGACATCCTCGTCATCGGCGGGGGGCACGCAGGGGTCGAGGCGGCGCGCGCCGCTTCCTTCCTTGGGCTCGACGTCATCCTTCTGAAGCTGCCGGGAAGCCTTCTTTCCAATATGCCCTGCAACCCGCACGTCGGGGGCAGCGCGAAAGGGATTCTCGTTCGCGAGATCGACGCCTTGGGAGGCATCATGGGAAGGGCGGCGGATGTCGCTCCGCTTCAGATCAAGATGCTGAACACGGGCAAGGGACCAGGGGTCCAATGCCTCAGGGCGCAGGAAGATAAATACGATTATCCCCGTCAAGTCGAGTTTTTTCTTCGGAAAACCACCAACGCACGTATCGTGGATGGCGAGGCGACATCCTTGATCTTCGAGGAGGGGGAGGTCCGAGGCTGCCGCCTTAGGGGATGTGGCGAGATCCGCTCGAGGGCCACCGTGCTCACTACGGGAACCTACCTTGGCTCTGCGATCTTCCGGGGGAGCGAGAGAAAGGAAGAAGGACCCGACGGGACAAGCGGGTCCTATGGGCTTGGTGATTCCCTGAGGCAGCTTGGTCTCCGGCTCCGACGCTTCAAGACAGGCACCCCTCCTAGGGTCAAGGCGTCCACCATCGATTTCTCCAAGGGTGAAGTCCAGCCGGGAATGGAAGGGGACCTATCCTTTTCCTACGGCTCCCACCAATACCGATTCCTCAAGGACCAGCTTCCTTGCCATCTCATCTATACCAGCCCTCACACCCTCGCGATCGTCCGCGAGCATCTGAGGGAAAGCAGCCTCCATAACGGCCTGATGCATGGGATCGGCCCTCGCTACTGTCCTTCGATCGAGGCCAAGGTCGAGCGCTTTCCCGACAAGGAGCGCCATCAGCTCTTCTTGGAGCCAGAGTTCCGTGAGGGAGAAAGCATCTACATACAAGGGCTCTCCACCGGTCTTGGGAAGGATGTCCAGGAGCAGCTCGTCCATTCCCTGCCTGGACTGGAACGGGCGGAGATCCTGAAGTACGCCTATCAGATCGAATACGATTGCCTCGACTCCCTTGAGTTCCAGCGGACCTTGGAGGCCAAAAGGGTTCCAAGCCTATACGCGGCCGGGCAGCTGATCGGGACCTCCGGCTACGAGGAAGCCGCCGGCCTGGGCCTCATCGCGGGGGCGAATGCCGCCCTCAAAATCCTTGGGCGGGATCCCCTTCTCGTCTCCCGGGAGGATAGCTATCTCGGCGTGATGCTGGACGACATTCTTACGAAAGGGACGGAGGAGCCCTATCGCCTTCTTTCCTCCAGGGCGGAGCATCGCCTCGTCCTGCGCCACGACAATGCGGATCTTCGCCTGATGGAGAAGGGACATGAGGCAGGTCTTCTCTTGGAGAGGGACTACGCCCTCTTCCAGGAGAGGAAGGAGAAGATTGCCTTGGCGATGAAGACCCTCCAGGAAACCACGCTTGCTCCCGGGGACGATGTGAACGCCTACCTTCTCTCCAAAGGGTATTCAGACATAAGGGAGGGCCATAGGGCCTCCTCCCTCCTTTCAAGACCCCGGATTGAACTAGAGGGGATCATCGGCTTTCTTCCCGGGATCCAGGTGCTGGGCTTGGACCAAAATTCCCTTTCCACGGTAGAGACGGAAACGAAGTTCCAAGGCTACATGGAGAGGGAACGGAGGGAAATCGAGCGGCAGAGAGGCCTGGAGGGAACATTGCTTCCCTCGTGGCTCCCCTACGAAGAGATGAACGGGCTTTCCCTTGAGGCGAGGGAACGCCTATCATCGGTTAGGCCAGAGACGCTCGGGCAGGCTTCGCGCATCTACGGGGTGAACCCGGCGGACATCACCGTGCTTCTTCTGGAACTCAAGAGAAGGGGGCTCCTATGACCTTGGATGAGCTAAGCGCCTATTTCGCAGGGGAGCTATCCCTCGGGGAAAGGGAGCTAGGGCGTTTCCGTCGCTATCTCGATCTCCTCGAAGAGTGGAACGGCCGGATGAACCTCACTGCCGTAAGGGAGCGGGGGGAGATGGTGGAGAAGCACCTGCTTGACTCGTTGCTAGCGACAAGGGCCCTCAAGGGAACGGAGTTCCGGACGGCGATCGACATCGGCACCGGCCCGGGCTTTCCCGGGTTGGTTCTTTCGATTCTGATGGGGGACGTCCGCTGGACCTTGCTCGACGCGACTAGGAAGAAGTGCGACTTTCTTTTGGCGGTGAAGCAGGAACTGGGTCTTACGAACGTCGAAGTAGTGAACGCCCGGGCGGAGACGCTACCTAAGGAGAAATGGGACCTTGCAACCGCCCGTGCCTTCTCCTCTCTTCCGATGCTTCTTGAGCTTGCCGCCCCGTTACTTACTGTAGGAGGCCATCTCCTCGCCATGAAGGGGCCGAAAGGGGAACAGGAGCTTCTTCTCTCCGCCAAGGCCATGAAGGAACTTGGGGTCTCCCATGTCTCTACCTTTAAGGAAAGCCTCCCGGGAGGGGAGGGCGAGCGTATGAACATCCTCTTGCGGAAATGCGCCAGGACTCCGCGGAAATATCCCCGTGAATTCGCACTAATAAAGGCAAAACCCCTATGATTTTCTAGGTTTTCCTTCGTTGACCTATTCGCCTATATCGCTTGAGGTTACAATTCAGCCATGGGTAAGGTGATCGCCATCGCGAACCAGAAGGGCGGCGTGGGGAAGACCACGACCGCGATCAATCTTTCCAGCGCTCTTGCCCATTACGGAAGGCGGGTTCTCCTCGTCGACTTCGACCCTCAGGGGAATGCGGGGAGAGGCCTGGGCTTCGACGTGACGAGCCTCGCCACCACGATCTACGACGCGGTGATCGGCGAAAAGGATGTGGTCAGCGTCCTTCGCGAGACCGACGAGCCCAACCTTCACCTGATTCCGAGCAACCTGAGGCTTGCGACGCTTGACGCACGCTTCATCCAGACCGGGCGGACGAACGCCTTCGGGGCTCTTCGCTCCACCATCGCCCCGATGAAGGCCGCATACGACTACATCATCATCGACTGCCCGCCTTCCCTTGGTCTTTTGAACATCAACGCCCTCGTGGCGAGCGACTCGGTGATCATCCCCGTCCAGTGCGAATACTTCGCGATGGAGGCGGTCGCCGCGATCCTTTCCTCGATTTCTCGCATCCAGGCCGACTATAACCATGGGCTTAGGATCGAAGGCTTCCTCTTGACGATGTACGACCAGAGGACCGCCTCGGGGACGGAGGTGGCTCGGCAGGTGAGGGGCCTTTTCCGGGAAAGCACCTTCCAGACGGCGATCCCGCGGAACGTCGCCATCCCTGATAGCGCCCTCCACGGGGAGCCTGTGACGAGCTTCAAGCCCACCGCCCACGGAGCGGTCGCCTACTTCTCGCTCGCCCGCGAGGTAATGGGCAATGGCTAGGCGGAAGAAGGCCGCTGTCTCCGCGGATCTGTCCGAGCTTGTCCGGAAGTTCGCCAGGAACGACGTCATCGCCGAGCTCGAGAAGGAGTATCAGACCCTTTCTTCCCGGGATATCCCTCTTTCCTCCATCAACGACTCGCCCTTCGTGCGCAAGGCGCCCCTTTCCCAAGAGATGGTCCATGATTTGGGGAAGTCCGTTCGTGAGAAAGGGATTTTCTCCCCGCTCATCGTCAGGCCCTGCGGCTCCCATTTCGAGCTGGTGCTTGGCAGGAAGCGCTATTTTGGCGCGAAGGAGGCCGGCCTTCCTTCGCTTCCCTGCCTTGTCTTCGATCTGAGCGACGAGGAGACCCTCCTCATGATCCTCGCCGACACGCGCGACCAAAGGGGCTCAAACGTCGTGGAGATGGCGCTTCTTTACGAGGAGCTCGAGACGCGCTTCCGCTATGACAAGCAGACCCTTGCCAATCTTTCCCATTCTTCCCGAAGCCAGGTCACGAACGCCCTCCGTCTCCTTACTCTCCCCGACTACGTGATCCGGGAGGTCAGCACGGGGAAGCTAAGCTACGGCCATGCTCGCGCCCTCGTCCCTCTTTCGGAAGAGGAAATCCGGGATGCGGTCCGCATCATCCATCGGGAGAATCTCTCGGTCCGCGAGACCGAGCGACTCGCGAAGACCTACGGGATCGAGCCTTCCGACCTCGATTTGGAGGTAAGGGTCGCGACGCTATCCGGCGCGGAGAAGGCGACGATCGGGAAGAAAGGCATCTACCTGCGCTTCCAGGGACAGTCGGAGCTGGAGAAGTTCATCGCCTCCCTTGAGCAATTTGCGCGTTTCAAACACGAAGCGTAGGTCTATACTCTCAGTTGCTTCAGGGCGACGTGCGAATCGTCGACTGGCGGTGATAGCCCGCGAGCCTTCCTCGGAAGGCAGGAGACCGGTGGAATTCCGGCGCCAACGGTAGAGTCCGGATAGAAGGAGCGAGCCTCATGGCGCCCCGGAGCCTTATTGCTTGCGGGGGTTTTTCATGGATTGGAAATCGCTGGCGCTCATCGCCCTGGGCATCCTTCTCGTCGTCTTCTTGCTGAAGCTCTACTTCCTAGTGTTCCCACGTCCGAACTTTTCCTACGCGCGTCTGACGTCGAGGGTGGCGATCTTCTCCGCGCTGGCGGCGATCCTCTACGTCGTGCCGGTCTTTTCCTTCCCCCTGCCCTTCGCGCCGGCCTTCATGTCCATCCACTTCGACGAGATCCCCGTCTTCATCGCTTCCTTCGCCTATGGGCCATGGACGGGCCTTGCCGTCCTCGCGGTGAAGACGGTCATCAAGCTTCCGTTCACCTCCACCCTATGCGTGGGCGAGCTCGCGGACTTCCTCTTCTCATGCGCCTTCATCCTTCCTGCCGCCTTCATCTATCAGAAGAAGAGGAACCTCAAGGGAGTGGCCATCGGCTTTGGCGTGGGGACGGTCGCCCAGCTTGCCGTGGCGATGATCCTCAACGTCTACGCGATGCTGCCGTTCTATATGTTCGTCATGGGCCTTTCCTACGAGACCATCCTCGGGATGTGCCAGGCGGCGAATCCCGCCATCACGAGCCTGGACTGGCCCTATGCCTTCATCGCGGTCCTGCCTTTCAACCTCGTGAAGGATGTCGCGGTGATCGCCGTGACGTTCCTGATCTATCGCTCGATCGGCCGGCTCCTCCATTACGAGGGGGACAAGAAGAGAAGGGCTTCCTGAGGACCAAAAAAGGAGCGGGAGACCCGCTCCTTTTTGCCATCGAGGAACGCTACTCGATCTCGATCGCGGCGACGGGGCAGCTGGCAGCGACGTCTTCGATCGCGCCCTCGTCGGTGACCTCGCCGACGACCTCGCTCTTCCCGTCATCGGTGAAGGCGAACACATCGGGAGCGCTGCTCACGCAGACCCCGCATCCGATGCAGGCGTCGAGGTTGACTTTGACTTTCTTGGCCATTTTGGTTCCTCCGGTCTTCCCGGATTATAGACCGCCCCTTCCTAATGGCAAGGAGCCGTGCCCGGAATGCTCCTTCTAGGGGTGAAGGGAGGCTTGGTTCAGGATAAAATCACGCGTATGAGGACAAGAACGGAGAAGTGGAGGCGCTACCGCGAGAAGATAGAGGCGCTGGACGAGTCTCGCTTCCCCAGGACCGAGCCCTCCCCGCTTCCCTTGAGCGAAGAGGACAGGAAGGCGGCGGTCGGGGCATCCCAGGCCGCTTCCCTCGCTCTTCCCGGCGGGAAGAACGGGAGGAGGCCGGCAACCCCCTACGGGCGCTACCTCCGGCGCGAGCGGGCCATCCTCATCCTTGAGGTGCTGGCTCTTCTTCTGGCGATTGTGGGCCTCCTCCTCATGTATTTCCTCTGGGTGAAGGCCTGAAAGGATCTATGGTTATGGAAGAAAAGCATATTTCTGTCGCGATCGACGGTCCTGCCGCGGCCGGCAAGAGCACCGTCGCCCGGCGGGTGGCCGAACGCCTTTCCTTCACCTACATCGACACGGGGGCGATGTATCGCGCGGTGACGCTCGCCTGCATCCGCGCCGGGCTTGACCCCAAGGACGAGGGCCAGGCGGTCTCCTTGCTTCCTTCCATCCAGATCGAGTTCGACGAGGCGGGGAGGACCCTTCTGAACGGCGAGGACGTGAGCGAGCAGATCCGCCAGCCCCTTGTAAGTGGGAACGTCTCCTATATCGCGGCCATGAAGCCCATCCGGCTCGCGCTCGTGGAGATGCAGCGCAAGATGGCGGACTCGCGGTCCGTGGTCATGGACGGCAGGGACATCGGGACCTATGTCCTTCCCAACGCCGAGGTGAAGGTCTTCCAGATCGCCAGCGTTGAGACAAGGGCCATCCGCCGCTATGAGGAAAACCTCCAGAAGGGCATCCCCACGAGCCTCGAGGAAGTCGCTGCAGACGTGCGGAAGAGGGACTACATCGACTCCCATCGCGAGTTCGCCCCTCTGAAGCCAGCCCCGGACTCGGTCCTTCTCGACACCTCGTTCCTTTCGATCGAGGACTCGGTCGAGGCGGTCCTCCGGATCGTGCATGAGAAGACGGGGGTGTCCCCATCATGCTAGGCACCCTCGCCATCGTCGGAGCGCCTAGCTCCGGGAAGAGCACCATCTTCAACCGCTTCATCGGGGAAAGGCGGTCCATCGTCGAGGAGACCCCCGGGGTTACGCGCGACCGCCTCTACGCGCACGCCGAGTGGCTCACGAAGCATTTCACGATCATCGACACTGGAGGAATCCAGATCGCGAACGCGCCCTTCCAGGTGGAAATTCGCGCCCAGGTCGAGATCGCGATCGAGGAAGCGGACGTTCTTCTTTTCGTCGTCGATGGGAAGCGGGGGGTCACGGACGACGACCGCTTCGTGGCGAGGATGCTCCAGAAGTCCGGGAAGCCCGTGATTCTGGCGGTGAACAAGGTCGACAACGTCGAGGAGCTTGCCTACGCGGCGGATTTCTACTCCCTTGGCCTCGGGGATCCTATCGCCGTTTCTGGGGCACACGGCATCGGGATTGGAGACCTTCTGGACAAGATTGTCCTTCTTCTCCCGGAACGGTCTGAGCCGGACTATGGGGAGGGAATCGCCTTTGCCCTGATCGGGAGGCCGAATGTTGGCAAGAGTTCCCTTTCCAATCGGCTTCTCGGGAACGAGAGGACCATCGTGTCTAGTCTTGCGGGAACGACCAGGGACTCGGTGGACACCCCTTTCGTCCACGAGGGGAAGAGGTACGTCTCCATCGATACGGCTGGTCTGGTAAAGAGGGGCAAGATCTACGAATCGATCGACAAGTACGCCGCCTTGAGGGCCCTGTCCGCGATTCAACGCGCGGAGGTTGTCCTCTTTCTGATCGATGGGGCCGATGGCCTTCGCGAGCAGGACAAGCATGTCGTTGGCTATGCCGTCGAGGAGAGGAAGCCCGTCATCATCCTCGTGAACAAATGGGATGAGGCGAAATCGACTAAGACGAAGGACGATTTCACTAAGGAGCTAAGGAGGAACTTCAAGTTCCTGGAGTATGCTCCCATTCTCTTTATCTCTGCCTTGACCGGTGAGGAAGTGGGTCAGATTCTCCCGATGGTGAATCGTTGCCATGAAGCATATCAGCGCAGAATCCCTACCAATGTTCTGAATTCCATTGTTCTGGATGCGCAGGAGATGAATCCCACGCCTGATTTCAATCACGGAAGGCTCCGGATTGCCTATGCCTCGCAAGCAAGGACGGCGCCCCCGACCTTCGTTCTCTTTGTCAACGATCCGAAGCACGCTCACTTCTCCTATACCCGGTATTTAGAGAACCGGATTCGGGAGAGTTTTGATTTCTCAGGCACCCCGATTGAGATCATATATCGAAAGAAAAAGTAACTCTTTCGCGTAGAGAATTAACCAAATCGAGGTTTGCGGAGTCCTTTTGATTAAGTCACCATCGACACTTTTTGAAGTGAAAGCGCTTGCAACTTGTGTTTGCAAATGATAACGTCCACTCGTCAGGTCCCAGTGCCTGTCAGACAAGGAGGGGTAAACCCAATGAATAAAGCTGATCTCATCACCAAGGTCGGTGACATCGCCGGCCTCACCAAGAAGGATGCGGAAGCTGCCGTCGACGCTGTCATCACTTCTATCGAAGGCGCTCTGATCGACGGGGATGTTGTCAAGATCGCCGGCTTCGGGCAGTTCGAGAAGAAGACTCGCGCTCCTAGGATCGGCACCAATCCTGCCACCCAGGAGAAGATCGAGATTGCTGCGGCCAACGTTATTGTCTTCAAGCCGAGCAAGACCCTCAAGGCCAAGATCAACTAAGCCTAGTTCTAGGTGGAGAGGCCCCCGCACTTGCGGGGGCTTTCCTTATAATTTGGCCTGTGGACAGGACAGGACGCATCCTCGCTTATCTGAATGAGAGGCTGGCGCCCCTTGGTTTCCGTTCGTGGGCGGTCGGAGGAACCGTTCGGGACTTGCTCTTGGGGATTCCTGTCGATGACTTCGACTTCGTCACAGATGCCGGCAAGGAAGATCTGCCTTCGCTTTTTCCCGAGGCGAACCTTTCCTTCCTTAGGTATGGCTCCGTTAAGTTGAAGTTGAATGTCGAAGGGCCTACGAGAGTAGACCTCACCCTTCTTCGAAAGGAGTCGGGATATTCCGACCACAGGCATCCTACGAAAGTTCGCTTTACGAAATCCCTTCTCGTGGATTCGAGAAGGAGAGACTTCACCATCAACGCCCTATACATGTCTAAAGATTCGATGGTTACTGACTATCATGATGGTATCCGCGATTTATCGATGCGCGTTCTCAGATTCATTGGCGAACCATGGCAACGTATTCAGGAGGATCCCTTGAGGATCTGTCGTGGCGAGCGCCTGGCTTCTAGGCTAGGCCTATTGATCGACAAGGAGACGGCGGAGGCCTTCGAAAGAGGAAGAGGGTTGTTGGAATTCATCACCCCTGCCAAACTCGAAGAGGAGAGGAAGAAAGGCTGGATAGGTTAGACATGGCGGCGAGATATTCCTTATCAAAGGCGGTTTCCTTCGACTACGCGCTTGTGGAAACGTATCGAGAGATGGGGCTCGACGAGAAGGAACTTTCTGTTCTCCTTATCGCGGACCACCTCATATCGCAGGAAGGCGCGCTCGTCACTCAGGATGTTTTGGCCGCGAGGATGGCCATGGAGCCAAGCGAAATCGACTCTGCGCTCGCCTCGCTCATCAAGAAGGGCTATTTCCTCTATACGCCCGGGAAGAAGAAGCCCTGCACCGTCGACCCTGCCCATAAGGCTGCCTACCGCTTGCTCGAACTGAGGCTCCAGGATGCCGCGAAGAAGGAGCCTGTAGAGTCCAGGAGGGGAGAAGTCTCCAAGGCGCTCATCGTGCTGGAGGATGCATTGTCGAGGACTCTTTCTCCGTTGGAGAAGGAGACGGTCCTCCAATGGGTTGACCATGGCTGGGACGCCGAGATGATCAAGATCGCGGCTGAGTCCTGCGTCGCCCAAGGGAGGCGTAGCGTCCGCGCCATCGAGTCGGAGCTGGTCGCCCGGGATGAAATCTCCGGGCGCCACTCGGAGAAACCCGCGAGGAAAAGCTCCTATTCCGTTCTTGCGGCGTCGAGGAAGCTTTGGGGCGATGAAGATTAAGGAACGGGCGGAAGCCGTTGAGCGGATCCTTTCTGAGTCGTTTGGCAAGCTTGGCCCCACCTTGGTCTTTCACTCGGATTTTGAATGCCTTGTGGCGATTCTTCTTTCCGCCCAGACGACGGACATTTCGGTGAACAAGGTCACGCCCGCGCTTTTTGGGAGGTTTGGCAGGCCCAGCGATTTCGCAAGCGCGGACATCGAGGAAATCCGAGGCTACATAAGGACGCTCGGGCTTTCGAATTCGAAGGCGCGTTCCCTCCAGGGGCTTGGAAGATGGTTCCTAGAGCAGGGAAGCGATGAGGTGCCCCACGACATGAAGAAGCTTGTCACCATACCGGGCGTAGGGGTGAAGACAGCGGGCGTCTTCCTCATCGAGCGTGATCGTCCCCAAAGCTTTCCCGTGGACACCCATATCCATCGGGTAACGGCAAGGCTCGGGCTTCAGAGGGCAAGGGATCCGGCTAAGGCGGGGGAGGCTCTCTTCCGGCTTTATCCAGGCGATAGGGCGGCCTACATGCATCGCGCGTTCATTACCTTGGGCAGGAGAACGTGCGAGGCGCGGAGCCCGAGGTGCGACGAATGCCCTCTAAGGGATCTTTGCCCAAGGCTTCACTTGCCGAAGAAGGCCTCTTCCACCGCCTTGAGGTAGTCGTAGCGGGGCTCAAGGCCTTCCTTAAGAAGGAAGCCATGTTTCTTTATCTCTGCAATTGGGATGGATTTTCTAGGTTTTTCCCTATAGAAACGGCAGATCCAGTCGGCAGGGAGGAGGTAAGTCTCGCCCAGGAGGGAGCAGTTGATGAGGAAGAATGCGATGCCCCCATGTCGCATGACTCCCTCAAGATGCTCAATCTGCTGGGGCGCGATGTTTGCCAGGGGGAAGGATGTCCTCGAGCGCGTGCTTTTCGCCTCGAAGTCCAGGTAGCGGCCCCGATAGACCCCGTTGTAGTCGGTCGTCGATTGCTTTTCGAAATAGGCGTGGGTGATCATTGCGCCCTTGGTGTAGTCGACCTTGACCACGTTGATGGGGGTCGGCCTTTTCGTAACGATAGCCAGGTCATGCGAGCGGTACCATTCGTTAGAGGCGTTGATGTCCGCCTCAAATCCCATGCCCCGGTTCGCCTCCGTGCCCTTCGGGGCGATCCTTACGGCCTTCCTCCGTTCCTCTGGTGCGGGAGGGCGCACGCCCTTGGGATAGTTCATTCGAAATACTTCCGAATCTCTTCCTTGAGATCCTCCGGCCCTACGCTTTCCCCTTCCATAAGCCTTGAGACGATTGCGCGGACAGGATCGGGCATCTTCTTGAGGCGGGAGAGGGTCTTCATGTATTCCCTCTCGAGGATGTCCTTCCGCGCGAGGACCGCCTGGTAGAGGAGCATCAGGTTCCATGCGTCGTCCTGCGCATCGTGCGCCTGGCCTTGGAAATCGACCTCGAATAGTTTCAGGTAGTTCTCAAGGGAAAGGGAGTTCCCGCGCTCATCCTCCACGTACTGGGAAAGCCAGCCCGCGAAGTCCAGGCAGCAGCGACAGATCGCCGCGCTCCACTCGCGGTCGCATTCCTTGCTCCTGACGGCGGACTGTTGGATGATCCTCAGATCGTGCGTCCCGAACGTGCAGAAGATCGCCTTCCCCCAGTAGCGGCCGATGTATTTCCGGAAGAGCCGCTGGGCCTCGTTGAAGGGCACGCCTTTCTCGGCAAGCGTCCTGTCGGTGATGCCTGTGAGCTTCTTCACGATCTTGCCGACCTGTCCCTGCGCCTTGACGTAGGTTCGGAAGGGGGGAAGCGTCCTCTTGACGTTCCCGTTTGGGTCCAGGATGGCGAGAACCGCGCCTAGCTCGATCATCTCATGGCTGAACTGCGTCCCCTCGAGGTCGAGAAAAGCGATTGCCCGATGCCCCCTGAGCGCGTTCATCAGTGACTTCACGTTTGCGATTCTAGCATCGTAGGGCAAGGAAGAAGGGGAAACATCCTTAATCGCCCCCGCTCCTTGTCCTATAATCAAGGCGCCATGGAGTACCGCATCCAGCTCAGCCCCAAGGAGATCCTCCGGAAGAAGTTCACGAAGGACGTGAAGGGCTATCGCGCGGGCGAAGTGGACGCCTTCCTGGATGTCGTGATGGCCGACTACGAGGCCTTCGCGGGATACCGGCGGGCGATGGAGACTCACCTGGCCGAGCTCGAGGCGCGGCTGGCGGAGCTTTCCAAGGGGGACGAGGACTCCGACGCGGAACGGAGGAAACTCCGCAAGAGCCTCAAGGAGCTGGAGATCGAGAACGCCGGGCTCAAGGCGCGGCTCGAGAACATCAAGCCGAGCGACTCGCCTAGCGAGGAAAACCTCCAGCTCATCCAGCGGATCAACGCCCTCGAGAACGCTTTGTACTCGATCGGCATCGACCCGAACAAGGTCATAAACGGCCAATAGAGCCATCCGGTCCAGGTGGCTGCTTCCGGCTTGCCGGGAGAGGAAAGTCCATGCTCGCGCGGGCTGAGACGCCCGCAGTGACTGCGCCAGGGGAAGCGATAACCCTGGGTGCGCGGGAGCGCGCAACGGCGGAGGAACTTCTCCCTGAGAAGGGAATCCCCAAGGTGCCACAGAGACGAGCCCGGTCGCGAGGCCGGGGTGAAACGAGGTAAACCCCGCAGGCGAGAAACCCAAATTTGGTAGGGGAAGGGGCGGAGGCGAACTGAAGCCGATGCCTCCCGTCCTCCGGGACGGAGATTAATTGCCATCCTTCGACAGAACATGGCTTATCGGACCGGACACTCACGAAGGGAAGGAGGAGCAGGATGAACTTGCCTACGAAGATCACCGTCTCGAGGCTCGCCCTCGTGCTTCTCCTCATCCTCGGCCTCTTCCTCGCCTCCCTTTTCCCGGAGGCAATGTCCTATACGCTGGGCGATAGCGGGATCCTCCTGATGAACCTCGTCGCCGGCATCGTCTTCCTCATCGCCTCCCTCACCGACTTCCTCGACGGATATCTCGCCAGGAAGCGGAACGAGGTCACCGACCTGGGGAAGTTCCTCGACCCGATCGCCGACAAGGCTCTTGTGGATTCCGCGCTCATCTACCTCGCGATCCCGAACCCGTTCCAGCCGGAGGCGGTCCGCATCCATTTCCTCTGCCTTATCCTCATGATCGGGCGCGACCTGGTCGTGGACGCGCTCCGGCAGGTCGCCGCCTCCAAGGGCGTGGTGCTCGCCGCGAACTGGATGGGAAAGGCGAAGACCGTCCTCCAGATGGCCGCCATCGTCCTCCTCTTCCTGAACGGGTGGCCCTTCTCCTATTTCGACGCCGGATGGCCTATGTGGCTCCATCTGACGGATTTCCTGGTCTATCTCGCCACGGCGGCGTCCGTCTTGTCCGGGGCCGTCTATCTATGGCAGAACCGCAGGGCGCTGGGCGCCAGGAAGGAGGGCTAGCATGGTCAGCAGGGAAAAGTGCAGGAGGGTCCTGTCCCTTCTCAGGGAGAAAGGCATGACCCTTGGCTCCGTCGAGTCGATCACCGGGGGGCTCTTCAGCTCGTCCTTGGTCTCCATTCCCGGGGCGAGCGACGTCTTCAAGGGCGCGCTTGTCACTTATGATGCCTCCCTCAAGGAATCCCTCGTCCACGTGCCGCACCACCTGATCGTGAAGCACGGCGTCGTCTCCCAGGAGGTGGCGAACGCGATGGCGATCGGCGGGCGGAGGGAGCTTGGCGTCGACGTGTGCTGCTCGTTCACCGGGAACGCCGGCCCGACGAAGGAATACGGACGCGCTCCCGTGGGGCGGGTGAACATGACGATCTCCACGAGAAGGGGCCTCGTCGAGCTTGCCGCCGACTTCAGCGGCCTTCGGAACGACATCCAGGAGAAGGCGGTCGAGATGATGCTCGACTACCTGACGGCGATCTTCGCCTGAGGGGCAGATTGGGAAACCGCCGCCCTATAACGGGATGGAGGAACGAAGAACATGGCAGCAAAGGACAGTACGACGAAGGGGAAGGACGAGGCGCTCCAGGACGCGCTGAAGGCGATCGAGAGGGCCTATGGGAAGGGCTCCATCATGAGGATGGGGGAGCAGCCGAAGGTGGACGTGGACGTCATCCCGACCGGCTCGCTTCTCCTCGACGCGACGCTTGGCGTGGGCGGCTATCCCCGGGGAAGGATCATCGAGATCTACGGCCCCGAGAGCTCGGGGAAGAGCACCCTTGCCCTCCATGCGGTCGCGGAATGCCAGAAGAAGGGCGGCCGCTGCGCCTACATTGACGCGGAGCATGCGATCGACCCGGACTACGCCGACCGGCTTGGGGTCGATATCGATGAACTCATTCTCTCCCAGCCTGATTCCGGGGAACAGGCCCTCGAGATCGTCCAGATGCTCGCCGAGAGCGGAGCGATCGACCTCATCATCGTGGATAGCGTCGCGGCGCTCGTCCCCCAGGCCGAGCTTGACGGGCTCATGAGCGAGAACCAGGTCGGCCTCCAGGCCCGTCTGATGAGCAAGGCGATGCGGAAGCTCGCGGGCATCATCGCGAAGACGAACTGCCTCGTCATCTTCATCAACCAGATCCGGATGAAGGTCGGCGTCATGTACGGGAACCCCGAGACCACTACCGGCGGGAACGCCCTCAAGTTCTACGCCTCCATCCGCATGGACCTCCGTCGCTCGGAGGCCATCAAGAACGGGTCCGAGATGATCGGGAACTCCGTCAAGGTCAAGGTCGTCAAGAACAAGGTCGCGCCCCCTTTCCGGAGCTGCGTCATCGACATCATGTACGGGAAGGGCCTCAGCAAGGAAGGCGAGATCATTGATCTCGGCGTCCAATACGAGCTGATCCAGAAGACCGGGAACTGGTATGAGTACCAGGGAGAGAAGATGGGGAACGGCCGCGAGGCGGCGAAGGCCTTCCTCAAGGATCATCCGGACGTCGGCTTCCAGCTCGAGGAGAGGATCCGGGCCATCCTTCAGGGGAAGGGTGGTTCCGGCGAGGTTTCTCCCGAAGAATGAGACAAGAGGGCCTGCGGGCCCTTTTCCAAAATCTCTGCAGAATCCATCTAAAGAGTTAAGTTTCCGATTTCCTGCGGTTTCATCCTCTAAAAGCGCTTTCATCAAGGTGTGGTCAAAGGACGCTCCTGTGGGTATAGTCATGCAGTGCCTTAAGGCACTCTCGCGGAACAAGGCCCCTTGAGGGGCGACCGGATAGAACATATGCGATCCCTCCCTTTCAGGCAGGGTGCTGATGTCCGCGCGTCTTTGGAGGACATGAAATGGAACCATGGATTGCCGTCGTCATCGCGGTGGCGACTTTCGTCGTGGGGGCAGGAGCTGCTTCCGGAATCTTCTTCGCCATCCCCGGCTTCCGTAGGAAGGCTGCGGGAAAAGAGGCCGACAAGATCATCAAGGATGCCGAAAGGCAGGGGCAGGGCATCATCGCCAAGTCCCGTCTCGACGCGAAGGAAATCAACCTCGAGGCGAAGCGCTCCGCCGACAAGCTGATCGCGGACGCCCGCGTCAAGGCGAGCGAGGTCAAGGGAGAGGCCGTCGCCCGCGAGCAGGAGATCAAGCGGAGGGAGCAGTCCCTTGAGGCACGGGAGAAGTCCCTCGACTCCCGGAAGGAGGCTCTCGAGGCCCGCATCGAGGCCTATGAGAGGAAGTCCCAGGAGCTGGACGAGAAGATCTCGGGGATCATCGAGGAGCTCGAGAAGGTTGCCGGACTTTCCGTCAAGGAGGCCCGCGAGGAAATCATGAGGCGGGTCGAGGAGAAGATGGCCGCCGAGATCGCCGCCTACATCAAGAACCGCGAGGACGAGGCGGAGGAGGAGGCCGAGGGCAAGGCGAAGCAGCTTCTCGCCGAGGCGACCGAGCGCTACGCCCAGGAGTTCACCGTCGAGAGGACGACCGCGGCGATCCCCCTTCCTTCCGACGATCTGAAGGGCCGGATCATCGGGCGCGAGGGAAGGAACATCAAGGTCATCGAGAGCACCCTCGGAGTCGATCTTGAAGTCGACGACACTCCGGAGACCATTTCGATCTCCTGCTTCAACCCGATCCGGAGGGAGATCGCAAGGCGCACCCTCCTCGCGCTCGTGAAGGACGGTCGTATCCAGCCCTCCCGCATCGAGGAGCTGGCCGCCAAGTACGAGAAGGAAGTGAACGAGGAGACCTTCAAGGCAGGGGAGGAGGCCGTCAGGAGGCTTGGCCTCCCGCGCCTTCCCAAGGACATCCTCTCCTATCTCGGAAAGCTCAAGTACCGCACCTCCTATGGCCAGAACGTCCTCGAGCACTCCGTCGAGGTCGCACGGCTCACCGGCGCGATGGCCGCCGAACTGGGGCTCGACCAGACGCTTGCCAAGAGGGCCGGGCTGCTTCACGACATCGGGAAGGCCATCGACACGGAGGTCGAGGGAAGCCACGTGCAGCTGGGCGCCGACCTTGCAAGGCGCTGCAACGAGCCCGAGATCGTCGTGAATGCGATCGAGGCGCACCACGGGGATGTCGAGAAGCGCTCCATCATCGCCCACCTCGTCGTTGCGGCGGACACCCTCAGCGCCGCTCGCCCTGGCGTCAGGAACGAGTCGATCGACACCTACGTCCAGCGCGTCGCCCAGCTTGAGGAGGCGGCCCGTTCCTTCGACGGGGTCGCCCAGGCCTACGCCGTGAGCGCGGGGCGCGAGGTGCGCGTCATGGTCGTTCCCGAGAAGGTGAGCGACAGCCAGGCCACCGTGCTTGCCCAGCAGATCAAGGACAAGATCCAGGCCGAGGTGAAATATCCCGGCACCGTCAAGGTGAGCGTCATCCGCGAGTACCGCGCGGTCGAGACCGCGAAGTGAGATGAGGCTCCTACTCCTGGGCGATGTGGTCGGCGAAGCGGGCCTTGTCGCCCTGGAGCGCCAGCTTCCCTCCCTCCGAGAGCGGCTTTGCGCGGACTTCGTCGTCGTGAACGGAGAGAACGCCTCCTTCGGGGCCGGCCTTTTCGAAAGGGACTATCGGCGGATCCTCGGGGCAGGCGCGGACTGCGTGACCCTGGGGAACCACTGGAAGGCGAAGCCCGACATCCTGGATTGGATGGAGGACGCCGATCGCCTGGTCCGTCCTCGGAATTTGCTGGGCGATCCTCCCGGCGTGGGCTCCCTTGAGTTCGTTCCCCCGCTCGAGGGCGGGCGCTCCCTTGTCGTCACGAACCTGTTGGGGACCGCCTTCATGCGGGAGCAGGTCGTCGATCCCTGGCAATCCTTTCTCGAGGCCGTCGATGAGTTCCCGGATAGCATCCATATCGTGGACTATCACGCGGAGAGCACGAGCGAGAAGAAGCTCTTCGCCTACCAGGCCCTCGGGAGGGCGAGCGTGGTCGTCGGGACCCACACCCACGTGAAGACGGACGACGCCCAGGTGATCCGGGAGCGCACCGCCTTCCTGACGGACCTCGGCCTTTGCGGGGATGAGTCTGGGGTCATCGGCTTTGACCCGGAGCGGAGCCTGAAGAAAGTGAGGGAGGGCGATCCCTCCCCGTTCCTTCCCCTCATTGGCGCGGAGGCCGTGCTCGAAGGCCTCCTCGTCGAGCTGGACGATTGGACAGGCGTCCCACTTTATCTTGAAGACGTGAAAGCGAGGTGCCGGATCGATGGCTGAAGAAGATAAGGACGTTCATGCTAGCTTCGCGGAAGGAGCGAAGAGGAAGGCCCCGGAGAGGGTCCTTCTTCCCAGCGAGGTCGACGAACGCCTCAGAAAGAGGCTGGAAAGACGACGCTTCTTCATCCGGACGTTCGGGTGCCAGGCGAACATTCGCGACGAGGAAGTCATGGCGGGCCTTCTTTCCCGGGCAGGGATGGTGCGGTCCGAGGATCCCGGCGAGGCGGATGTCGCCATCATCAACACCTGCGCGGTCCGCGAGAACGCTGTCGATAAGGTCTATGGCGAAATCGGGGAGTTCAAGGCTGTTTGGCTAAGAAATCGCGACTTTATCCTCATCCTTTCCGGCTGCGCGATGGAGGAAGAGGGCCTTGCCGAGAGACTGATGGGGACCTATCCCTGGGTCCGCCTCGCAATCGGCACCCATGAGGTTCCCTACCTTCTCGAGCACCTCGGGGATGCCATCCTTCTCGACAGGCAGCTCGTGCGGGTCCGTTCCTCCTCCGGGGACGTGGTCGAGGATCTTCCTTCCCTTCGGAAGAACGACTATTCGGCCTTCGTGAACATTTCCTACGGCTGCGACAAGTTCTGCACCTACTGCATCGTCCCCTATACGAGGGGAAGGGAACGCTCCCGCCGGAAGGGGGACATCCTCGCGGAATGCCGGAAGCTCGTGGAGGAAGGCTTCCAGGAGATCGTCCTTCTGGGGCAGAACGTGAATTCGTACGGGCTGGACCTCGGGGAGGAGGACGCCTTCCCGGAGCTTCTTTCGGCGGTCGCCGAGCTAGGGATCCCGCGCCTCCGCTTTATCACTTCCTACCCAAGCCAGTTCACGGACCGCATGATCGACGCGATGGCGGACCATCCTAACATCCTCCCGTGGCTCCATTTCCCGGTGCAGTCGGGCTCGGATAGGATCTTGAGAAGGATGGGGAGGCGCTACGGCAGGAAGGAATACCTCGACCTTGTCCGGCGCCTTTACGAGAAGATTCCCGGGCTCGCCATCACCACCGATATCATCGTCGGCTTCCCCGGGGAGACGGAGGAAGATTTCCAGGAAACCCTCTCCCTTTGCCGCGAGGCCCGTTTCTCCAGTGCCTTCACCTTCATCTATTCGCCGCGCCCGGGGACTCCTGCCGCCCGGATGGAACAGGTGCCGGAGGAAGTCTCCCACGAGCGCTTCGCTCGCCTGAAGTCCTTGATCGACGAGCTGACCTCCGCCCATTCCCTCGGGATGGTCGGGAAGGTCTTCCCCATCCTGGTGGACGGCCCTTCCAAGAGAAGGGAGGACGTCCTTTCCGGCTACGCCCCGAACGGGAAGCTCGTGAACTTCCCGGGCCCCTCCTATCTCAAGGGAACGATCGTGCAGGTCAGAATTCTCGAGAGCCATGCCTATAGCCTCGTGGGCGAGCTTGAGGAAGACCCCGTCCTTGCCCTTGCCAAGGAGCTGGCGCGCCTCCTCCGCCTGGATCCCGTCCTGGGAGAGTACCGTTCACTTCTAGATGCCATCCGCGGGGACAGGCGCCTCCAGGAGGCGATGGCCTCCCTGCCGCGCCTAAAGAAGGAGCTTGCCCTCTCGATGGGGGATGAGGCGAGGCACGAGGATGCCCTCAGGCGCTACCGGGAGGCAAATGATGTCGTGGAAGGCTCGCTCCTTCTAAAGAATGCCGACTCCCTGTCCGACCGCGTCGAGGCGGAGCTTGCGCTTCTCGCGGATGCCTTGGGGGACAGGTCATGATCGTCGCCTTCCTTGGCCCGACTGCCTCCGGGAAGAGCGAGGCCGCCCTTTCCTTCGCTTTGGAGAACAATGGAGAGGTGATCAATTGCGATGCCCTCCAGGTGTATCGCGGGACGGAGCTGCTCACCTGCGCCCCCAGGGAAGAGGAGAGGAAGGGCGTCCCGCACCATCTTTATTCCTTTCTGGCGATAGAGGACCCGTTCGATGTCCGGTCGTACCAGTCCCTTGCCCGCGAGAAGGCGAGGGAAGTCCTCTCCCGCGGGAAGATCCCCACGTTTGTCGGTGGGACAGGGCTCTACTTGAAGGCGGCGCTATATGACTATCGGTTCGACGAGGAGCCGGAAGCCGACCTTTCCCCTTTCGAGGGATTGGACAACGAGGAGCTTCATAGGAGGCTTGAGGAGGTTGACCCTGAGGAGGCCCGGGCGATCCACCCCAACAACCGCAGGAGAGTGCTCCGTGCGCTTAGCATCTACCTATCAAGGGGAATCCCCAAGAGCGGTCTATATAAGGGGAAGGACACTCCCGTGCTCGAAGGAATCCGCCTTTATGGGCTAGGACTAGATCGGGGGTGGGTATATTCAAGGATTGAAGCGAGAACTAGAAGGATTTTTGAAGATTCCCGTTTGGAAGAGGAGATTTTCCCCCTCCTTGGGGCGCATAAGGCCGAGGAACCAGGGCTGAAGGCGATCGGGGCTGAGGAATGCCGGCTTCTCGTGGAGGGGAAGATTGATCGGGAAGAGGCGATCGCCCGCGTCGAACGGAAGACAAGGCTCTACGCGAAGAGGCAGATGACCTTCTTCCGTCATCAGTTCAAGGAGATCGAATGGATACGTTAACGGCTGTCGACGAGCGGACGGAGGCCCTCCTTGGGAAGGAGGCCGTAGCCCTTCTCCGGAGGAAGAAGGTCGCCGTATTCGGCATTGGCGGCGTGGGGGGCATCCTTTTCGAAGCCCTGGTCCGGACCGGGATTGGGGAAATCCATGCCTACGATTGCGACACGGTCGAGGAGTCCAACCTGAACCGGCAGGTGCTCTTCCTTAGGAGCGACATTGGGAATAGGAAGGTCGACGTCGCCGTGGCGCGGGCTTCCGCAATCCGAAAGGACGTCCGCGTGGTCCCGCATTTCCTCAGGATTGGAAGCGAGACGGAAGATAGCCTTCGTAGCGAGGGCTTCGACCTCCTCCTTGACGCGATCGATGATGTCGAGGGGAAGCTTTCCCTGATGGAAGCCGGGGAGAAGGCTGGGGTGCCCGTCATCTCCTGCCTTGGGACCGCGAGAAGGATGGACCCTCGGGGGCTACGCCTTGCCCCCCTCTCCAAGACAGCGGGGGATCCGCTCGCGAGGAAGGTCCGCCATCTTGCCAGGGAGCGTTCGCTCGACCTTTCCCGCGTCCTTTGCGTCTATAGCGAGGAGCCCGCTTTGGACACTGGACCCTCCCTAGGCTCTTCCATGATGGTGCCTTCTTCAGCCGGGCTCCTCATGGCCTACGCGGCCCTTAGGACGCTTCTAGGTCTATACTGAGGCATGCGCATTTTGCCGATTGAGGACATCGCGGGGAAGCTGGGGCTCGGCCCTTCTGACTTCATCCCCTACACGAGGGAGATGGCGAAGCTCTCGCCCGATTTCGTGCGGAGCCATGCCTCCGGGGAGGGCAAGGTCGTCCTCGTCACCGCGATGACTCCTACCAAATATGGAGAAGGGAAGACCCTGACCTCCATCGCCCTCCAGGAAGCGATGTGGTCGCTTGGGGTGCGCTCGCTCCTCGCCCTTCGCGAGCCTGCGATCGGACCGGTTTTCGGCATCAAGGGAGGGGCCACCGGCTCCGGCAAGGCGACGATCGAGCCAAGCCGGAGGATCAACCTCCACTTCACGGGGGACATCCATGCGCTCACGGCGGCGAACAACCTCATCTCCGCAGTCATCGACAACTCCATCTTCCAGGGGAACGCCTTGGGGATCGACCCCGACAAAGTCCTTTGGAAACGGGCTCTCGACATGAACGACAGGGCCCTTCGGAATATCGAGATCGCCCGCGGCGGGAAGATCGGGGTCCCGAGGCACGAGGAGTTCGTGATAACGGTGGCCTCCGAGCTCATGGCGATTCTTTGCCTTGCGCTCGACCGCGAGGACTTCTACCGGAGGCTCGGGAACATCGCGGTCGCGATCGGGCTGGACGGAAGGACGATTCATCTTAAGGAGCTCGGGATCCGCCACGCGCTGATGGAGCTTACCGAGGACGCGCTCCTGCCGAACCTTGTCCAGACCCAGGACGGGGCGCCGGTCCTTGTCCATGGCGGTCCTTTCGCCAACATCGCCCACGGGGCAAACTCCGTCATCGCGACTCGCCTCGCGCGTTCGCTCGCCCCGCTTGTCATCACCGAGGCTGGCTTCGGGGCGGACCTGGGCGCGGAGAAGTTCCTGGACATCGTCTGCCCGACGGCGGGCATCTCCCCGTCCTGCGCCGTGCTGGTGGTGACGTTGAAGGCCCTCAAGCTTCATGGGGGAGTTCCGGACGCCGATCTTGGGAGGGAGAATCCGGAGGCTGTCCGCAAGGGCATCGCGAACGTCGAGCGCCATTACGAGAACCTTCGCTCCTTCGGTCTGCCGGTCGTGCTTTCGCTCAACCGGTTCGACCAGGACCACGAAAGCGAGATCAGGGAGTTTTCCTCCTGGGCGGAAGAAAAGGGGATCCCCTATGTGCTTACAGAGGGGTACCAAAAGGGCGCGGAAGGGGCGCAGGCTCTTGCGAAGGTCGTCCTCCAGCTGGTCGAGACTCCCTCCCATTTCAAGCCGCTTTATCTCAGAAAAGAATCTTTATTTGAGAAGATAGAGAGAATCTGCAGGGAAATCTATCGTTGTGAAGTCACCTATTCCGACGGTGCCCTCAAGGATATTCATTCCTATGAGGAGGGGCATGGCGACTATTTCGTTTGCATGGCTAAGACGCCGAACAGCTTCACGGACGACCCCAGGAAGAAAGGGGCTCCCATCGGGGAGAACGTTCATGTGCGGGATGTCCGCCTTTATGAAGGGGCGGGGTTCCTTGTGCCGCTTCTCGGCAACATCATGACGATGCCGGGCCTTCCGAAGGTCCCTGTCGCGGTGATGATGGGGGATGAGTGATGTTCACCGCCTATTCCCTCTACGACATAGTAGAGATGAAGAAGCCCCACCCCTGCAAGGAGCGGACGAAACGATTCCAGATTGTCATGACGGGCGCGGACATCAAGATCCGCTGCCTTGGATGCGGGAACCTCATCCTTATGCCTAGGGCGGATTTCAACGAGCGCGTCCGGCGCGTGCTCGAATCCCCCGGAAGGCCTCTTCCTTTCCCAAGGCAAGATTGATCCGGCCCTCCCTATAACCTGTTGGAGGGTTTCGTGAGGGCAGAGGGAATTTCCTTACGTTTTGGGGACCGCATCCTTTTCGATCGCCTGTCGATTGATTTTGGCGACCGGGGGATCTTCGCGATTCTCGGGAGGAGCGGATGCGGGAAGAGCACTCTCCTTTCCATTCTTTCCGGCAACCTAAGGCCGGACGGAGGGCAGGTATTCCTCGACGAGACCGACGTTCTTGGCTTGGAGAAGGAAAAAATCGAGGCGCTTAGGAGACACTCTTTCTCCTTCCTCTACCAGAGCCACAACCTCCTGGATGAGCTGACGGTCTATGAGAACTGCGCGATCTCCTTGCGGATCCAGGGAATCGCGGAGCAAGACATTCCTGGACGCATCCGCCCTCTCCTGTCACGGCTCGGTCTGGATGGCCTGGAGGACAGGAAGGCAGCGCTCCTTTCCGGCGGGGAGAAGGCGAGGGTTGCCTTGGCGAGGGCGCTTTCCAGAGGCCCTAG
>CALVOS010000046.1 GCA_944350325.1 uncultured Bacilli bacterium | reverse complement strand
GGGAGGGGAGGCCTTCGGGCTATATCCTGCCGGGACGAGCCAGGAGGACATCGCCCTCTACCTCGCTCTTGGCTCCTTGGGGATCCTTGTCCTCGGGACGGGAGCCTACCTCTTCTACCGGAAGAGGAGGAAAGCCTCCTAGTTCGGATAGAAAAATAGGGGAGCGTTTGCTCCCCTATTTCAAAATCCCCTTCAAATCCCAACGTTTTCCCTTAAAATCCCAATAGACAAAGGAGGACGAACATGTCCAAGAAACGTCGTGCAAAAGCCTCTCTCCTCCCGTGCATCCTCGTATCGCTCGGAATCCTTCTTGCGATCGCCGCCCTGATCTTCCCGGTGATGGATGCCCTCATGATGGAGACGCTCGTGCTGAACCCCATCAACGGGGAGGTCATCTCCAGCAGCCAGGAGCCCCTTTTCACCGGCTACCAGATCGCCTTCGGGACGGAGGTCGCCAACGACCACCTGAGCATGCAGGTCCTTGAGCCGAACGCCGGGACGATCGCCTTCCTCGCCCTTCTTGCCGCCGGCTTCCTCGTCGCCCTCATCGCCCTTTTCCTCAAGTGGAGCGCGAGGAGGAAGGGGGCCCTCCTTCTCGGGCTTCTTTCCGGACTCCTCCTCCTTGCCGGAGGAATCGGCTTCTTCTTCCTTCCCCAGGTCGCCGAGCTTGAGTTCAGCGCCGACATCGTGATCGCCGAGATGAACGTCGTCCTCGGTCCCGGCGCCTACCTTCCCGCGATCTTCGGGATCGCCGGGGGAGTCCTCGTCGCGGGCGGGTCTGCGCTCCGGTAAGGGATATCGATGTCTTGAGGCGGGCCTGTCCCGCCTTTTTTGTAACTTTCTACCAAAAAGCGCTTCCCTTTCTGAAAGCGCTTTCTATAATAACCTCCACGGGAAGCAATTCGGCTAGGCCTTTGCTTCCCGCGACATCAGTCGGCGATCGATCGCCGGGGCGATGGCAAGGGACGGCTCGCCGTCCCTTTTCAGTTTCCCCGGCTTCATTCTATTAAACGTCAAATAGCGCGACCGCCATGGTGTTTCTTTAGGCGAGTGAACTCAGAGTGAAGTGGAGTGAAGTTCTGAGTGAAGTGGACTGAAGTTCTGAGTGAAGTGGACTGAAGTTTACTTCATTCGCTTCACTCGGGACAAAGAAACATGCGCATGCATGAAAATAAGGGCCGAAGCCCTTACTTCCCTTCTTTCTCCGCGCGCCTTTTCGCGTCGAACTTCTTGCGCTCGCTCGTGTCGAGGATCCTCTTCCTCATGCGGATCGCCCCGGGGGTGACCTCCACGAGCTCGTCGAGGTTGATGTAGTCCAGGCAGGCCTCGAGGGTCATCCTCCGCGGGGTCTTGAGGACGACGGTCGTCTCCTTGGTGCTGCTCCTGACGTTAGTCATGGGCTTGCTCATCGTGCAGTTCACGGCGAGGTCCGAGGGGTAGCGGTGCTCTCCAATGATCATGCCCTCGTAGCAAGTCTCGCCGGGGGTGATGAACATCGTCCCGTGCTCCTCGACCTTCTCCAGGGCGTAGGCGGTCGCCTGTCCCTTGTCGGTGGAGACGAGGACGCCGATCTGGCGCTCGCCGACCTCCTTCCCGTAGAGGGGCCGGTACTCGCGGAAGGTGTGGTTGATGATGCCGTAGCCCTTCGTCATCGTCAGGAAGTTCGAGACGAAGCCCAGGAGCCCGCGCGAGGGGATCACGTAGACGAGGCGGGTGTTCGTCCCGTCGTCGTTCATGTCGAGGAGCTCCGCGCCCCGCTCGCCGAGGGTGGTCATGATGTCGCCGACGAACTCGTCGGGGACGTCGATCTGGAGGTCCTCGTAGGGCTCCTCGCGGACGCCGTCGACCTCCTTGACGATGACCTGGGGCTTGCTGACCTCCAGCTCGTAGCCTTCCCGCCTCATCGTCTCGATGAGGACGCCCAGATGCAGCTCTCCTCTTCCGGAGACGAGCCAGGCCTCGCGGTTGGGGATCCTCCGGTAGCGGAGCGAGACGTCCCTCTGGGTTTCCTTGAAGAGGCGCTCCTCGATGAGGCGGGCGGTCACGAACTTCCCGTCCTGCCCGCGGAGGGGGGAACTGTTCGTCCCGAACTCCATCTGGAGGGTCGGCTCGTCCACCCGGAGGGGCGGGAGGGGGGAGAGGAAGCCCTCGCCGCAGACGGTGTCGCCCACCCCGATGTCGGGGAGGCCGGCGATGCCGACGATGTCGCCGTAGGAGGCCTCCTGCACCTCCTCCCTCCGCATCCCGAGGAAGGTGTAGATCTTCATCGCCTTGAAGGTCTTCTTCGTCCCGTCGGGCCTGAGGTCGGTGACTGTGTCCCCGACGTGGATATGGCCCCTCCTTATCGTCCCGATGCCGATCCTCCCGACGAAGTCGTTGTAGTCGAGGAGGGCGCACTGCCACTGGAAGGGGCCCTCTTCCGCGCGGGGGGAAGGGATCTCGCGGAGAATCATGTCCAGGAGCGGCTCCATGCCCGGCTTCTGGGACTTCGGGTCGGGGGAGAGGGAGGAGGTGTCCTGGAGGGCGGAGACGTAGCAGACGGGGAAGTCGAGCGCCTCCTCGGGGGCGCCGAGCTCGATCATGAGGTCGAGCACCTCGTCCACCGCCTTCGCGGGATCGGCGTGCGGACGGTCGACCTTGTTGATGCAGACGATGGGGCGGAGCCCGTGCTCGAGGGCCTGCTTCAGGACAAAGCGCGTCTGGGGCATCGTGCCCTCGTAGGCGTCGACGAGGAGGAGGCAGCCGTCCACCATGCCCATGATGCGCTCGACCTCGCCGCCGAAGTCGGCGTGCCCCGGGGTGTCGACGATGTTGATCTTGCTGCCCTTGTAGCGGATCGAGGTCGTCTTGGCGAGGATGGTGATGCCCCTCTCCCTCTCCAGCGAGTTGCTATCGAGCATCCTGTCCTGGACGGCCTCGTTCTCGCGGAAGGTGCCCGAGCTCT
>CALVOS010000045.1 GCA_944350325.1 uncultured Bacilli bacterium | reverse complement strand
TGGTCCGCCTTCTTGAGGTAGAGGACGTGCTGGCCCCTCCTCTTGATGACCTTCCCTTGGAAGGGGTGGCCGGAGCGCTGGTTCAGGAGCTTCCTGAGGAAGCGCGCGAACTCCTCGCTCCGGAGGGCGATCTCGAGATGGTAAGAGGGGGTCGCGGGGTCGTTGACGGATCCTCCGGCGAGGAAGGCGCCGGAAAGATAGGCGGCGACCGCCCCCTTCGGGCGGAGGACCTTCTCCGGGAAGGAGGGGGCGAGGAAGTCGACCTCGAGGTCCTCGAGGACTTCCTCCACCCCTTCCTCGGCGATCACGTGGAAGAGGGTCCTTCCCCCGAGGGAGGTGCTCCGGGAGTAGGAGAAGCGGGCGCGGATCCCATATAGCCTCCGGAAGGCGCGGTAGGCCGCCTTCGCGGTGGCCGCGAGCTCGGAGTCGAGCTCCACGGCGAGGGGGCGCTCCCCGCCGATCCTGAGCCGCCCGTTCTCGCGGAGGAGCGCGGAAAGGAAGGCCCTCTCCTCCTCCATCGAGCGCTCGTTCCTGGCGATCTCCTCCTTCACCTCATGGGCGAAGGAGACCCCGTCCCGCTCCTTCATCCTTCCCTCCGGACGACCTCCGCGAAGGGGGCGAGGTAGTCCCTGACGTCCTCCTCGGCAAGGCGGAGGGCCTCCTCCTCCCCGTGGCCAAGGAGGAGGACAGGGAGGGCGAGGGAGCGTCCCCTCAGGGCGGAAAGGTACTCGCTTAGGAAGGAGAGGAATCTCCTCCGGAGCTCCTCCCTCTCCTTCCCGAAGGAGGAGTAGATGGGACGGATATCGAAGGAAAGGGAGGGCTTCCGCGAGGATTCCGACCGGTCGGAGAAAAGGATGACCTTCATCCTCAAGGAGGAGAGGAGGCTCGCGCGAAGCCTTTTTGGAAGCGTCCTTTCCTCCCCTTCGGGGATGAGGATCGTGTCCCCCGGCTCCCGTTCGACGGAAACGTAGATCCGAAGCTCCCCCTCGCCACGGAGGGAGGGGTCCTCGACAAGGACGATGAGAGAGGAGCCCTTCTCCTCGAGGGAGAGGGAAAGCTCCTCGTCCTCCCCAAGAAGGGCGGGAAGGATCTCCGAAAGGGCCTCCTTCCCCTCTCGGAGGAGGTCCTCGCGGAGGAAGCAATACTCGATCCTCCTCTTCCCCATCAGCGCGCCTTCCTCAGGTAGCTCCGGACGGAAGAGGAGCAAAGCGCCCCGTCGGAGGCCGCGGTCACGGCCTGGCGGAGGGGGGAGACCCTCACGTCCCCGATCGCGAAGAGGCCGGGGATCTCGCTCATGAGGGTCTTGTCCACGGGAATGAACCCGTTCTCGAGGCGAAGGGGCAGGGGGCTCAGGAAGGCCGTCGCGGACTTCGTTCCCGAGAGGGGGAAGACCGCGGAGACAGATAGCCTCCTCTCCTGCCCTTCCGTCTCGACAAGGAGGGAGGAGACGGAATCCTCCCCCTCGATCCGGAGGGGCTTCCCCCGGAGGACTTGGACGTTCTCCCTGCTCCTAAGCCCCGCGAGGAGGGGGCCCTCCTCCTCCCTACCGTCGAGGACGAGGGTAAGACTATGGGCGAGGGGGGCGAGGTAGAGCGCCTCCTCGAGCGCCCGCTCCCCATGCCCGATGAGGGCGACGTCCTTCCCCTTGTAGAGCGGCCCGTCGCAGGTGGCGCAGTAGCTGACCCCTCGATGGAGGAAGGCCTTCTCCCCGGGGATCGCGGGGGCGTTGGTGAGCCCCGTGGCGATGACGGCTACCCGGGAGAGGTAGTCCTCCCTTTCCCCGTGGGCGAGAAAGAGCCCGTCCTCCCTCCGTTCCAGGGTCCTTAGCTCGTCCTGGACCGGCTCAATCTCAAGGCGCGTGAGCTGCTCATTCATCAAAAGGGCGAGATCGGTGCCGGAACCGCCGGGAAATCCGGGGTAGTTCTCGATCGAGGCGACCTCGAGGAGCTTCCCTCCCGGGGCGCCCTTCTCCAGGAGGAGGAAGTCCGTCCCCGCCCTCTTCAAATAGATGGAAAGCGCGATCCCCGCGGGGCCCGCGCCGACGATCAGGACATCCGTCTCTCTCATGACTCCAGCACCTCCAAGAGCTCCTGGTAGGAGGATACCCGAAGGTCGGGGGAAAGTCCCTTGGGAAGCCTTCTTGGCCCCCAGTCGGCGAGGATCGAGCGAACGCCCGCGTTCCTTGCCGCCAGGACGTCGAACTCCGTGTCCCCCATGTAGAGCCCCTCCGCGGGAGGGACACCAAGGCGAAAGAAAACTTCAAGAAGGCCTGTGGGATCGGGCTTGGGCGGGACGGAACCTCCTCCGAGGACGAGGGAGAAGAGGCCCTCCATCCCAAGGATTCCCACCACCTTCTCGGCGAGGTCCTGCCTCTTGTTGGTGAGCACGGCGAGGAGGATCCCCCTCTCCTTGAGCGCCCGAAGCGCATCGATGCAGCCCGGATAGGTCCCGACCCATCCTTCGTAAAGCGATCCCGAGATCTCGGAGAACTCCCTTGTCGAGACGTCGGGGTCGACGTCAGGAAACTCCGCGAGGAGGGAGTCGCGGATCGGAGGGCCCGAGAACTCCATGATCCGGGAGAGGCTGGGCCTCTTCCCAGGAGAGTGCCTCCGGTATAGCTCGAGCCAGCTGAGGACGAGAAGAAGGTCGGTGTCGGCGATCGTCCCGTCCATGTCGAGGACGAGGAGCCTAGTCCTCATCCCCGTCCTTCTCCTCGGATTGCCTCCCTTCCTTCTCCTCCTCGGGGGGAAGGGAGGGGCTCGCCCCGGCCCCCTGGGCGAGGAGGGCCTTCCGTTCCTCCCTCGCATTCTGGATGTCGGCGACGAGGATCGCGGAGGAAGGGACGAGGGAGACGAGGAGGAGGATCGCCATGATCGCGAACCCGTAGGAGACGTTGAAGTTGATCTCATCCTTCGTCGCCCCCGGGACCTCCTCGATGCCGCCGTTCCCGGTGGCGAAGAAGAGGAGGGCCGCGGATATCACGGCGAGGACGCTCGAGGCATAGAGGAAATACTTGTAGAAAGGCGCTTCCTTTTTCCAATAACGGATTCCGATCGAACCCAGGGCGAGAAGGAGGGCGAGGAAGGCGAGGACCCAGGCGGCGAGGTCGGCGGGAGCCTTCCCGGAGAAGATGATCTCGTAGCCCTGGTAGCCCATCAGGAACGTGTTCGTCCCTTCCGTCGCGGTCAGGGAGACGGAAAGGGGGAGGAAGAGGGAGATGAGAAGAAAGAAGGCGCTCGCGATGGAGGAGGGGGCGCCGTCCTTCCGCTTCCTGAAGTCGTCGAAGAGGTGGAAGAAGAGGACGATCGCCACCCCGATGAGGATGTAGGCGAGGGAGTTGATGACGCTCCAGGCGTTGTCGGTCCCCATGTTGTAGGCGCTATCCCGCAAAGGCTCCATGATCGCGCGGACGACCCCGTACCAGATGAAGTAGCAGCCGGCGAGGTCCCCGGGCCTCCTCCACTTGGCGAGAAGCTTCCCGATGGCCACGTAGAGGACGAAGAATCCGCAAATGGAGATGACCGCCTCGATGAGGAAGAGGGGCACGTGGATGAGCCCGGGTGCGAGGTGGCCCCCGCCCCCGTTCATCCCCATCTGGGCGAGGAGCCAGTTCGGGAGGAAGCGCCAGCCGTCCACCGAGACTACCTGGCCGTAAACCTCGCAGTTAAAGAAGTTCCCCGTCCGCCCGATCGCCTGGGCGAGGAGGATGGTGGGCACGATGACATCGACGCCCCAGCGGAGGTCGACGTAGGGCTTCGCCAGGCGCGCCACCACGACGCCTCCCAGGATCCCGAGGGCCGCGCCCCCAAGGATGGTGAGTCCCCCGTCCCAGATGGCGAAGACCTTGTCGAAGGAGGCGTTGGCGAACTCCCGGTCCCAGTTCCCCACGACGTACCAGAGCCTCGCCCCGATGATCCCGCAGAGGAAGCCGACGACGGCGATGAGGTCGAGGATCCCGTGCTTCCCGTACTTCTTGAAGAAGTAGTGGTCGCTGATCCAGTAGCAGACGAAGACGCCGAAGACGATGAAGATGCCGTAGAAGGCGACGTGGAGGCCCCCTTCGCTCACACCGCCCCGGTAATGGGCGGTCGTCCATAGCCAGCCCGACTCCCCGCCGATCGTCGCCCCGTTGATGAGGGGGTAGGAGAGGTAGGGGCCGTAGCCGGAGGTGAAAAGGCAGAAAAAGATGACGGCGAGGGGAATCGCGCCGTAGAGGAGCCAGTTGTTCAGCTTCCGCGCCTTATCGTCGAACCCCTCCTTGCGGAAGTGGAGGTAGAAGTTGCTCCAGAGGGTCACGAAGGAGAGGGCGAAGAGGAATGAGAAGATGAGGATCAGGGCGAGGTTCCCGCCGTAGCTGACAGCCTCTCCCTCGAACACCGTCCCCTCCGCCCAGGCGGTCACCTCGGCCCAAGAGGGATTGGCAAGGACGAGGGCGAGATTCAGGAGCATGAACCCGAGGGATATCCCCAAGGCCCCTCCAAGGATGAGAAAACCTTGCTTTTTGCTCGGCATTGGCAGGGATTTCGCCTTCCGATAGGAATAAAGCCCGCGGATCAGCGGATAGAAGGAGCCCCCGAAGGCGAGGAGGCCGATCACAAGAAGCGCGATGTCCATGGGGCGATGATACCCCTAGGGCACCTCGCTAACTACCTCTCAGGAAGAATCTTCCTGAGATATTGCCCGGTGTAGCTCCGCGGGTTCCTCGCCACGTCCTCGGGCGTTCCCTCGGCGACGATCTCGCCTCCGCCATCCCCGCCCTCGGGCCCGAGGTCGATGACCCAGTCGGCGACCTTGATGATGTCGAGGTTATGCTCGATGACTATGACCGTGTCCCCGTTGTCCACGAGGTGGTCCAGGATCTTGATGAGGCGCGAGACGTCGTCGGTATGGAGGCCCGTCGTCGGCTCGTCGATGAGATAGATGCTCTTGCCCGTGGGGCGGCGCTGGAGCTCGTTGGCGAGCTTCACCCTTTCCGCCTCTCCCCCCGAGAGGGTGGTCGCGGGCTGCCCGAGCTTCATGTAGCCGAGCCCGACGTCATATAGGGTCTGGATCTTCCGGGCGATCTGGGGGCGGGACTCGAAGAACGTGAGCGCCTCCTCCACCCGCATCTCCAGCACGTCATATATGTTCTTCCCGCGGTAGGTGCATTCCAAGGTCTCGCGGTTGTAGCGCCTCCCCTCGCACTCGTCGCAGCGGACGTAGACGTCCGGGAGGAAGTTCATCGGGATGTAGACGACGCCCGCCCCCTGGCACTTCTCGCAGCGTCCCCCGGGCACGTTGAAGGAGAAGCGACCCTTCTCGTAGCCTCTCGCCCTCGCCTCGGGGGTCTCCGCGAAGAGCGCCCGGATGTCGTCGAAGAGCTTGATGTAGGTCGCGGGATTGCTCCTGGGGGTCCTTCCGATCGGGTCCTGGGAGACGCGGATGACCCGGTCGAGGTACTCAAGCCCCTTGATCGAGCGATAGGGGCCGGGAGTCTCGTCCGCCCCGTTGAGGCGGCTCGCGAGGATCTTCCCGAGCGTCTCGTTCACAAGGCTGCTCTTCCCCGAGCCAGAGACGCCGGTCACCGCGATGAACTTCCCAAGGGGGAAGGCCACGTCGATGTCCTTGAGGTTATGGCAGGAGGCGCCCTTGAGGACGAGCTTCCTCCCGTTCCCCTTCCGTCTCGCGGAAGGGACCTCGATCTTCATCCTCCCGGAAAGGTAGGCTCCCGTGATCGACGCCGGGCAGGACTCGATGTCCTTGAGCGTCCCCTCGGCGACGACCTGACCCCCGTGGATCCCGGCCCCGGGGCCGATGTCGACGATCCAGTCGGCGCTCCTTATGGTCTCCTCGTCGTGCTCGACGACGATGAGGGTGTTCCCGAGGTCCCGCATCTCGCGGAGGGTCCCGATCAGCTTCTCCCCGTCCCTCTGGTGCAATCCGATCGAGGGCTCGTCGAGGACGTAGAGGACCCCGGAGAGGCGGCTCCCGATCTGGGTGGCGAGGCGGATGCGCTGGCTCTCCCCTCCGGAAAGGGTCATCGCCATCCGGGAAAGGGTCAGGTAGTCGAGCCCCACGTTCAGGAGGAACTCCGCCCGCGAGCGGATCTCCTTGATGAGAAGTCCGGCGATATGCCTCTCATTCTCCTTGAGCCCTTCCTCGAGCTCCCCGAGCCAGGAGAGGAACTTCCCGATGGGGAGGCAGGTGCACTCGTAGATGCTAAGGCCGTTCACCTTGACGGAAAGCGCCTCGCGGGAAAGCCTCGCCCCGTGGCAGGCGCGGCATTCCTCGTCGTGCATGAAGCTTTCGTAGTAGGGAAGCATCCATTTCGAGGTGGTCTCGGAATAGAGCCTCTCGATCCTGTCCTGGATCCCCTCGATCCTCGTCGAGCGCCTCATGACGTTTCCGTTCACGGAGACGAGTTTCCTCTCGATCGGCTCCCTTGACCCATGGAGGACGATCTCCAGCTGCTCCTTGGTAAGGTCCTCGAAGGGCACGTCCATGGGGATCTGGTAATGCTCGAGAAGGGTCTCAAACTCCTGCCACTCGAGGTTCGCGGTCCCGACGGTGTTCTTGTAGTAGCGGATCGCCCCCTCGCGAATGCTTTTCGTCGGATCGGGGACAAGGAGGGAAAGGCTGACCGTCCGGGACACCCCTAGTCCCTTGCAAGAAGGGCAATAGCCAAGGGGCGCGTTGAAGGAGAAGAGCCGCGGCTCGAGCTTGGGGACCGAGAAGCCGCAGTGAGGGCAGGTGTGGTTGCTCGAAAGGAGGCGCTCTTCCTCCCCGGCGATGATCCTGAGGTAGCCGTGCCCGAGGTCAAGGGCGAGCTCCACGTCCCCCGCGAGGCGGGAACGGACCCCTTCTTTCAGGATGAGGCGGTCCACGACGACGTCGATGTCGTGCCTCTTGTTCTTGTCGAGCTGGGGAAGCTCGGAGATGAGGGACATCTCCCCGTCCACGCGGACTCTCTCGAAGCCCGCCCGGCGGATCCTCTCCAGCTCCTCCTCCTGCCTCCCCTTCTCGTGGCGGACGACGGGGGCGAGGAGGACGACCTTGGTCCCCAGGGGGTACTGGAGGATGAGGTCGGTCATCGCGACCGGGGTCTGGGAGACGATGGGGATGCCGTGCTCCGGGCAGTAGGGGACGCCGATCCTCGCGTAGAGGAGACGGAGGAAGTCATAGATCTCCGTGACGGTGCCCACCGTGGAACGGGGGTTATGGGATGTCGTCTTCTGGTCGATCGAGATCGCCGGGGAAAGACCCTCGATGGAGTCGACGTCCGGCTTCTCCATTCCTCCGAGGAACTGCCGGGCGTAGGGCGAGAGGGACTCCACGTACCTCCTCTGCCCCTCCGCGTAGATGGTGTCGAAGGCGAGGGTGCTCTTCCCCGAGCCCGAGAGCCCGGTGAAGACGGTCAGGGTGTCCTTGGGGATCGAAAGGGAGATGTCCTTCAGGTTGTTCTCCCTCGCGCCCGAGACAAGGATGTACTTGCGGCTGTCTTGTTCCATTGCCCGAAGATTATAGCGAGACGCTTCCTTATATTCCGGAGGCTTCCTCAAGAGAGGGGGCGCCATCTGGGAAGAAAACGGTTTCCGGGTTCCTCTAGGGGAAGAAACCCATCCGCTCACACAGACGGAAGCCAATTAATCGCTTCAAGGAAGTTTGAAACATGGTAGTTGCCTTTTAGATAAGCACTAGATAACTTGAATTCGGAGTTCCATGGTTTTGCCCGCAATCCCCACTTCAAATTGCAGAAACAAGCGTTTACTAATTCTGGAGACGGGTACATCTGCAGATTCCCTGCCATTTCCTTAGAAAACCAGCCGATATGAAACTCGTTCCCTTTCCTTTCTTCAGAAAATACATTGTTTCCTGCCGATACGGACGGCTCCCCCAATATGGCCACCGGGGTGCGAACAGGGAGCGCCTATCGCCTTTCCTAATTTGTAATAAAATTTGGTCATGGGAGCGATGGAGATGAAACTCTGGTGGATCAACCTCTCTACGGGCAAGAAGACAGGTATCATCTTTCTTTCGAGCCTTCTCGTCCTCGTCGCGGCCGTCGCGATCGCCGCCCCCGTCGCGTCCGCAATCATCAACGAGATCAACACCCATCGCCCAGTCCCCGGGACGTACGTATCCCAAGACGAGGGAGCGACCGCCACGCTAGTGCTCCGCGAAGAGGAAGACTTGGCGGGCTTCAAAAGGAAAGTGGACTACGTCGGCTATTCAGACGGGCGATATCTCGTGGAGCAGGAAGAGTTGCTCGTGAACGCCTTCTCCATCCACGACGGGCACTATTCCTTCTCCATATCCATCGAGAAGGACGGAGAGTCCCTTGACGTGCTCTATGCCAACTGCCATCGGATTCCGCGAATGAACTGGAACATGCTGCTCAGCACCAGGGCCTATCCATCCGGCTCCCTCTTCGGCGTCCCCGAAGAGGACCTTCGAAGTTACTACGTCCCGGATCCCTACCACAGCCTCGAATTCATCGAGGAGGGAATCTTGGTCAAGGCGTTCCTGGAGCCGGAAGGCCTCGGATCGCTTTCCTTCGAGTTTGCCTACTGACCTTGTTCCCGTCGGGAAATGCGTGCCTGCCGCGCTTAGGTGCGATAGGGTAGCCCTATGAAGAAAGCGGCCTTCCTCGTCCCCCTCCTCCTCTCCCTCGTCTCCTGCGTGGAGAAGAAGGATCTCCTCCTCGGCACATGGACGATCCCGGAGTCCGGGATCGGGACGAAGAAGGACGAGTTCAAAGGCACCCTCAAGGTCGCGGAGAGCGACGAGGAGAACGGAAACTTCCTCAGCTGGAGCGGCTCCTACTATCTCCTCGAGCTTTCTCTCTTCGATCAGGAGAAGAACACACTCTCATGCTCCCTAGACGGCTTAGCCTCAGGGACGATGGAAGGGCTCCTCACGATCGGGGAGAGCCGCTACCGCACGAGCATAGCGCTCCTCACCTATAACGGGGTGGACGCCCTTTCCTTCATGGGCCCCACCGCTGGGTCGTAGCCTCTCTCCGTCTTCACCAAGGGAGGCGTCCCTGTCACGAGCGAGGCCCTTCTCCCCTCCTCAAGTTCCGGAAGCGGAGGGGCATCCGGCTCATCCTCCCTCCCTGAGGGCAAATGAGAGTGGATATCCTTAGGAAAGCGAGTATAGTAACCACGCGTCCGGGACGTAGCACAGCTTGGTAGTGCACTACCTTGGGGTGGTAGGGGTCGCGAGTTCAAATCTCGTCGTTCCGACCAGATGAAGAAGAGGCCGCGGAAGCGGCCTTTTTGCTAGGAGGACTCGCAGTCCCTTGGGATCCGAAAGAACGGCAGAAGGAGTCGCCTCAGGGGCATAGGGAGGCGAGCGGGACCACATAGACCCCGTCTTCCCTCCGATAGCCCCATGGCCCCTTCGTGATGACCGCGGAGAAAGAGGGTCTCTCCCTGAGGTCGGCGCCGATGCGCAGAAGATGCGCGGCAGCCTCCTCGATATCCGAGTCGTCCCCCAGCTTTACCTCGAAAAGACCGAAGGTCCCGTCGCGGAACACCATGACCGCGTCCGCCTCCAGGCCCCGCTTGTCACGATAGTGGTAAAGCCGCGCCCCGAGTGAGTCCCCGTACACGCGAAGCTCATGGACCGCGAGGCTTTCGAAGAGAAAGCCGAACAAACGCATATCGGAATAAAGGCCTTCCGGGCTAAGCCCAAGGACGGCCGCGACAATCGAGGGATCGGAGAAATGGCGGACGGGGGAAGTCCGAACCGCCGTCTTGCTCCTTAGGTTTGGATTCCAAGCGGAAAGATCCTCAAGAACATGGAGCCTCCGCAAGGCAAGAAGATACTTCTCCAACGTCTCCTGCCCCATGCCGGTATCCTCAAGAAGGGTCTTGTCCCGGCACTCCGTCCCTACGTTCCTAGCCAAGGACCGCATCAGGACGGCGGCCTTGACCGACATCGCGTCCTTCAATTCGACATCGAGCAAACGTGGAATATAGGCAGGTTTCATGATGGGTTTTATTCATATGTTAATGGAAATCAACTATTTCGAATCTTTGGCAGTCTATTTCTGGTATTTTTAGCATTCGTTTTCTGGTATTTTTGGCAGTCAATTTCTCTAATCTTTGGCACTGGAAGGCAGCTTCATGCCCAGAAGAAAAGGAGGGCCCTTCCGGACCCTCCCCTGGACGTCATGGCCTAGAGGCCGAACTTCTTGATCGCCTCCCAGCGCTTCTTCGCGTAGGCCTCGCTCTTCTGGAGGAGCTCCTCGGCGTGCTCCGGGTTGACGACCGGGAGCTGGCTGAAGCGGGTCTCCTTCATGAGGAAGTCGCGGAACTTCGTGAAGTCGGGCTCCTTGGGGTTGTCGATCTCAAGGCCGGGCTTCCCCGCCTCGACCCTCCTCGGGTCGTAGCGGAAGCAGGTGAAGTAGCCGCACTCGACGGCATCCTTCTCCTCGCGGATGGAGTTCACGAGCCCGCCCTTGATGCCCTGGTTGACGCAGGGGCAGTAGCAGATGACGAGCGAGGGCCCGTCGTAGCTCTCCGCCTCCTTGAGGGCCTTGATCGCCGCCATCGGGTTCGCACCCAGCGAGATCTGGGCGACGTAGACGTGCCCGTAGGCCATCGCCATGAGGGCGAGGTTCTTCTTCGCCTCCTTCTTGCCGGAGGCGGTGAACTTGTTAATGGATCCGGTCTGGCTGCTCTTCGAGGCCTGGCCGCCAGTGTTGGAGTAGACCTCCGTGTCGAGGACGAGGACGTTGACGTCCGCCTCGTTGGCGAGGACGTGGTCGAGGCCGCCGTAGCCGATGTCGTAGCTCCAGCCGTCGCCGCCGACGATCCACACCGACTTGTCGATGAGGTCGCGGTAGTACTCGCGGAGCTCCTTCACCGGCTCGTAGGCGTTCTTCTCGACCTCCTCCATGAGGGTCGGGACGAGCCCGCGGACGTAGCTCTTGTCCTTGATGTGGGCGAGGTAGTCCTCCGCGGCCTTCACGAGCGTCTCCTCGCCCTTCCCGGAGGCAATCATGTCCTTCAGGATGCGGACGATCTGGCTGAGCTTGTAGTCGGTGGCGATCCTCATGCCGAAGCCGTACTCGGCGTTATCCTCGAAGAGGGAGTTCGCCCAGGCCGGCCCCTGGCCGTCCTTGTCGGTGACAAAGGGGGTAAGGGGGGTCGAGCCGCAGTAGATGGAGCTGCAGCCGGTGGCGTTCGCCACGAGCATGTCCTTCCCGAAGAGCTGGGTCACGAGGCGGTAGTAGGGGGCCTCCCCGCAGCCGGCGCAGGCGCCCGAGACCTCCATGTAGGGCATGAGGAAGCCCACGCCCTTGGGGTTGGTGAGCGGGTAGCGGTCGGCCTTGTAGGCGATGTGCTTGTAGAGGTAGTCGGCGCCCTCCTGCTCGCTGAACTGGCTCTTGGCCTCGACCATCTTCAGGGCGAAGTGGTCGTTCCCGAGCCTCTTCGCGGTCTGGTTGGCCATGCACTCGGAGACGCAGAGCCCGCAGCCGACGCAGTTCATCGTCGACACCTGGATGCGGAACTTGAGGCCCTTCGCGGTCGGTCCCATCGCGTCCTTGACGCCGTTCTTCACGACCTCGGGAGCGCTCTGGAGCTCCTTCTCGTCGAGGAGGAAGGGGCGGATCGTCGCGTGGGGGCAGACGAAGGCGCACTGGTTGCACTGGATGCAGTAGGCTGGGTTCCACTGGGGGACCATGTCCGCGATCGCCCTCTTCTGGCGGAAGGTGATGTTCGGCTCCATCGTCCCGTCCTCGAGCTCGCTCTTGAGGAAGGCGGAGGTGGGGAGCTCGTCCCCGTCGAGGCGGTCGATGGTCTCCACGTAGGAGTCGAAGTACTCATCCTCCCCGGTCGGGACGACCTTGAGGACGGGGCAGGAGATCCACTCGGGCTTGACCTTGACCTCGCGGAGGCCCTCGGTGCCGGCGTCGATCGCGCGCCAGTTGAGCTCGACGATCTTCTGGCCCTTCTTGGCGTAGCTCTTCTCGGCGAACTTCTTCATCCACGCCTTGGCGTCCTCATAGGGCATGATCTGCGGGTTCAGGTAGAAGAAGGAGGCCTGGAGGATGGTGTTCGTGTGCCGTCCCATCCCGATCTCGCGGGCGATGCGGTTCGCGTCGATGACGAAGAAGCGGGCATGCTTCTCCGCGAGGAGGTGCTTCATGCGGTTGGGCATCGCCTTCTCGAGCTCCTCGTCCGACATGTCGGTGTTGAGGAGGAAGGTCCCGCCCTCCTTCAGGTTCTGGAGGATGTCGAAGCGGAGGATATAGGTGTCGAGCGAGCAGGAGATGAAGTCCGCGTTCTTGACGTAGTACTCGCTCTTGATCGGCTCCTTCCCGAAGCGGAGGTGGCTCCTCGTGGTGCCGCCGGCCTTCCGCGAGTCGTACTGGAAGTAGGCCTGGGCGTACTGCCCGGTGGCGTCCCCGATGATCTTGACGGAGCTCTTGTTCGCGGACACCGTCCCGTCCGAGCCAAGCCCGTAGAAGAGGCAGCTCGTGTAGGCGTGGGGGATGACGAACTTCGGGTCGCTCGGGATCGAAAGGCCCGTGACGTCGTCCTGGATGCCGATGGTGAAGCCGTTCCAGCTGTCCTCCCTCCCGAGGAAGTCGAAGACGGCCTTCACGTCCTTGGGCTGGGTGTCCTTGCTCGAGAGCCCATAGCGCCCGCCGATGAGCTTCTCGAACTTCCTGCCCTCGTTCATGAGGGCGACGGCGACGTCGAGGTAGAGGGGCTCCCCTTCGGAGCCGTTCTCCTTCGTGCGGTCGAGGACGGCGATCCTCTTGACGGAGGCGGGGATGGCCTTGGAAAGGAGGCTCGCGCTGAAGGGGCGGTAGAGATGGACCTTGACGAGGCCGACCTTCTCCCCGCGCTTCATGAGCTCGTCGACGACCTCCTCCGCGGTCTCGCAGACGGAGCCCATCGCGACGATGACCTTCTCCGCGTCCTTCGCCCCGTAGTAGACGAAGGGGGCGTAGGCCCGTCCGGTGAGGCGGGTGGCCTCCTCGAAGTACTTCTCGGCGACCTCCACGACCTTGGCGAAGTGGCGGTTCTGGGCCTCCCTCGCCTGGAAGTAGATGTCGTCGTTCTCCGCGCCGCCCCTAGTCACGGGGTGGGTGTGCGGGTTGAGCGCCCTCTTCCGGAACTCCTCGACCTTCTCCATCGGGAGGAGCTTCCTACATTCCGCCTTGTCGACGAACTCGACGCGCTGGACCTCATGGGAGGTGCGGAAGCCGTCGAAGAAGTGGAGGACGGGGACGGAGCTCTCGATCGCGACGAGATGGGCGACGGGAGCAAGGTCGGCGATCTCCTGGACGGAGTTGCTCGCGATCATCGTCGCGCCCGTCTGGCGGCAGGCGTAGATGTCGGCCTGGTCGCCGAAGATCGAGAGGGCGCGGGTGGCAAGGGAACGCGCGGAGACATGGAGCACCGCCGGGAGCTCCTCGCCGACCCATTTATAGAGGTTCGGGATCATGAGGAGGAGGCCCTGGGAGGCGGTGTAGGTGGTCGCGAGGGCCCCGCCCTGGAGGGCGCCGTGGACCGCGCCGGAGGCGCCGGCCTCCGACTGCATCTCGACGACCTTCACCGGGGAGTCGAAGAAGTTCTTCTCGCCCTTGCTGGCGAGGACGTCGACGTACTCCGCCATCGGGGAGGAGGGAGTGATCGGGTAGATGGCCGCCACTTCGCTGAAGTAGTAGCTCTCGATGGCCGCGGCGGTGTTCCCGTCGACGGACATGAACGACTTCTTGATGTCAGGCATTTGTGTCTATTCGTTCTCCTGTGTTCTTTGGAAGTATAGGACCCTGATTAGGGGGAAACAATGGGGAGAGCCCCCCTTTAGGGGGCTCCCTGCGGGCGAAGGAAAAGGACCCCCGGAGGGGTCCCCTGGGTCAGGCGCGGGGAGGCTTAGGCCTCGACGGTCTGGTTGAAGACGATGGAGGTCATCACGCAGCGGCGGTCGCCACCGCTCGGCTCGGTGACCTTAATGGTAAGGGTCCTCGTGGCGGCGAACTCAAGGGTGACGGTGGCGGCCGCCTTGGTGTTTACCTCCGCGCTGTCGAGGAGAGTGTCATCGGCGCCGTAGGCCCCGATCAAGGCAATCTTGTTATCGGCCCAGGCATGGGCGGTAATGGTGATGGAGGTGACGTCCGCGGCGAAGAGGATGGTGACGTAGCCATCGACGCTTCCCGTCCCAAACTTGAGTCCGTTTAGCGCGCCAGGGCCATCTTTGGGATTTCCAGGGAAGACCTTATCCGTCGCGGTGACGCTCTGGATGATGCCGGTCTCGGAAGTAAGGGAGGCATCGAAGTGTCCCTTGAGGCCGGTGGCATCGTAGGCGTTGGTGCTCTTCGTATCGACCTTGGTCAGGTCATAGGTGACATCCGCAAGGTCGCCCTCGACGGTTTCGACGAAGGTCGCGGAGACCTCGTTGATCGCCGTGGCCTTGAAGGAGTAGGCGCCCTCCACAGGGGCGACGGTCTCCGTCCCGTAGCCATGGTCGACGATGACCTCGCCGACGGCGTAGCCTTCGCTCGGAGTGACGGTGAGGGTGACATCCTCGCCATAGGCGGCGGTGGCGGCAGCAGTGACCTGGCCGTTCGCGATCGCCTCGTCGATGGCGACGGCATAGGTCGCGTCAGCCGGAGTCTCGTGGGCGACGGTCACGCACATGATCTCATGGGTCGGAGCGGCGCCAGGATTCCAAGTAGGAACGTAAGCCTCGTAGACGCAGTGAACGGTGATCTTATCCCCGTCCTTGATGTCCGCGAGGGTCGTCTGGGCGTCCCTGGGGTTGCTGTATTCAACAGTGGTCCCATCGGTAGTGGAAAGGGCGGTCGCAGTAGTGGTATTCCCATAAACCATGACAGTGGACTTGGTCTCGGGGTCAGTGAGGTAGGCGTTCCCGTACTGGTCGTTCTTGGAAGCCTCGAGGATGCCGGTCACCTCGTAGAGGGTGCCCTCTTTGGCGGTCCCGCCAATGATGTCGGCGATGGAGATCTCGACAGGCTCAGGAAGCTCGACGGGTTCAGGGTCCTCGCCGCCCTGGCCGGGAGTGCGGACCGGGTCGATCAGGTAGATGAACTGGATGGAACCGTCGTTCGTGTTCTCGCCAACGAACGTCTTACCGGAAAGGGTGTCCCCGACCTTCAGATCGGCAATCGCCGGAACGGTCACGTCCGTGTAGCGGGAATCAAGGTAGACGGTGAACGTCTTGGTCCCCTCCTCGCTCGCCTTGAGCGTGAGTGTGGTGTTGTTGTGATCTCCGACGGAAACGTTGGCAACATAGGCGTTCTCAAGGACAACGCCCCGGTTGATGTCTTCCACGGCAGGCGCATAGTCTTCGGCAAGCTTATCCCAAGTGCCGGCGGTCACCTCGGCGTCTATGACGGTGCGTAGGGCGGTTACCTTGCTCTCCTTGGTGTTCTTGAAGTCAGCGACAGTGCCGTCCCACTCGAGGACAGTCTGGCCGGAGACGAGGTTCTCCGGGATGAGGTCGTCGCTCACCTGGTAGAGAAGGTACCAGTTCTCCCCGTCGGCGACATAGACGCCGTTATGGGAATTGTATTGTGTGTTGAGGTCGGTCATGCCCATATACACCGCGCGACCGGTGTAGGTCTCGTCCTTGGCAAGGGTCAGGATCTCGTCGAGATACTTCACCTCTCCCGGTTCGGGATCGGGCTCTTCCTCCTCCCCCGGGGTGACGGTGACGTCCGCGGCGGTGATGAACTGCATGGTGCCCTTGTAGGCGCTGAGGAAGGAGGTCATCGTGACCTTGTCCCCCGCCTTGACGTCCCAGATGGGACCGTCGGCGATGTCGCGATTATCAAGACGGACGTTGTAGGTCGTGCCGCCAAGAGTAATCTTGAACTCGCCGGAGCCGGCGACCGAGGCGACCTCGGCGTCCTTGATGGAATAGAGATGGTGGACGTCCTCGATCGTCACATCCTGCCCGGTGAGTTCGATCGCCTTCCCCGGGGTGACGGAGGAGTCCTCGACCGCGGTGAGCGAGGAGATGTTGGAGAACTGGAGGAATTCGTTGTACTCCACGACCTTGCCGGTGACCTCGAGGACGGTCTCGCCCGCGACCCAGGAGGAATCGAAGAGGTCTTCGCTGACCGTGTAGACGAGTCCTGCCGCATCCCCGTCGGCGAGCCAGAGGTAGTTGTAGGCTTTCTTGTTGCTTCGGACGAGGTCGGTCTTGCCCATGTAGACGCCGCGGGAGGTCATTTCGTCGGCGACCTCGATGTCGGCGAGCTTCGTGTACTCGTCAGGCTCGCTGTCGGGGATGGACTCGGAGGCGGAGCCGCTACCGGTCCCCTCGCCGACGGATGAGGACGCTCCTTCGGAGCCGCTACCGGTCCCCTCGCCGACGGAGGAGGACGCTCCTTCGGAGCCGCTCTCCGAGGCGGTGGATGTCGTGCTGGTGTCGCATCCGGCGAGGACCATCGCCGAGGCGAGGACGAGGACTGGTAATAGAACGACTTTCTTCATAGATCTCCTTCCTTCTATTACGGACTCACTTTAAGGAAGGGAAACGGGGATGGGCAACCCTTTGGGCAACTTTAGGAGATTAATCCGCTTTCAGTCTAATCGAGCCGTTTTTGAGGCGTATGATACTAATTCAAGCCAGTTTAGCGATTTCCTCCCGACATAGGAAAAGGGCCCGCTTGAAGTGGACCCCAAGTCAAGTAGTTGACAAGGGGGAAACAAAAAAGGTCAGGGTCCAATGAACGGGCTAGGCAGCGCTGCTTAGCCCGTTTTCCTTTGCCTCCGTCGAAAGGATGGCCGGGAGCATCGGCGGCCTCGCGAGGAGGAACTCCCTCCTCTCGACCGGGGTCATGCCCCCGAGGCCGGCCTGCGGGCGGTCGGAGTTGTAG
>CALVOS010000044.1 GCA_944350325.1 uncultured Bacilli bacterium | reverse complement strand
CGTCGTCGAGACGGGCGGGAAGCAGGTCCTCGTCGCCCCGGGCGAGAGGATCTACGTCGAGCGCATCCCCGGGAATGCCGGGGACGAGGTCGTCCTGGAGAAGGTCGTCCTCCTCGGCGGGGACAAGGTCGCCGTCGGCTCCCCCTACGTGGAGGGGGCCAAGGTCACCTTCCGCCTGGAGAAGCAGGGGCTCGGGAAGAAGGTCGTGATCTACAAGTACAAGGCCAAGGCCAACGAGCGCAAGAAGCAGGGCCATCGCCAGCCCTACACCTGCCTCGTCTGCGAGTCGATCGCGGGATGATCCGCGTCGAGGCCCTCTATCGCGCCGGGCGGCTCGTCCGCCTCGAGGCGAGGGGCCACGCGGGGTCCGGCCCGAAGGGGCATGACCTCGTCTGCGCCGCGCTGAGCGGCATCCTCCCGGGCGCCTTCAACGCCCTGGAGGGGAGCTACCGGACGCTCGTGAGTCCGGGCCATGTGCTCCTCGAGGCCCCCGATGGGCTTCGATCCGAGCACGACGAGGCCGTCATGCACTGCGTGACGGAGGAAATCAGGGGGATCATGGAGGCCTCGCCCTCCCATCTGGTCCTCGTGAGGAAGGAGATGCCATGAGAAAGTACGTCGTCGACCTCCAGCTCTTCGCCTCGAAGAAGGGCGTCAGCTCGACCAGGAACGGCCGCGACTCCGCCGGAAGGCGCCTTGGCGCCAAGGTGGGGGACGGGCAGAAGGTCACCGCCGGGAGCATCCTCTACCGCCAGCGCGGGACGAGGATCAAGCCGGGCGTCAACGCCAAGCGCGGCGGGGACGACTCGATCTTCGCGCTCGTGGACGGGATCGTCCGCTTCGAGCGCGTCGGCAAGAACGGCAAGCGCGTCAGCGTCTACGCCGAGTAGCCCGGGACAAGATCTTGGAAGGAGGGGAGCGGCATGCTCCCCTTTTCTTCATATATAGGCGCGTGGTGCCCGCGCGGAGCACCTCCCTGCCTCATCTTCAAGCGAAATATTCGGAATTTACTCAAAACTTTTTCCGGGAGGCTCCTTTTTGCAGGTGCGCTCTTTCCTGACGAATGCGGACGTTTTTCCCCAAAATGCAGACAGGCAGGAAAAAAAGGGGTTACATTCGCTCTGTAAGGGGTTGCAGAAAGCGCTTGCCGGCTTCCGGAGAGGTGCTATATTTCGCTCATGTTAATCAGTTAAATCGCGTCGGGCGTTCTCGGCATGTCGAATGCGAGCCCGCCCAAGTGATTTGGAAAGGAGCGTAGATTTAAATGATTAATCTCAAAAAGGGCCTGATCGCGGTCGCCGGACTCGCGATGGTGGCCGGCGTAGGGGGCGTGGCGCTCACCAGCTGCAGCGATCCCTACGAGAACATCGTCACCCTCTGGGCCCCGGAGAGCGACATCTCCTACTTCGAGGAGACCGTGATCCCCGCCTTCAAGGAAGCCCACAAGGATGTCCTTGAGATCAAGGATGCGGACGGCAACGTGACCGGGACCCTGGACGTCCAGGTCCTCGCGCAGATGGGCGAGGGCGACATCTGGACCAACGCCGGGAAGGACATCGCCTCCGCCGCCGACGTCTTCTGCATGGCCGACGACAACGCCCGCTCGATGAACGATGCCGGCTACCTCGTCAACTTCAACGACAGCAAGGACGACCTCATCGCTTCCGAGGGCCAGGGCGCGGTCGACGCGTTCATGGTCGACGACGACCTCCTCGCCGTCCCCTACCGGAACGACAACAGCTACATGCTCTACTACAACACCAACTACGTCTCCGATGAGCAGGCGAAGTCGATGAACAGCATCCTCGAGGCCGCCGCGAAGGCGAACGCCACCGTCTACTTCCAGATCGGGAACAGCTGGGTCCTTCCCTCCGTCCTCTTCTCCGAGGGCCACATGGAGATCCGCGTCGTGGAGGGGAAGACCGTCCAGGCCGCCGACTTCGCGAGCAACGAGAAGGTCGCCGAGGCGCTCTATGACTTCGTGAGCCTCTACAAGAACTACACGGCCAACATGGTCGCCGCCGACGCCGCCGACACCGCCGGCATCCTCGCCGGGCTCCACCCCGATAGCGAGAAGCCGACCGCCGCCTACGTCATCTATAACTTCTGGAACGAGACCCAGGCCGAGCTCGCCAAGATCGAGGAGAACGCCCCCGAGGTCAAGTGCACCACGCTCCCGACCTTCTCCAGCGCGGATGGGACCAGGACCCACCAGCTGAAGCCCTTCGTCGGCTACAAAGGCATGGCCGTGAAGAGCCAGGTCGCCGAGCACAAGATGGAAGCCGCCAAGGCCTTCGCCCTCTTCGCCGCCAATGAGGAGAACCAGGCCCTCCGCGTGACCGAGCTCAAGCAGGGCGTCACCAACCTCAAGGTGCAGGAGGACCTCGCCGACGATCTCGCCGCGCTTCCGCACATGGCCGCCATCAACGCGACCATCGAGTCCGGCAACTACGTCGCCCAGGGCGCGAACGTCGCCCCGACCTTCTGGACCCCGGTCAGCAACCAGCTCTGCTCCGGCATCCTGAACGCCACCGGCGATGCCTTCGGCTCCATCGAGGACTGCCAGGCGAAGCTCCGCAGCCTCTGCGCGAGCGACGGCTGGGTCGACATCTCCACCCTCTAGCCTAGCTCACCCTATGCCCCGGGCGGACATCTCCCGCCCGGGGCTTCTTCTCGATAAAGGAGAACTCTTATGAGCGAAGAGACAAAGAAGGACGCTCTCGCTGCCCCGGCTGAGGGGGATAGCGAGAAGGCCCTTGACCTGTCCGAGCTGAACGCTCTCCAGGAGGCGGAGTTCAAGCCCGACCCGTGGTGGCGAACCAGCGGGACCGCGGTGCTCCGTTTCCTCCTGAAGGTCGTGCTTTTCATCGGCGGCATCGTGTATGACGCCCTGAAGTACCTGCTGCTCGTAATCAAGTACGTGCTGGGAGCGGTCCTCATGATCATCTCGGGCATCTACCTCGTCGGGCGGAAGGCCGTCCAGATGTTCAACGACATGGACTGGGCGGGAAAGCTGAGCTTCCTCGTCATGGGCGCGAGCCAGCTGAAGCGGAAGCAGTGGCTGGACGGCGCGGTCTTCCTCGTCGTGGAGCTCGCCTTCCTCTTCTACATGTTCGTCCCGGTCTCGGGCGACGTGGGGATGGGCGTCGGCGCGATCATCCAGTTCATCACCCTGGGGAACGAGTCCCAGGTGAACTCGAGGATCGACCTCATCTTCGGCTTCTACGCCTGGGTCATCATCGTCGGCTTCCTGGTCTGCTACTACCTGAGCCTCAAGGGAGCCTACGACTCCTACATGATCACGGTCGCCGACAAGTACAAGCGGGCGCGGATCGAGGCCATCCACGTGATCGCCCACCCCGAGGCCTACCACGGGACGAACAAGGCGGGGGCGCCCGTCGACTTCTCCCGCATGTCCGCGGGCCAGATCAACCATACCCTCCGCAAGGACTACGCCTTCGACCGTCTCTCGGCGAGGGTGGCCTCCAGGATCAAATGGGGAAGGGCGGCCGACCCAAGGGCGCTCGCCCTCGGGGAGGATGGCTCCGTCTCCATCGGGAACATCTATCGCTCGGAAGGCGATTTCCTCAGCAAAACCCGTGCCTTCTTCCTGCTAATCTGGGAAAAGGCCGCCGGATTCTTCCGCCATATCAAGGAAAACTGGTACCGCGACGTCTACGATCCCTGCCGGAACTACGTGCTCGACCACCTCTTCTGGCTGGGGGCGCTGGAGCGCTACTGCTACTGGTACCTGGAGAAGCCGAAGGACAAGTATGGGCGCTACGTCCTCCTGAAGGAGGAGAGGCTCGCCCTCATCCGCTTCTCCCATAAGTACGATAAGTACAACGACTATCTCGCGACCATGCGGGACGAGAAGGCGATCGCCGCCGTCTTCGGGGCGGGGGAGTCCCTCTTCGACTCGATCTTCGGGCGCGACGTCCTTTCCGAGAAGAACGGCGAGGCCCCGCTTCCCGACGATGCGAAGCTGACCGTCAAGAAGCGCGTCTCCGCGGTCATCGGGACCTTCGAGACGACCTTCCCCCTCGGGCGGAAGGTCACGAAGGCCGCGATCCACGTCATCGACCAGATGAGGAAGAGCGGTCTCCGCGGGCAGGAGCTTCGCGCGGCATGCGTAGAGCGCTTCAAGGAGATCGGCGCCCATCACGAGGAGTTCATGGCCGAGTTCGAGGAGCGCTACCATCACGCTCCCATCCGCTCCGCCGAGCGGACGGTCGAGCTCGCCCGCGACCCGAGCGTCCTCGAGGCGAACCTCGCCCTGGGGAAGGAGAACTTCCTCAAGGCCGCCGAGGAGCAGGGCGTCCTCCGGGAGGACGGGCTCGCGCTCTACGACCTCTACCAGGCCTCCGACGCCGCCTCGCGCGAAGGGAAGGACAACAAGGAGCTTCTCGAGCGCTTCGCCAGGCGCTACGAGCGCCGGCTCAAGCAGCTCCGCGTCATGGGCTTCCACGGGCAGCCCGTCACCTCGCTCCGCCGCATCAAGCAGTTCGCGGACGAGAAGTTCGCCGTCACCGTCATGTCGCTCCCGGTCCTGGGCTGCCTCATCGTGACGATCATCCCGCTCCTCTGCTCCCTCTTCGTGGGCTTCACGAACTGGAACCTCCGCCACCTCGACGTCTTCCAGTGGGAGGCGAGCGCCTGGGAGCAGCTGGCCGACATCTTCGGCGCCACCTCGGGAGAGGCCACGACGATGAGCTACGGCTACACGTTCCTCCGCCTCCTCGGGTGGACGATCGTCTGGGCCATCTGCGCGACCTTCAGCTGCTACATCCTCGGCATCATCGTCGCCCTCCTCATCAACCGCAAGGGACTGAAGTTCCCGCGCGTCTGGCGCACGATCCTCATCATCACCGTCGCCGTCCCGGGCTTCATCTCGCTCATGGTCATGAACAAGATGCTCCAGCCCGCCGACCAGGGCGGCCTCATCAACTCCTGGCTCATCAAGCAGGACTGGTTCGTCGGCTTCTCGCAGAAGATGGGCTGGGGCTCGATGGGGGGAAGCGGCTGGTCCACCGGCGGCATCCCCTTCGTGAGGGGCCAGGGCTCGGGCGACAACTGGGCGATCATCCCGAAGATCACGGTCATCCTCGTGAACATCTGGATCGGCATCCCCTTCACCGTCCTCTCGACCTCGGGCATCCTCATGAACATCCCGAGCGACCTCTACGAGTCGAGCCAGATCGACGGCGCCGGGCCCTTCCGCCAGCTCGTCTCGATCACGCTCCCCTACATCTTCTTCGTCACCGGCCCCTCGCTCATCACGAGCTTCGTCGGGAACATCAACAACTTCAACGTCATCTTCTTCCTCACCAACGGCGAGCCGAAGGGGACGAACGCGCTCCTGGTCACGGGGGCCGGCGAGACCTCGCTCCTCATCACCTGGCTCTACACCCTCGCGACCGACTCGACCCAGCAGGACTTCGCCCTCGGCTCGGCGCTAGGGATCATCATCTTCATCCTCTGCGGCTTCTTCTCGCTCGTCGCGTATAGCCGCCTTGGATCGGTCCAGAACGAGGAGGCCTTCCAGTAATGAAGACTAGGCGCATCGCGGCGGACGCCGCCGTCTACCTCATCCTCGCCATCATCGCCGTGTGCTGGGTCTCGCCGATCATCTGGCTCGTGCTCCAGAGCTTCTCGGGCGACCCCAACATGGACTCGGCGAACCTCTTCCTCCCGAACACGTGGTCGACGGACCCGTGGATGATGCTGGCGACGAACCAGGTCTACATCAACGGGGAGCTGACCCCCGCCCGCTTCAACTGGTTCGGCATGATCACGAGCACCGGGTCCCTGGCCCTCGGCTCCTTCGTGAACACGATCTGGGTCGCCCTCGTCTCGATGGTGATCGCCACCGTCTTCACCCTCTGCAGCGCCTACGCCTTCTCGCGCCTCCGCTTCAAGGGCCGGACGCTGATGATGCGGATCATCCTCGTCATCGGGATGTTCCCGGGCTTCCTGGGCATGATCGTCATCTACTGGACCCTCCAGGGGATCGACGACACGGGCGCCCTCCGGAACCTCTTCATCCTCGCCCTCATCTACTCGATCGGCGCGGGGACGAACTACTACGTCTCGAAGGGCTTCTTCGACACGATCTCGAAGCAGATCGACGAGGCGGCGATGGTGGACGGGGCGACCCGCTTCCAGATCTTCTACAAGATCATCCTCCCGCTCTCGAAGCCGATCGTCGTCAACGTCGCCCTCGCCGCCTTCATGGCGCCCTGGGGGGACTACATCACCTCCTCCTACATCATGGGGCCGGCGAAGGCGCCGAACTATGACAACTGGACCGTCGCCCGCACCCTCTACGGGATGCTCAACGACGGCGACTACAACTCCCGTCCTCCCTACTGGCGCACCTTCTGCGCCGGAGCGGTCTGCGTCGCGATCCCGACCACGGTGATCTTCATGTTCATGCAGAAGTACTACGTGGCTGGGGTCACCGGCGGCGCGGTCAAGGGCTAGAGGCTCCTTTCCGAAAGGCGCCCCCGCACGGGGCGCCTTTTGTATAATTCCCCCATCTATGATTGAAC
>CALVOS010000043.1 GCA_944350325.1 uncultured Bacilli bacterium | reverse complement strand
GGTCGATGTAGCCCGGCTCCTCCTTCCGCTCCGTCTGCAGGATCGCCCCGCAGATGCTGCAGCGCCTTACGATTCCGATCTCGCCCATGTTTCCTCCAAGACGGGAATTCCCGCGTCTTTCATTATGCGTCCTCTCGCCCGTTTCTCCAAAACCCGGTTGATCCTCGTCCAGATGGCCTCGCGGGAGGAGATGGGCTCGAGGAGGATCGCGGGGATCTTAAGCGCCTTCGCCCCGAGGACGTCGGTGAGCACCTGGTCCCCGGCCATCGCCGCCCGCGCGAGAGGGATCCCCCGCTTCCTGAGAAAGCGGCGGATCTTCCAGGGGAAGGGCTTCCCCGCGCCGGCAAGATAAGGGATCCCGAGCGCCTCTCCGTACTTCCTCACCCTCTTCCCGCGGTTATTGGAGACGAGGAGGAGGAGGATTCCTCCCTCCTCCATCCTCCGCGCCCATTCCTTCCTCCCCGGGGAGGGAAGGGGGACGTCGTGGGGGTCGAGGGTGTTGTCGAGATCGAGGAGGAGGACGTCCCTCCCCATCGCCTGGAGCATCCCTGGCTCGAGATGGAGGAGGGACTTCCCCTTATAGGCGGGGCGAAGCCTCATTCGAGCTCCTCGAGGAGGGAGATTTCCCCTTCCTCCCTCTCTTCCTTCCCGGGGGAATCCTCCCCGAGGGGGGCGGGATGGGCGAGGAAGGCCTCGTCCACGTACTCGCTGTTCTCGAGGGAGACGGCGCCCACGTGGCGCTTCTTCCCGAAGCCTTCCGCCGGGCGGGCGTAGCTCTGAGCGTCGGTGAGGAGGAAGTCCTCGAAGGTGAGGTCGATCCGGCTCTTGTCCTCGAGGACGACGGCGTCGTAGCTGAAGGGCGTCGCCTTCCCGAGGCACTTGTCGGCGAAGAGGAGCCTCTGGGGGCTTCCCTTGAAGGTCGGGTACATGGGGCGGGCCGCGCCGGTCCTATGGCCCTCCTCGTAGCGGTCCAGCGAGGAGACGCGCTGGTGGCCCCCGTCGGTGATGAGGACGAACTTCCGGTTCTTCTCCTCCGGATGGAAGGCGAGGAGGGCGGCGAGGGGCCTCCCCTTGAACTTCCCCGCCATCACCCCGCCGGAGCGGATGCGGGTGAGGGGCACCTCGCGCTCGGGATAGCGGACGTAGGTCCCCTCCTCGCTCATGAGGAGGAGGTCGTCCTCTCCTGAGGTGGGGAGGGCGAGAAGGAGCCGATCCTGCTCCTGACGCCCGAAGGAGATGGCCTGGCCCGGCCTGCTCCAGCGCTGGAGGGGGAACTCCGAGAGGAGGCTCCGCTTGATGGTGCCGTTCCTCGTGAGCATGAGGACGGGGACGTCCTCGCGGAAGCGCGAGAGGGCGAAGGCGCCCACGAGCCTCTCCCCGTCCTGGAGCTGGACGAGGGAGCTCACGTGGAAGCCCTCCTCGTTCCACTTGGCGCTCCGGATCTCGCTCACGGGGATCTCGAGGTAGCGGCCCCTGTCGGTGAAGAGGAGCAGGAAGTCCTTCGTCGTGCAGCGCCCGAGGTAGAGGAAGGTGTCCTCGCTCTTGATGCCGGGGCGGACGCCCTCGTGGCCCTTGCTCTTCTGGTAGCTCATGAGCGAGCTCCGCTTCAGATAGCCGTGGCGCGTGCAGACGAGGTAGCACTCCTCGCTCTGGATGAGGTCGCGCCGGTCGATCATGGCCCGCCCGGGCTCGCCCTCCCGGAGCTCGGTGCGCCGGGCGTCCCCGAACTCCTTGGCGATGCGGCGGAGGCCCCGGGCGATGAGGCTCTCCCTCCTCTTCTGGCTCTGGAGGAGCTGCTCGAGCTCGGCGATCTCCTTCCGGAGCTCGTCTTGTTCCTTTGAAAGAAGGAGGACGTCCCCGTGGGTGAGGCGATGGAGGGGCATCATGAGGATGGCCTCGGCCTGCTCGGGGACGAAGCGGAATTCCTGGACGAGGTTCTCCCTCGCCTCGGCCTTGTCCTTGCTCCTCTTGATGGTCTCGACGCCCTGGTCGAGGAGGGCGCGGTCCTCGGCGACGCGGAGGAGCCCGTCGACGATAAGGAGGCGCGCCTGGTCCTTCCCGAGGAGGTGGCGGCTTCTCCTGGCGACGACCTCGAGGGCATGCTGGATGTAGGAGTCGCAGTACTCGGCAAGGGTGAGCGTGCGCGGGCTCCCCTCGACGATCGCGACCATGTGGGCGCTATAGCTGGTGCGGAGCTGGGTTTTCTGGAAGAGGTAGTTCCTAACCGCCTCCTCGTTCGTCCCGGGCTTCAGTTCGACGACGATGCGGAGCCCGTCCCGGTCGCTCTCGTCGCGGACCTCCTCGATTCCCGGGAGCTCCTTCTCGTGGCGGATCTTGTCCAGGGACTTCACGAGCTGCCCCTTGTTCACCTGGTAGGGGATCTCGTCTATGACGATGAGGGCATGGCCCCTCTCCTCCTCGCGGTGCGCCTTCGCCTCGATGAGGAAGCGCCCGCGCCCGGTGAGGTACATCTCCCTGACCCCGTCCCCCTTGTAGAGGATCCCCCCGGTCGGGAAGTCGGGCCCCCCAAGGATATCGGCAAGCTCCTCGCCCGCGCAGTCGGGGCGCTCGATGCGGTAGGAGATCGTCTCCACGAGCTCCCCGAGGTTATGGGGCGGGATGTTCGTGGCGATGCCGACGGCGATCCCCTCGGCGCCGTTGAGGAGGAGGTTCGGGAAATGGGCGGGGAGGACGGTGGGCTCCTCGAGGGTGTCGTCGAAGGTGAGGGCCATGTCGACCGTGTCGAACCCGAGGTCCTCGAGCATCTCCTCCGCGAGGGCGCTCAATCGCGCCTCCGTGTAGCGGTAGGCGGCGGGGCTATCCCCGTCGATCGACCCGTTGTTCCCCTGGAAGTCGACGAGCGGGGCCCTGGTGTTCCAGGGCTGGCTGAGGCGGACGAGCGCCTCGTAGATCGAGGAGTCCCCGTGCGGGTGGTACTTCCCCATGACGTCGCCGACGATGTGGGCGCACTTCTTGGTGGGCTTCTCGTGCGTGTTCCCGGCGACCCACATCCCGTAG
>CALVOS010000042.1 GCA_944350325.1 uncultured Bacilli bacterium | reverse complement strand
CAGAACCCGGACTCTTTCTTGGAAAAGGAAGAAAAAGGCTCCATCAGGAGCCAAGGGAGGAGTAGGGATCGCTTCCTTATCGACCCCTTCGCTAGGAAACGACCCCGAAGTGGCGGAGGGCCTTGCTGAGCCCGTCGTTCTCGATCGTGTCGGTCACGTAGTAGGCCTCCTTCTTCGCCTCTTCCTTTCCGTTCCCGAGGCAGATCCCGTACTTCACCATCCGGAACATCGGGATGTCGTTCAGATCGTCGCCGAAGGCCATGGCTTCCTCAGGCAAGAGGCCGAGATGGTCGTACATCGTCCTTACCCCCTTGCTCTTGAGGAACTCGGTCCCGGTGAGCTCCACGGCGTTATCCGCGAAGCGGCTGAAGCGGATCCCGTGCTTTTTAGTAAGGGCGATGAGGCCGGGGTCCTCCTCCTCCCTCATGAGGGCTTGGATGGCGAGCGCCCTCTCTCCCTTCCACTGGGAGATGGGAAGGGGGTAGGGCTCGTACCAGACCGAATAGAAGTCCTTGATGATGTTGGGATCCCTCTCCCGGATGAAGGTGTCCTTAAGGCAGATGAGGTTATAGCCAATCCCTCTCCCGTCCAGGTAGCGAAGGATCTCGTCCCGCGCCTCGTCCTCCATGAAGTCCGCGTAAAGGAGCTCCTCCTTCGTGAAGGCGGCGCCACCGTTGGAGACCACGAAGCCGTCAAAGGGGATCTTCTCGAAGGTCCCGAGCCCCCGGAGGGAGTGGTAGGTCCTCGCCGAGTCGATGATGAGACGGATTCCCTTCCCATGGGCCTCGGTGAGGGCCCTGACGCCCGCCTCGTTGAAGGTCCGGGTCTTGTGGTCGAAAAGCGTCCAGTCGAAGTCGAGGAAGATAGCCTTGATCTTGTCCATCGGCCCGATTATAGAAAACGAGAGTCCCCTCTTGTAGATATAATGGGCCTGCCTGGAGGACCATTTCATGGGAAAGAACGCCGTTCTAGCCTTCCTCGTCCCGCTCTTCGCTCTTGCTTCCTGCAATGGGGAGGAGGTCTCGAGCGCCCCGCGCCACGACATCGACTGGGAGGAGGGAGAGGGCTACCTCATTTCGAATCTTCCCGAAAGCGCCCTGGAAGGGGATCCCGTCTACTTCGACCTTGAGGAGACGAGCGTCTTCTACTCCGTGGAGGCCGTTTACATGAACGGAGAGGAGATCTTCGACACGGGGATCGGCTACCGCTTCACCATGCCTTCCGAGGACGCCCTCATCACCGTGGAGGCGACGCTCGTGGAGAGCTACGACGACCCTGAGGACAACCTCTCCTGGGGCGCTTCCTTCAACGGGGCGATCTCCGAGGCGAGCGACTCCGACAAGGAGGTGAGCCGGGATGTCAAGGCGGAGATCCCGCTCGCCTTCCATAACATCAGCTCCGGGAGCTACGTCACCTCGATCGAGGCGACCATCGAGGTCTCTGATCCGGAGGTCATCCCCCTCGAGGCGATCGAGTTCGTCCCGGTGAAGGCCTCGACGGGGAATTCCATCATCGGCGGGCGCCTTGAGGTCGACCTCAAGCAGGTTAAGGCCGGGGAGTGCCTCGTCTACCTCGCGCTCGACCCGAACAACAGCAGCCTCGGGACCCTCATCCGCAAGATCGAGGTCGTCCCCTACGGCGAGCTCGAGGTCGAGACGATGGAGGTGGAGGTCTCCTTCGAGAACCTCTCCTCCTACGAGACGGACATCTTCGTCAACATCAGCGACCGGGACTACCTATACGGCTCCTCGACGGTGGAGATCAACACCGTCTGGCTGGATGACCTTATGGGCGGGACCTACACCTTCGACTACGCGATCGGCCATACCTACTTCGTGAGCGCAGCCTACTATCCCGAGGGGGCGACGACCCAGGTGGCCCTCGCGGTGAACGACTGGGTCGGGTCGAATGTCGGAGGGGCGAAGAACGAGCTCCTCGACGGCTATCTCACCCTTGAGACGCCGGACGTCACCCCGACCATCACCCTGAGGGACAAATAAAGGGGACCGGCCCATAAGGAAAGGCGGGGGCGTCCCCCGCCTTTTCCTGTCCCTCCTATAGCGAGGAGACGACGAAGCTGATGAGGAAGATGGCCCCCATCGCGTAGACAGGGATCGAGATTTCCTTCGCCTTCCCCTCGAACAGGCGCATCACGATATAGCAGAGGATCCCGATCGCCAGCCCGTTGGAGAGGGAATAGGTGAGGATCATCGAAAGGAAGAGGAGGATCCCTGAGACGAGGGTCGTGAGGTCCTCCTTCGCAAGCTCCGGAAGGGAGCCGGACATGATGAGGAGGCCCACCCCCGCGAGAGCGACGGCGTTCACCGAGCTATAGGAGAAGACCGAGAAGATGGGGAAGGCCAGGCCCGAGAGGAGGAAGAGGAAGCCGGCGAGCACCGCGCTCATCCCCGTCTTCGCCCCGAGGGAGATCCCGATTGTCGATTCCGCGAAGGAGGTGACCGTGGAGGTGCCCAGGGGGCCGCAGACGAGCGCCCCGAAGGCATCGGCCACCATCGCCTTCCTCCCTCCCTTGAGCTCGCCGTCCTCGCCGATGAGCCCGCAGTGCTTTCCCGCGGTGAGCATCGTCGCGGTCGTGTCGAACATGTTGACGAAGATGAGGGTGAAGATGGCGACGTAGGTCTGGGGGTTGGCCAGGAGAGAAAGGATCTTCTCTCCGTAGTCCACGTCCCCGTTCGCGGGGTCGAGCGCCCCGAAGAAGAGGACCTTGTCGAAACCGCTGACGCCCCAGAAGGCCCCCGGATCCTCCCAGGGAGCAAGGGGGAGGCCGGAGCTGGCGGCGAAGTCGCCCCTCCCCAGGGCCCCGAGGCTCAGGGAGGCGATGATCCCGATGAGGGCAGTCACCACGAGCGCGATCGGAATCGCGAGCTGGGAGAGGAGCGGGATCTTCCGGAACGCCATGAGCCCGGCGGCGAGAAGGATCCCGAAGGAAGCCAGGAGCACCCCGGGGGAGCTGAAGTCCCCGAGGGTGACGAGGGTGCCGCTGTCGGTGATGATTCCGGCGCCCTGGAGCCCGACGAAGAGGATGAAGCCCCCGAGCCCGATCGAGATGGCCGAGCGGAGCCCCTTGGGGATCGCGTTGACGATCCAGGCGCGGAGGGGCGTGAGGGTGAGCGCCATGAAGAGGATGCCGTTGACGGTGAGCAGCATCATCGCCTCGATCCAGTCGAAGCCCATGGTTCCGCAGATGGTGTAGCTGAGATAGGCGTTCATCCCCATGCCCGCGCTCAGGGCCAGAGGGTAGTTCGCGAGGAAGCCCATGAGGAGGCAGCAGAGAAAGCTGACGAGCGCGGTCGCGAAAAAGACGCCGCCGGAGTCCATGCCGGTGCTTGAGAGGAGCGCCGCGTTCACGGGGAGGATGTAGACGATCGAGGCGAAGGTGACGAGGCCGCCGATGAGCTCGCCCTTGAGGCTGGAGCCCCTCTCCTTCAGATGGAAGACTCGCTCAAGCATCGAGGTCGGCCTCCATGAGGACGGGGCAATGGTCGGAGCCCGTCACCTGATCCAGGATCTCGACGTCCTTGACGAGGGGAAGGAGCCCCTCGCTCACGATGAAGTAGTCGATCCTCCACCCGATGCCCTTCTCCCTGGCGTGGAAGCGATAGCTCCACCAGCTGTACTGGACGCGCTCGGGATTCCGTTCCCTCCAGATGTCGTGGTAGCCGTTCTCAAGAAGCCGGGAGAAGCGTTCTCTTTCTTCCTTCGTATAGCCCGGGTTGCCTTCGTTCTGCTTTGGGTTCCTTAGGTCGATCGGCTGGTGGGCGACATTCAAATCCCCGCAATAGATGATTGGTTTCTTGGATTTCAAAGTATTGAGATACTCGAGCAGGTCCGTCTCGTACTGCATCCGGAAGGGGAGCCTCTTCAATCCGTCCCCGGCGTTCGGGACATAGGCGGCGAGGAAGTAGAAGTCGGGAAATTCCAGCGTGATAGCCCTCCCTTCCTCGTCGTATTTCCCGTCCAGAAGCCCGTAGTGGACGGAGAGGGGCTCCTTCCGAGAGAAGATCGCGACGCCGGAATAGCCCTTTCTCACCTTAGAGTTCGTGAAATACGTGCGATATCCCTCGGGCTGGAAGGGGAAGGATCCGGGGGAGTCGTCGCTCCACTTGGTCTCGTTGAGCGCGAAGAGGTCCGCGTCGATCGCGCGGAAGGTATCCGCGAATCCCTTCCCGAGGATCGCGCGGATGCCGTTTACATTGAATGTGGCGAATTTCATGCTGGGGCCATTATATCGGGAGCGCCCGCTCTTCCCTATCTCTCAAGGCGGTATAGTTCCTTCATGAGCGACATCCAGAACATGATTGACGAGCTGAGGGCCTTCGTGGAGGAAAGGGACTGGGGCCAGTTTCATTCTCCTGAGAATCTCGCGAAGTCCGTCGCCATTGAGGCAGGGGAGCTCCTCGAATGCTTCCAGTGGTCGGGGGAAGGGGACCGGGAGCATATCGCCGAGGAGGCGGCCGACGTACTGTCCTATCTTCTGCAGTTCTTCGACAAAACGGGCATCGACCCGGTCGAGGCATTCGAGAGCAAGATGAGGAAGAACCGCGAGAAGTACCCCGTCGAGCTGGCAAGGGGCTCTACGGTGAAGTACGACCGCCTCCTCAAGAAGCGAGGGTAAGGGATCCTCATTTGGAATCGGGTTCCGCTTTAGGATGGCCAGGAACCCTAGGGAGGACTGTTAATTTCGAACTCCGGACTTGCGCCCGACGAAGAGGCGGTATAAACTCGCGAGGCTTTCGAAAGAAGGCATTGTCGCGGGGTAGAGCAGCCTGGTAGCTCGTCAGGCCCATAACCTGAAGGCCGGTGGTTCAAATCCATCCCCCGCAACCAATGGGAACACGCCCGGCTCCGGCCGGGCTTTTTCTTGAAATAGGACGAGATTCCTGATGCCCCCTTGTCCGCGAGGAGATGTATGGGCACCGTAGAACCGCGGGGGCGATTAGGATCCTATCCCCTTGGTATCGGTTAGCCACGCGTTTCTTTAAATGCGATCCTCCGAGCATTCGGAAAGCCTGGGCTTCTCAATCATCCTAGAGTGCAAATCCCCACACTCTCCATTTCGGAGAGATGGAACCCTAAAGCAATTACGGGCCTAATTTCCCTCCTTTCTACGAATTGATTTCGAGAAGTAGAGTTTTCTCTACTCTCCCAGGCCTCTCTTTCATGGGACTTAAGGCACTCCTCCGATACGATAGAATCCGCGGAGGAACCTTTATGATCGTCACTGTAGTCGCCGACGTCCTGGGGGAGCAGAGCAACGGGATCACCATCTGCGCGCTGAACCTCATCCACGCCCTGAGCGATGCCGGCCATACCGTGCGGGTCCTTTGCGCGGACAAGGACAAGAAGAACAAGGAAGGCTACTACGTTCTTCCTGCCATCAACGTGGGTCCCTTCCAGCATATCGTCGACGAGAACGGCATCGTGATGGCCAAGCCCGACGCGATGGAAATCGGGCGCGCGCTCAAGGGCTCCGACCTCGTGCACGTGATGGCTCCCTTCCCGATGGGGAGGGTCGCGGTGAGGATGGCGAACTCCTTCGGGATCCCCGTGACCGCCGGCTTCCATGTCCAGCCCAAGAACGTGACCGCGCACTTCGCCGGGACCTTCAACTCCCGGTTCTGGAACGACCTCCTCTTCAAGGACTTCTGGAGGCACTTCTACGCCCACGTGGACGCCGTGCACTACCCCATCCGCTTCATCCGCGACATGTTCGAGAAAAGCTGCGGCCACAAGACGAACGGCTATGTCATCAGCAACGGGACCCCGAAGGACTTCCTTCCTCGCAAGGTCGAAAGGCCCGCGGAATGGGAGGGGAAGTTCCTTGTCGTCTGCACCGGCCGCTACTCGAAGGAGAAGAAGCAGATCCTCCTTCTGAAGGCCCTGACGCACTCAAGGCACAGGGACGAGATCCTCCCGATCTTCCCGGGGCAGGGAAGGAAGGAGAAGGAGCTGAGGCGCTATAGCGAGCGCCATGGCCTGAGCCCGGTCTTCCGCCTCTTCGGGAGGGAGGAGATGAGCGACCTCCTCAACATGGCGGACCTCTACGTCCTCTCCAGCGAGGTCGAGATCGAGTCCGTCGCCTGCCTCGAGGCCATGACCTGCGGCGCAGTCCCGGTGATGAACGATTCCCCCTATAACGGGAACCGGAGCTACGCCCTCCACCCGGAGAACCTCTTCGCGATGAATAGCCCTAGGGATCTCGCGCGGAAGATCGACTGGTGGATCGAGCACCCCGAGGTCCTCAGGACGACGAGGGAGCAGTACATCCGCTTCTCGGAAGGGATGTCCATCGATAAGTCCATGAGGAAGATGGTCCAGATGGTGGAGGAAGTCGCTCGCACGAAGAAGGAGCCGCGCTGCCGGAACGCCGCGCGGAAGAACTGTGCCTAGGAAGAAGGTCGTCCACTACGAATCGCTGACCCAGGAGTTCGCCGCCACCAAGGACTGGAAGAGGGTCGACCTTCCCGAAGGCTTCCGCTACGTAAGGACAAACCCCTTCTACCGCGCGTGGAGCTGGTTCCTCTACTACGTGGTCGCCATCCCCCTCGCCTTCCTTGTCCTCAAGATCGGCACCCTCTACCGGGTGAAGGGGAAGAAGAGGCTCCGCTCCGCCCGGAAGAAAGGCGGGCTCTTCCTCTACATGAACCACACCTCCATCCTCGGGGACGTGGCGATCCATCTCGTCTCGATCGGCTTCCCGCGGAGGGTGCGGATCATCTGCAACCGCGAGGCCGTGAGCAAGCCCATCATCCGCTCGATCGTCACCTGCCTCGCCGGCCTCCCTCTCCCGGGGGAGGACATCCATCAGGGGAAGGACTTCATGGACGCCGTGGAGCACTACCTTTCCAAGGGGGAGGACGTCCTCGTCTTCCCGGAGGCGCACATCTGGCCCCGCTGCACCTTCATCCGCCCCTTCGCGCCCCATGCCTTCGTCTATCCCGCCAGGATGGGCCGTCCCGTCATCGCCGCCGTCACTACCTACCGGAGAAGGAAAATCCTGCGCTTCCTTCCTCCCGTCCCCGTCATCCATCTCGGCGGCCCCTTCCTTCCCGATATGAGCCTCCCCCTTTCCGAACGGACGGCGCTTCTTGAGAAGGAAGTTCGCTCCTTCATGGAGGAGAAGGCCGCCTCGCTAGATAACTACGAGTCCATCGAATACGTCCCTATGGAGAAGATTTCCGGAGCGTCTTCCTCCACTTCTTGTTCCGGGGACCCTATAATCGAGGCAACACCAAGGAGACCAGAAAGCAAATGAAGTCACTTAAGGGAACGCAGACCGAGAAGAACCTCCAGGCCGCCTTCGCGGGCGAGAGCCAGGCCAGGAACAAGTACACCTACTTCGCGAGCAAGGCGAAGAAGGAAGGCTACGAGCAGATCGCCGCGATCTTCCAGGAGACCGCCGACAACGAGAAGGAGCACGCCAAGCTCTGGTTCAAGTATCTCGAAGGCGGGGAAATCAAGGGGACGATCGAGAACCTCGAAGCCGCCGCCGCGGGCGAAAACTACGAATGGACCGACATGTACGCCACCTTCGCGAAGGTCGCGCGCGAGGAGGGCTTCGACGAGATCGCCCTCAAGTTCGAGATGGTCGGCGCCATCGAGAAGCACCACGAGGAACGCTACCTCAAGCTTCTCGAGAACGTGAAGAACGGCGTCGTCTTCATCGGCGACAGCGATCACGCCGTCTGGAAGTGCCGCAACTGCGGGCACATCGTCATCGGGAAGTACGCCCCGCAGATCTGCCCGGTGTGCAACCACCCGCAGAGCTACTTCGAGCTTCGCGCCACGAACTACTGATCCTCCGCTAGGGATCGATGGGCTCCCCTCACAGGGGAGCCTTTTCCTTCCTCCTTCCCAAGGAAAGGGGTTTGGGGGACACTATGGCCATGCGCGAGATGTCCCTGTCCCTGTTGCCTGGGAACCGCCTACCGTATTCTCCCTCTCTTTTCGAGGAAGACAAGGACTCCCCTCTCTTGGGCGAGACGATGCTTTTCCTCGGAAGCTCCGTCACGAGGGGGTACGGATCCCTAGGGGATTCCTTCCCGGAATGCTTCCACTGGATGGACGGGGTGATCTTCACGAAAGAGGCGGTGGACGGTACCACCCTCGCCGACAAGGACGAGAAGTCCTTCCTCTCGAGGCTTAAGAACCACGAGGGGGAGACCTTCGAGTACATGTTCGTCCAGCTCTCGACGAACGATGCCTGCCAGAAGGTTCCCTTGGGGAACAAGGATTCCCATGACACGGGAACGACCTTCGGGTCCCTGAACGAAATCCTGGGGATTGGGTCCAAAATATCCGCGACCCTCCCTATCGTCTGGAGCAATCCCTACTTTAAGAACGAGCGATATCGGGAGATGGTGGCCATTTGCAAGGAAATCGCTGCAGAAGGGCGGTGTTTGTTCCTTAATTTGTACGAAGATCCCGAAGTGAACTCCATCAGCAAGAAGGAAAGGCGCCTCTACCTCATGGACGACATCCACCCCACCAAGGCGGGATACCGGGACTGGCTGTTCCCTTACATCAGGGACTTCGTGCTTGACTTTCCTCGCCCAGATGGTGAGTAGGTCAGCTGTGTCTCCCCTCATGCATTGGAAAACCATCGCATACACGTTAATTTTCCGCCAAGCATATGAACTCCTCCGTTTTCGGAGAAATCCATATCTTTCCTCTCTGGCTTCCTTCATAATCCAGGCATGGACCACGTCTTGGATATCAAAAGGGAGTCTTATCTTCGGACCCTTCTTTCAAAAGTTGGGGACGGGCAAGCAAAGGTGCTCACTGGGCTTCGCCGCTCAGGGAAGTCCTACCTTCTCTTCCGGCTTTTCCGGGACGCCCTCCTTGCCTCAGGCGTGAAGGACGACCACATCGTCAGCCTTGCCCTCGACGACATCAGGAACCAGAAGTACTGGAACCCCATGAACCTTGACGACCATGTGCGCTCTCTTATCAAGGATGACGGGGAGAGGACCTATGTCTTCATCGATGAGATCCAGTTCGTTCGTCCTGTCCAAAGCCCATTCGTAGATGGCGCCGAGGTCGGCTTCCAGAACGTCGTGCTCGGCTGGCTCGCGATCCCGGGGGTGGACGTCTACGTCACCGGGAGCAACTCAAGGATGTTATCGAGCGACATCGCCACGGAGTTCCGCGGCAGGGTGGATAGTATCGAAGTGCGCCCCCTATCTTTCCGTGAGCTCAAGGCGGCCTTCCCGGAGAATCAACGGCTCCTCGACGACTATATCGTCTTCGGAGGGATGCCCTTCTTGGCACGTTTGAAGGAAAACCCCGAGAGAAGACGCTACTTGAGGAATCTCTTCGGGGAAATCTACCTCAAGGACATTCTGGAGAGAAACGCCATCCGGGGCGACAAGGGGACCCTGGACGCATTGCTTCGGGCCATTGCCTCCTCCGTCGGCTCCTTGACGAACGTCATGCGTCTCTCGAATGTCTTCCGTTCCTTGGAAGGAAGGAAAGTCCAGCCGGCGACGATCGAGCGCTACATCGGCTTCTTCGAGGACTCGTTTCTCCTGGAGCCCGCATCCAGGCTGGACGTAAAGGGGAACCGCCATATCGCAGGCCTTAGGAAGTACTACTTCATGGATAGCGGGCTTAGGAACGCCCTCCTTGACTTCTCCGAGATCGAAGCCGCGCATGCGATGGAGAATATCGTCTATAACGAGTTTCGTTCCCGCGGGCTGGAAGTCCGGGTCGGAAGCCTTGCCGCGGACTTAAGGGACGAGGACGGGGAAGTCCAGAGGAAGACCCTTGAGATCGATTTCGTCGCGACCGACGGGAACGGGAAGGCCTACGTCCAGTGCGCCTACGACCTCGCGAGCGAGGCGAAGCGCAAGCAGGAGACACGCGGCCTCCTCCGGATCAAGGATGGCTTCCGGAAGCTAGTTGTGACCAGGAACCCCGTCGTCCCCTCCTTCGACAAAGACGGGATCTTTTATGTCGGACTGGAGGATTTCCTCCTGGGGGACTACCTTGGCCTACCAGTCGATTGACTGGGTTTCGAACGTTGCCCGCCTTCCTGGAAAAACAATTGACACAAAACTGGTCCGGCCTTAGTTTGAGCCCATGGCAGGGATGAGGGCTATCGCCAGACGCCCGCGAGATTCCTGGGGGGGGTCTTTATCAAGGCTTTCCTCATGCCTGAACAGGGTCTTTGCTTCCTATCTTGAGACCCGTTTCGTCACGGGAAAAGGAGGACTTCGCCTTTGCGGGAGTCCTCTTTTCCTTGAGGCCAGCGGAGCTTCCCTGGCCTTTTCCCATTCATAAGAGGGAGGAATCTTTATGCGGGGAATGTTCAAGAAGTGCCTTGCCGGAATTATGGCAATGGTCCTTGGGGCGGGGCTACTTGCTGGTTGCGCCCAGGACGGCGTGGACGGCAAGGATGGGGAAACTCCCTATATCGGCTGGAACGGCAACTGGTGGATCGGCACCGAGGACACTGGGATCAAGGCGGAAGGCCAGGACGGGGAAGATGGAATCGACGGGACGGACGGAAAGGATGGGGAGGATGGCCTTACCCCCCATATCGGCCCGAACGGAAACTGGTGGATCGGCGAGGAAGACACCGGAGTCGAAGCGGAGGGCAATGGAGCGACGGATGGCCTAACGCCCTACATCGGCGAGAACGGCAACTGGTGGATCGGCACCGAGGACACTGGGATCAAGGCCGAGGGACAAGATGGCGAGGACGGCAAGGACGGTGCTCCTGGGGAGCAAGGGGACCCCGGCCTCACTCCCTACGTCGGCGAGAACGGCAACTGGTGGATCGGCGAGGAGGACACCGGCGTACAAGCCGAGGCTTCCGATGGCCTCACCCCTTATATCGGCGAGAACGGCAATTGGTGGATCGGCGAGGAGGACACCGGGGTGAACGCTTCCGGCCTGCCTGTGGAGGAAAGGGCTCCGACGGACGGACTCATCTTCCGGCCGATGACCGTCGGTGGGAAGGTCGGCTATGTAGTCACAGACTATGTGGGTGATTCCGCCTCCGTCATCATCCCTGACTACGTGGGGGCGCTCCACGTCCTCGGCATCTACGACTACGCGTTCGTGGACACACCAGTAACTGTCACGCAGGTATCTCTTTCTAAATTCACGGAGACAATCGGGGACTACGCCTTCAGCAACAACGTTTCTTTGTTCGTTGAGATGCGTGACGCCCCTCTCCGCGTCATCGGGGACTACGCGTTCGAGAATTGCACTATCATCTCTGGCCTCGAATTCCCTGAGACCATGGAGAGCATCGGCAGCCATGCGTTTTATGACGCGGTTACGATTTCCTCCCTGGGCGATCCTCTCGCCCTCTCAAGAGTCCCCAGCATCGGGGATTATGCCTTCAATAACATCACTGCCCCCTTTATCTATCTTTCCGAGGAGGTGGAAACGGTCGGGGAGAACGCTTTCGCGACCGAGACGATCGTGTATGCGGAGAAGGAGGTCCTCCCGGAAAGCTGGACGTACGTCTCGCCCTACTCTTCGATCCTTCCGCTAGGCGGATGGATCATTTCCGAATCCGGCGACTGGATTATCCGTGTCGATGAAGACGGGTCCTATGAGATCGGGCAATACATAGGGGAAGCGGTTGAAGAGCTAATCGTTCCTGCGGAACTGGACGGGCGGCCTGTAAGGAGCATCGGCTACCGGTTCGTGTCTTCACGCGAAATTTCGCTTTCTGATGGAACCTCTTATGTTCGGCTTAGCGAAGGCATTCGTTCCATTGGGTTCGCATTCGGAAACATGGGGGCGCTTATCGCAATCCCCTCCAGCGTCACGGAGTTCCGCTACATCGAGCTCGAGTATGCTCAGGACAACGACTACCTTACGGAAGATTATCTGCATTCCGTCTTCTGGGCTTTTGAGGCTGACGAGGCGCCCGACTCGTATTTTGGTGAGTATTTCTTCCGTTTTGCCACCTCGCTCGACGCGGACGAAATCATCTGCTACAGCGAACCGGAGGAAACCTATATCTATTCCCATGACTTCTTCTTTGTCCCGGAGGGGGAGGGACTAAGCCTCCTAGCTGCGATCGAGTCGCCCTACGATCGCTATATGGGGAACCTGAATCAGCGGGAAAGCGCCTTGCGTGTTCCCGCTCTCGTCGACGGGGTGCCGGTTCTTTCTATGCGGAAGGCTTCCGTCTATAGCAGGAATCTGATTGGTTGCGTTCTTGAGAGCGGCATCCAGGAGGTTCGCGCAGGGGCTATAGCCCTGACGGCTTCCTCTTCTTATCTCGTCCTTCCGGACACCGTGAGCCGCATTGCGATGGAGGGCGTGTCTGTATCAGGGGCCATCCTTTCCGAATCCCTCTTCCAGCCCGAGCTCTGGGACAGCCAGTGGTGCGCCGAAGGAACCATTTCCTTCGACATCGCTGGGGCCTCCTCCTGGGAATACGGCAGCTTCTACGCTTTCACGCTCGATGAGGAGGAAAACGCGACGCTCGTCCGTTATCTTGGTAATTCCTCCACCATCAAGCTTCCGAGGACGCTTTCTTGGAGAAGATACCCTTGCGTCGCGATCGCTTCCGGATTCTACAAGAAACCTTCGTCTTCCCGGACCATCTACATTCCTTCCAATTACGTCTTAGCCGAATCCGGCGCCTTCGTCTCAAAGGACAGCTATACAACAACCTTCTACTTTGAAGTGGAATCCCGTCCCGAGGGGTTCGCGGGCGACTACTACAGGAACGACTACTCCTCCGGACGCTACTTCGCGGAGTACTTTGGCCGCGACATGGGCTACTGACCTCCCTTGCTTCCGGCGCGCCTCTTGTAGAGGACCCACGATTCATTTGGGGCGGTACCGCTCAATGTTTCACCTTAGTTCTGCGACGGAACAAGTTCTTTGAGGTCTGCGGCATCGGGCTTGGTGTCTATGGTCTGCTACAACATCAGGCCCGCACGCTGGGACAGGTCCTGGGCAAAAGGGTCATTCCTAGTCTTTATTCCTGTGACCACAACCGTCCGGTAGTTTTCCAGCATCGTCACAAACACGCCGTTCAATTCTGCAGGCCAGCAATTCCTGCTATGGCCATACTTGATCATGAGCCCCGAAGGGCGAGCGCAACTTTGCGAGCTGCACATCATTATTAATGGAATTATTGCATTTGCACGGAAAACTATTGTGAAACAACCTAAGTTGAAGTAAAGCCACGATTATTGATAATTTGTTCATAGAGGATTAGGAGATACAAACATGGCGAACATCAACGTGACGGTCCGTGTCGATAAGGAGCTAAAGCAACAAGCCGAGGAATTGTTTGGGGAACTTGGCATTTCTTTGTCCAACGCCTTCTCCTTGTTTCTTAGGCAATGCGTGATCAAGCAGGGAATACCCTTTGCGATAACGCGTGCCTCTGGCCCTTGTGTCTTCTCTTCTGATGAAGAGGTGATTGCCCTTGCGAATGAAATCCTCAGCAAACGCCGCAAAGTGTTTGAGGAACTGGCTAAATGAGGTTCCTTACCAAAGAACAACTTATCACGCTCCATTCTTTGCTTATTGGAGAAACAGGAGGTATTCATGGTCTGAGGGACGAAGGGCGGCTAAAGGCGGCATTGGCGGCGCCTTTCATGACCTTCGATTCCCTGGACCTATACAAATCCGATGTAGAGAAAGCCGCCCGTCTATCCTTTGAACTAGTGCGGGGCCATCCTTTCATCGATGGCAACAAAAGGATTGGGGTCGAGGTCCTGCTCATCGTCCTGCTCCAGAACGGATTTTCCCTAGATGCCGATGACGAAGAGGTCATCTCCACCTTTCTTCTCCTGACCGAGGGGAAGATCGGTTATTCCGAATTTCTCGGCTGGGTTGTTTCTCACGTTGACGTTTTGGCCTGATTGGCCTCATTCTCAGATTGCGTTGTAGTATTGCTATCGATTTACAGCGCAAATCTGCCTTAATATCCGAGATTTTTGCAGAATTGGGTAGAAAGGCTCAGTGTCGTTTAAACCCTTGAGGCTACCTTGCCTTCTTGGACAAGGAATGCCTTTCGCGTTTTCTTTATTGAGTCTTTCGTGTTGGCGGGATCCTTGAGGTCCGGGATCGCCCCTCCTGCGATCTCCCATAGGTAGAGGCTCGCCACGCTGCAGCAGGGGCTGAACTTTCGCCGGTACTTCTCGAAGAGCTTCCTGCTGATTTTCTTGTGATGGTAGACCACCCTCAGTCCCCTTTGGAGGGCAAGGTCGTCATAGCTGAAGACATTAGGCCTTTCGAGGCAGAAGAGGAGGATCATCTCCGCCGTCCATGTGCCGATGCCCTTGATTGAACGGAGCCTCTCGATCGCCTCTTGGTCTGGAAGGGAGGCGACTTCGTCAAGGAGGAATTCTCCATCCATGGCCTTGGAAGCGAACTCCTTGATGTAGCTCGCCTTCCGGAAGCTCATCCCGAAGGACTGGAGTTCCTGGATGCCCGCTTCCGCGACCTTCCTGGGCGTCACCTCGCCGAATCTTTCCCTCATCCTTGCCCAGATCGTGCTGAGGGCCTTGGTGGAAATCTGCTGGCCGATTATCTGATGGACGACCGAAGAGAAGAGATCCTGATCCCTCTCGCGCCAGACGTGCCCGATCCGATCGATGACCTCGCCAAGCCGCGGATCCCTGGACTTCAGGTAGTCGGTCTCCTTCTCGCCGTAGCGGAAGCAGATGTTCTCCCCTTCCTCACGCATCCTCTTAGTTTTTACCACAGAGGGTTCCGGGGATACAGGCGGGAAGATGCTATCCTCGCTATTTCCGGAATTAACTTCCCGAAGACGGCAAAATCGGGAACTTAAATAAAAACTTACTTAAAAAACTTACTTCAGCCTGCTGGAACTTGAAATTCTTGGGGGGGGGGTATTTTGAAAGAAGAAATAGGAGGTCGCCTATGTCAGACGAAGAGATCCTCGTTAAGTACTTCGGAGGCCGTCCCCAATGGAATGGAAACAAGCTGTTCAAAATTGGCGACATGGTTGTTCAATATTCCGGTGGGCAAATCTGGAAGGTAGGGCAGGCAACAGTCCAGTATTCCGGAGGAAAGCTTTGGCGGGTGAACGGGGAGACTGTTCACTGGTCCGGGAATCGCGTGTGGAAAATCGGGGATCGTCGGATTTAGATGATTCACGAGTTCAGCAAGCAAACCGCGGAGAAGCTTCGCCATTATGTCTATCGCCTGGTAGACCCCAGGACCGGCGAGACTTTCTACGTCGGGGAAGGATGCGGGAACCGCGTGTTCGCGCACGCTAACGCCTTGGGTATGTCCTTCTACGACTCCGGGAACCAATACCTGAACGAGCGGGACGTCCCTACGGAAGAGAACAAGGACCCGGCGAAGGTCCGAAGGATCGCAGACATCAGGAGGTGCGGCCTCGAGCCCATCCACATCATCCAGCGATGGGGCATGGACAAGAAGACCGCCTTCGAGGTCGAGGCGGCCTTCATCGACTTCTTCGGTCTCGATGGCCTGACGAACAAGGCCAGGGGACACGGGAGGGATCGCGGGATGCGCTGGGCCGACGAACTCGAGCTCGAGCTCACCGCCAAAGAGTTCCCGGACTATCCCGATTGCCCCAAGTTCATTCTCATCAAGATCAACGACTACCACATCGGCAGGACGGGAAGCGTCTACGAGACGGTCCGCGGGAACTGGAAGCTTAGGGCAAGCAAGGCTAAACGGTATCCCTATGTTCTGGCGGTTCGCCACGGCATCGTTATCGGAGTCTACATGGTCGACAAGGACGACGGCTGGAAGCAGTGCGAAGGCTCCAGTCGCGCCTATTTCGACGGGACTGAGGCGCCCAAAGAAATTCAGGATATCTTCCTGAACAAGAAGATCCCGGCACGTTTCCGGAGAAGGCAGAACCCCGCAACCTACTGCGACTGACACCAGCTTATTAATTCGATTCATAGGTGAAGATTAAGGAGGTTCATGGTCATGGGCTCTTCAGCAAAAGACATGCCCAAGGACTGGAATGGGCTCTTCTATTCGTTCTTTAAGGGCGAGGACGGCATCTTAAAAGCCGAGGTCGTGCGTCCTGTAGACGATAGGCTCAAGTCCGTTTCCATTCCGTCATCGGTATCGTTGGAAGGGACGAAGATTAGAGCGCAGGTTGTCTCAATCAGCGATCGCGCCTTCTACGGCTGTGCGAGTTTGAAGTCCGTGAGAATTCCCCAGACGATCGAATCTATTGGAAGTGCGGCGTTCGCTGGGTGCGTCTCCCTCGAAAGGGTGGCCTTGCCTTCTTCTATTACCTCGATTGGCGATAGGGCATTCCTCAGCTGCGGCTCCCTGAAACGCATTACGATCCCCTCTTCCGTTTCTTCTGTCGCAGCCTACATGTTTTGCGACTGCGTCTCTCTCAAGGATGTCCAGCTTCCTTCCTCCATCACCTCCCTTGGCAACAAAGCCTTTGAAGGTTGCGTCTCGCTTCGGACGCTTCTTATTCCCTCAGGCCTGGTTTCCATCGGGTACTCCTGCTTCGGCATGTGCGTTTCGCTTAAGTCCATCTCTTTGCCATCTACGCTGGAGTCGCTTGGCGAATATTCGTTCAACAAATGCTTTTCACTTGCGTCCGTATCGATCCCAAGTTCTGCGCCCCTAGGTTCCTTAGGCGAGTCTGTGTTTAAGGGATGCCATTCTCTGAAATCGATCGCGCTCCCTTCATTCCTGGGCTCCATCGGGGATAGTGCCTTTGAGGATTGCTTTGACCTTCAGGAGGTGATGCTTCCTTCATCCTTGACCACCATCGGCTCTTTTGTATTCAAAAACTGCCATTCCTTGAAACGATTGATGCTCCCCTCGTCCCTTGCGTCCATCGGGGATTATGCATTCAATTGCTGCACCTCCCTTAAGTCTCTCGTAATTCCCTCTTCTGTCCAAACCGTGGGCGATGAAGCGTTCGGCTCCTGTCTCCCCTACCTTTATTGCGAGGCTCCTTCGAGACCGTCGGGATGGTCCGAGGAATGGTTCCCATTGGCCGACACGAGACATGTCAGGTGGGACTATAAGTCCTGACCGACGTCCGTTTCCGTTCTTGTTCAGGGAAGAGTGTGGTTTATCCTAGCTTCGGAACTAGGACGTTTCGTTCGTCCTTGCCAGGAGGAAACCATGGCAGCGTTGGATGAGAAGGACTTCGAACAGATCGCGAAGGCAAAGGAGGCGATCGCCCGGAACTACGACGGGGAGCGCTTCCTCCATACGGTCGGGGCGGCCGTCCGGACGAAGGAGGGGAAGGCCTACGTCGGGGTGAACGTCTACTCCGTCCACGGGGCTTGCGCGGAGCTTATCGCCTTGGGCGCCGCGATCACCGCGGGGGAGAGAGACTTCGACGCGATCGTCGCGGTGAACGGGGAAGGCGGGGAGGTCATGCCCCCGTGCGGCAACTGCCGGCAGATTCTTTCTGACTACGCCCCGGATTGCTGGGTTATCATCCAAGGCGAGGGAAAACTCCGCAAAGTCCCTGCGAAATCCTTGATACCGTATTCCTATCACGCGCAATACTGAATCGGGCCGGAGCGGCGCTTCAAAGAGAGGTATGCCTAAATGGGGCGCCATCTTTTCTCAAGGAACATTCATCCGAAGGGTTTCCTGGCACGAATTGGTTAATTTCCTTCCACATGTGTAGTTATTTGTTCACTAATTACGTAGTATCTGAAGACGTCGGCAGGTAGAGTGTTCCAAACGATCCGTGCATGAAAAGAATGGCGGATATGAGGAAGGGCAGGTTTCTGAAGAAATATTCTAGACCTATCCTAATGAATATGTAACCGCTTACAAACTGACAGTTCCGTCCTATGATTTCCTTGCCAGAAGGCAAGGAGAAAGGAATGGGGAAGAGCTACAGGATCGGCACTCCCGAGGCGCAGGAGTACATGCGCCAGTACCGGAACGCGCCCAAGGGCCTCAGCTCCTTCGAGCCGGGGGTCATCGCCTCCGACGCGAAGGAAGTGGTCGCCTTCAACATCGCCAAGTCCTTCTACCAGGTGCATCCGGAGGTCCTGAACCTCCGCCTGGTCGAGGAGAAGACGGGCATCAAGCCGGAGGAAGCGCGGAAGCGCCTTCTCAGGATGTACCAGGAGAAACGCTTCATGCTGGTCAAGAACAGCGCGGTGAACGTCTCCGGCTTCGCTCTCTACTACTGGGCCGTGAAGCTCAGGGAGGACACGACCCCCGAGGAACGGAAGGACCTCATGGAGTGGTTCCAGGAGAACGACCAGATCTGCACCGGCTACATGATGGAGGAGGGCGGGGACTTCGCCGTCTGGAACGGGAACCACATGCGGAATCTCGACAACCTCATCTACGGCGTCCTCGACAAGTTCCGCTTCCGGAGGTGCGTGGAATGGGTGCACGTCTGCCCGATCCGCCGGCTCCTCCGCGAGTCGAGCGTCAACCAGTTCGACGCCCTCCCGGATCGCTACCGCCGCTATACGCTCACGGAAGAGGCGGAGAAGAGGATCGCCGCCCTCAAGCGGGGGGTGGACGAGAAGGACCTTGACATCCTAGGCACGCTGAACCGCGCTCCCTCCGGGGCGGATCTCTTCGACTACGAGGCGCTCGCCCGTCTCTCGGGCCTCGAACCCAAGGAGATGGAGAAGGACTTCCGCTACGCCGTGGACGAGGCCCGGGTCATGATCCCGATGCTTTACCTCAACTACGCCTCCCTCGGGCTCAAGCAGCGCTTCTACCTCGTCTCCCTCTTCGAGAACACCCCGACCTTCCGCGAGGACGAGATTGGGGACGAGCTCGAAAAGGACGACCGCTTCGTGAACATCTTCGAGATATCCGACGCCCACCACGCCTTCCTCCTCTCCTCCTACGAGGGGATCGAGGACGGTGAGGACATCCGGAGGAAGCTCCTCTCCTACGGGGAGGTGAAGGAAGTGCTCGTCGCCACGAGCCCCAGGCAGTTCCGCCGCTGGACGTGCCGGCTGGATGAGAGGCTATACGAGGAATGCGTCTTCACCGACGACGTGCTCCTCGATAGGAGCGAGGAGGCTTCCCATGAAGATCAGTGAGGCAAGGCCCTACGTCGTCGAGAGGCTGAAATACGCGCTCAATCCCCGCTCGATCGCGGTGGTGGGGGCCTCCCGCTACCCGACGAAGGTAGGGAACAAGGTCGTCGCCGAGCTCATGGAATGGGGCTACAAGGGGACCATCTACCCGGTCAACCCGCGGGCGAAGGAAGTGCTCGGGCTCCAGGCCTACCCCACCCTCCGGGATATTGGGAAGGAGGTCGATCTCGTCTTCGTCGCGGTCCCCGCACACCTCGTGCGCTCGATCCTCGAGGACGCGGTCGCGATCAAGGCGAAGGTCGCCGTCGTCGCGACGAGCGCCTTCAAGGAGATCGGGCGCGGAGACCTCCAGAACGCCCTCACGGAGTACTGCCGGAGGAACGAGCTCCCTCTCATCGGCCCGAACCTCGTGGGCATGGGCTCGCCCTACGACCACTTCAACTGCGGCTTCATCCCCTACCTTCCCGTCCCCGGGCCCATCGCGATGATCTCGCAGTCGGGGGCGAACCTCCTGGCGGCCCTCGGGACCTCGCAGGAGGAACATCTCGGGATGTCCTTCTTCGTCGGGCTCGGGAACAAGGCGGACGTCGACTTCGCCGAGTTCATCGAGTACGCGGACCAGGACCCCCGGACGAAGGTCATCTCCATCTACATCGAGGGCCTCGACAGCCCCGAGGCGTTCGTCAAGAGCTGCCGGAAGGCCCGTAAGCCCGTCGTCGCGATCAAGGTCGGGGGCTCGAAGATCGGCGTCAAGGCCGCCTTCGCCCACACGGCGAGCGAGAACCCCGAGGGGGACGACTACTACGACAGGGTCATTTCGGAGGCCCGGGCCTATCGCGCGAGGATGTGGCAGGAGTTCCTCGACGTGTCCCTCGCGCTTGGCTACCAGCCGCCCCTCAAGGGGGATAACGTCGTCATGATCACCAACGGCGGGGGAGCGGCGCTCCTTTCCTGCGACCACTTCGAGCGGCTCGGGATGCCCCTCCGCGAGCTGAAGGACATCTCGCCCCTCCTCGCGGCGAAGATCCGGGCTTACATGCCGATGTTCGGCTCGCCCCTCAACCCCGTCGACATCTCGGGGACCGCGGGGGTGATCCAGTACAAGGGCGCCTTCCAGCAGGCCTTCCGCGATCCAAACGTGGACGGGGTGCTGGGCGCGATCTGCCCCACCGCGGTGACCGACGTCATCGGGGTGGCGAAGGCCGCGGTTGAGGTATACCGCTCGACCAGGGAGCTCGGGAAGCCCTTCCTCATGATCTGCCAGGGAGGAGGGGAGTGTCGCGAGGCGATCCGCCTTCTCCGCGACGCTGGGATACCTGCCTACCTCACCGCGGAGCAGGCCGTCACGGCGATGGTCGCCCTCCGGAAGGCGGGGAAGTAGAGGACGTCCCTCTTGGGCGGCGCTCCGTTAAGGGCGCCGCCTTTTTCGCAGGGACCAAGGTAAGGAATCTTTCTCCTAGGACATGTCAATTTTTGGAAATCCGAAAAACCAAATCCTTTTGGCGGGTTTTAGGATAATCGAAACGTCATTTAGTCCTCTTGGCCTAGGCTATTTTTAATTAAACAAGGATTTCCAGATGTTTCCCAGTGGAAAAGGGTGGTTTTGGGGGGTTTTCTCCACTTCGCTATAGGGAGGCAGCCGGGAGAATTTTACTTCCGTCGGAGAGGGAAACGGGGTGATCGAGGTTTGAGATAAGGACGAGGGGCCTAGTCTCCCAGCCAGGAAGCCTGGGCATCTTTTTCTTCTCCAGATAGGCAAGGGAGGCCTCGAGCCTGGAAGTGCTTTTGATCTCCACAGGGATGAGGCGATTTCCTGAGACTATGGCGAGGTCAAGTTCCGCCCCGCCTTTCTCACGGACATAGTGGAAGGCGGATAGAGAGATGCCAGCGTTCAGGAATCCCTTCCGGACCTCGCCCACTACGTAGTTTTCGAAGTAGGGCCCTTTGACGCTCGGATCCCTGGGCATGTCCCTTCGGGTGCCGGACAGGGCGAGGGCCAGCCCGGTGTCCTTGAAGTACAGCTTCTTCCTTGAAGAGACCGCCGATCCGATCTTAGTTCCGGGAAGGGGCGGCAGGAGATAGATCATCCCTACCGCCTCGAGCGCCTCCAGCCAGGACGAGGCGGTATTCGGGGAGATGGAAATGTCGGAGGCAACCTGCGTCGTGTTGAGTTCCTGGCCGCACCTTCTCGCCATGTCCTTGAGGAACCGAAGGAAAAGATCGGCGTTTCGCGTCCTCAGGTATTCAGGAATGTCGCGAAGCACAACGGTCGAAATATAGTTCTCGTAGTAGTCGTCCAGCTGCCTTTGGTCCATTTCGATCGACCAAGGCTCCGGGAACGACCCCTTGGCAATCCAACCCTCCCCCAGGGGAGTGGTCGCCCTTTCCGGGCCAAGGAGGGAAGGAAGGCCATCCTCGACTAGGGGAATGGTCTCTCTCCCTAGGATTTCGGAACGGGAGAGACCCTCCATCTCGATGATGCCCACCCTTCCGGCGAGAGACTCCTTGACGCCTTTCATGAGCCGGAAGGACTGGCTGCCGGTGAGGATGAATAGCCCTTGGGCGGAAGAGGGGTCCTTGAGGCGCGCCTCGTTCACCTTCCCAGCTATGGCCTCGAAGAGGGAGGGGGCCTTCTGAATTTCATCCAGGACTACTTTAGGGCGGAGCCTAGCCACGTAGTTCTCCGGGGCGGCTTCCGCCTCCATTCGCTCACTGATCATGTCGAGGGAGCGATAGTCATAGCCGATGTCCTTGAAACGAGAGACGAGAAAAGATTTTCCGACCTGCCTTGCCCCGGTCACGAGCGTCACGGGGTAAAGGCGCGCTGTTTCCTGGATCCTAGGCCAGATCGCCCTTTCGAAAATTGTCCTCCCCATGCTCAGATAATAACAGGCATAGAAATTTCTGCAATTGAATTAAGAAAATTCCGCAATTGAACTGAATAAATTTCTTAACTCGGGATTAGGGGAGTCGTCATCGAGTGAAATTCATCTCTCGTTTTCAGTATGTTCTTCGATTTCGGCTTTTGCTGCGGCCTTATGCCCTCTTGTATTCATGCATAGAGATACTCAACAACAGTAGTAGCGATCAGGCTCAACCCGACTTCCCTTTGGCAGTTTGCCAAACATATTCCTTAAGTCTCCCGGGGATTGGGTCGCTTGGCCGTTTTGTACAGGATTCTGTTTGTTCCCTATTTCCAGGAACGGCGCCAAAATGCACAACGAAACCATGACAAAACGCGCAACCAAACTACGCCAAAACACGCACCGGGACTGGTTCATCACGCGAAGTCTTTCTTATCCGGTTTTGTCGGGCGGAACCCAGCTCCGTGGAAAGGTTGGCCGCGGACCCGAGTCTCGGAAAGCCGGCTCGGACCCTTACTCCTGGGAGACTTTCGCTGCCCTTTCGTCCAGCAGGTTCCCGAGCATCCCGACAAGGTTGTCGAGCGTAGTGTCGGGGCTATACAGGTAGTCTTCCTTCGCGGCGTCCGCCCGCCACTCGGGTTTCAGCTTGAAGATGGCATAGACGAGGGCCTCCTCGATATAGTCAGGAAGGGGGCTGGTCGTCCGCAGCAGCCTCCAGAGCCTGGCTTCGTCGAATCCTTTCTCGTCAACGAAGTTCTCAAGATAGACGTAGAGCAGGGGACGGAGCCAACGGAGGGAGACGATCTGCTCCGCCCTGTCGGCGAGCTTCTCCCATTCGGTTATGTCCGTGATGAAGTTCAGGAGATTGGTGCGGCCTATGTAATTCGATCCATCCGGGAAGGCGAGATCGTTGAAGTCGCGGTCCCGGTGGAGGAGGAGGTGCCAGGAAAGCGAAGAGACGAGGCGCGACCAGCCGTCGTTGCCGATGGTTTCAAGGCTTGCTGCCTCCCGCCAGGCAAGGCTCAGGGCCTTCCTTGCCGTCTCCGGGGACGTCCCATCCTGGCGCACGAGCCAGGAGCAGTAGACGAGGATCGCCCCGAGGAAGGGCTGGTCGGCCCGGAGCATCTTCCGCCTTCTCCTGCAGTCGTTCTCGTCTTCGCCGGCGTAAGCCCATTCGATGGCGAAGAGAACCTTGTCTGCCTCCGTATCCTTCGCGAAGCTCGCGTGCCGGGCGAGAAGGACGAGCGCCTCGTCCCTGTCCTTCTCGTCCAAGGATTCCGGGTGGTAGCTGAGGAAGAGCCCGCCATCCTCGTCCACGTAGGGGACAGGGAGCGGACCTTCCTTCGCCTCTCCCGCCGGCGCGTCGATCTCCCACCGGTTCTTC
>CALVOS010000041.1 GCA_944350325.1 uncultured Bacilli bacterium | reverse complement strand
TTTACGTGACCCGCTCGGGGAAGCGGGTCGCCGCTTTCGGCGGCAGGCTCTGGGACCTGGTCGAGGTGGAGCGAAGGAAGGCCGGGCCCGAGCCGAAGAAGCCTGGGAGGCCGAGGTACGTCCCTGGCCCCGACCACCCGTGGCGGCGTTACGTCATCAAGGCGGCGAAGGGATAGGAAACAAGTCACCTCATAACGACAGGCGTAAGACCTTCACCGTTAAGAAACACTGAGAACGCAACGCCGCGGCGCTCCGGGAAATCCGGCCGCGGGCATGACACACTTGCCTCTACCACTTGCCTGGGAAAGGAAATGGGAAATGAAGAAGAAGACGAAGGGACGGAAGTCCCGCCGCCTCGACTTCACCGACCGCATCGTCATCGAAGCATGCACCCTCGACCGCCGGAGCCTCGGGCAGATGGCCTCGCTGCTCGGGTCCGCATGTCCACCCTCCTCCGCGTGATCGCGGGGGCCTTTCTTTGGTTCTCTAATATCCAAAAATGCAGAAGGTTTCTGAAAGGTTTCCTAGATTAACGGGAAGTTTCTCGCATCGCTTCCCTCTTCATTTCTGCAGGAAGTTAAGGATCTGGCCCTCTCGGTTCATAAGGAAGGACTTACGAATAAAGTCCGCCTGCGAATATATTGTCTCCACGTCGAAGCGGTACCGGCGGAATCCGAATGGGTGAAAGTCGCTTCGACCTCCCCAAGGGGTTGCAGTAGCGGACAAATGACCCTCCAATAAGGCCGCGAGAGGAAAGGGAGAGCGACCCAGGAAGAAGAGCGCGCAGGGAAGGATCCGATGTGACAGCTTCCTAATAAGTCCTCCTATGGATGGGCCCTAGAGCACCGAACTCCATGTTCCGTGCGTTCCCATCCCTCACTCATACCTCTCCAGCCAAAAGGTCAGCGTCCAGCCTTCCCTGTTCATGAGGAAGTCGTTCCTCCGGTAGTAGCCCGGGGAATGGATGGTCATGGGATCGAAGAGGAGGGGGTTTTCCTCACTGTTCCCCTCGAAGGCCCAGGAAAGGATGCAGTACGTCTGGGGAAACACGTAGATGTCCACGTCCTCCATCCCGTCCCCACGATCGACGTCCAGCTCCACGCGGTCGATCCACCCCGGCGCGTCGTAGACCGGCTCATGGCCCCCCGCGTGGTTCCCCATCGCGTTTTTGAGGAGGGTCTGGGTCCGGGAGCGGACTTGCCCCTCCTCGTCGGTGTACCAGTAGGTGACATCCTCGTAAGGTATGTCTTCCTCGTCTACGAGGAAGGCGGAGACGGTCCCATTCCAATCAAGCTCCGCAGTGCCATAGAAATCCGTGTAGGTGAAATATTCGATCTCTGTGACGCCTAGTTGGTAGACCCTGTAATATCCTCTCAAGGTCGATAGGAAATTCGGGTCGCAGGCGCTCAGGAAAGACAGTGCCATAATGAAGGCCGCGACTAGCGAAAGGTTCCTCCATAAAGGGATGGCTCGGCGCCGCGGTTCGCCCCTTTTCTCCATGCCATAGGCTAGCATTACAGGGCAAAAAAGGCAAAAACCGTCCTAGAAAAGGGGCTTCTGGAAGGATTTCCTGAGGTGGCGGTAGGCCTTCTCCGTGGCGACCCGTCCCCTGGGGGTCCTGTCGATGAGGCCGATCATGATGAGGTAGGGCTCGTAGACGTCCTCGAGGTTCCCGATCTCCTCCCCGATCGCCGAGGCGATGGACTCGAGGCCCACCGGCCCCCCGTGGTAGCGGTCGATGATGGCCTCCAAATAGCGCAGGTCGACGTCGTCGAGCCCGAGCTCGTCGATGTGGAGGGCGGAAAGCGCCATCCGCGAGACCTCCTCGTCGATCGTCTCGTGGCCAAAGAAGGAGGCGAAGTCCCGCACCCTCTTGTAGAGGCGGTTGGCGATCCTCGGGGTGCCCCTGCTCCTCTTGGAGAGGATCTTCACGCTCCCCTCGACGATCGGGGTCCCGATGACCCTCGAGGTCCTGCGGATGATGTCCTCGATCTCCTCCTCGCTATAGAAGTTCAGCTTCGCGGAGATGCCGAAGCGGGCTCGCAGGGGCGCGGCGAGGTCCCCGGCCCTCGTGGTCGCCCCGACCAGAGTGAAGGGCGGAAGAGGAAGGGTCAGCGTCCTCGTCGACCCTTCCCGGTTCATGACGATCTGGAGGCGGAAGTCCTCCATCGCCCCGTAGAGCACCTCCTCCACGGCCCTGGAGAGGCGGTGGATCTCGTCGATGAAGAGGATGTCCCCCTCCTCGAGCTCGGAAAGGACGGCGGCGAGGTCCCCCGTCTTCTCGACGGAGGGGCCCGAGAGCGTCCTCACCTGCCCTCCCATCTCCGCGGCGATCACGTAGGCGAGGGTCGTCTTCCCCAGGCCCGGGGGGCCGTAGAGGAGGACGTGGTCGAGGGGCTCCTCCCTCTTCCTCGCGGCCCCGATGAAGATGCGGAGGTTCTTCTTGAGCTCGCTCTGGCCGATGTACTCGGAAAGGGTCCGGGGGCGGAGCGTCTCGTCTACCCCTAGGTCTTCCTTGTCCTTCTTCGCGTCGAGGAGGCGGCTCATTGGACACTTCCTTTCCTAAGGTGGCGGAGGGCGAGGCGGAGGATCTCCTCGTTGGGGAGGTTCGGGGCGTCGATCTTGCTGAGCGCCTCGTCCACCTGGCGGATCTTGAAGCCGAGTCCGCGGAGGGCCTCCCTCACCTCCTCGAAGCGGGCGGGGTCGCCCTTGGCCTTCTTCTTCCCGGCTTCGCTCGCAAGATGGCCCTTGAGGTCGAGGATGATCTGGCTCGCCGCCTTCGGCCCGATCCCGGGGAGCTTGCGGAGATAGGAGGTGTTCCCCGCCTCGATCGCGCGGTAGAGCCCGTCCGGGGTCGGCTCGCGGAGGGCGCCCAGGGCAGTCCTGGGTCCGATCCCCTTCACCGAGCAAAGGAGGAGGAATGCCTCCTTCTCGGCCTTGGTCGCGAAGCCGCAGAGGTAGTGCTCGCTCTCGTTAAGGACCTCGTGGCAGTACACGGTCCTTCTCTCGCCCATGAGGAAGTCCGAGCCGCGCGGGACGGAGAGCTCGAAGGCGATCTCCCCCGCCTGGAGGGCGATCTGCTCCTCCTTCGTCTCGAGGATGGTGCCGGTCAGGGAGTAGTACATCTTCTCTGGATTATACCTGTCAGCGGAAAGGACGGGCGGGCTAGCTCACGTAGTCGAAGCGGTAGGAGAGGAGGCGGACCTCGTCCCCCTACTGGATCCCCATCTCGCGGAGCCTCCGCTCGACGCCGATCTTCTCAAGGTAGCGGAACAAGGAGGCGAGCCCCTGGTCGGTCGTCAGGTTCCATTCCTTCGCCTTGGCCTCGGGCCCTTTCCCGGAAATCCGGAAGATGCCCGGGGATTCGCGGGTGATTTCAAAGAGAGGCTCCT
>CALVOS010000040.1 GCA_944350325.1 uncultured Bacilli bacterium | reverse complement strand
ATGCTGGTAGAAGAGCCGGTATCCTCCTCCCGGGCGGAGGGAGAAGCCGCTCGGGGCGTTCATCCACCCCTTCCGGGGGGATAGACGGATCAGGGGGCGATAGCGGGCCATATTTTCCTCCTATTGGTACGTCGGGACAGCCTTGCGGGCGCCGAGGCCATGCCCCGTCCCGTCGAAGGGGTCGCTCCAGCCTCCGGGATAGTTATAGAACTCCGAGAAAGAGTCGTAGTGGTCCTCCGTCTGGTAGACGACCGGGTCCTCCCCGTAGTCCTTGATCCCATCCACGACGATGACGAGGCGCCCTGCCCCGCGGTTCCCGGAGGGACGGTAATGGCCGTCCACGTCGATGTCGAGCTCGAGGTAGGTGCCGCGCGACTCATTGAAGGAGCCAAGGGACTCCGTGTAGGAGTTCGGCCCGTCGTAGTCTCCGAGCCGGAAGCTTTGCATGTAGCGGCCTTCCTCCCCGTAGGCGCTCGCGAGGCCCTTGTCCCGGAAATAGTTGGCCGGCGCCTCCCCGAAGGCGAGGTAGTAGAGGGCGACCTCCTGGAAGTCGACGTAGCTCTCTCCCTTCTCGAGGGTCAGCTCGTAGCGTTCCTCGAGAACCCCGTCCTCCACCGAGTAGGAATAGATGTCCGCGCTCCTCCCGTCCTCGGAGAGCTGGGGGGCGACGCGGAAGGGGACGTCCTCGTACTCAGATGAGGAAGAGGAGGAAAGGGGAGGCTCCTCTCCCGCGGAGGAAGAGGAGGAAGAGGCGGAAGAGGAGGGATCCTCAAGGCAGGCGCATAGAAGGGGCGTAAGAAGGAGGAGGGCCGCGATCTTCTTCATATCAGGCTCCGAAGACCAGTTCCGCGGCCGCCGGGTTGTCGACGTAAGGGTTCCGGTTCCCCTGGATCCCGTAGACCGCCTCGTTCCGGGCGATCTCCTTCTCCGACACGGGGTCCATCTCCGCCCACTCGAGGAACATCTCGCGGCTCCAGGAGTTGAGCCCGAGGCCGGAGTTGCTGAGGTTCGTGCTTCCCGTCTTCCAGCTCGACATCGTCGAGGCGTAGCAGGTCACGAAGTAGAAGTAGATGCGCGCGAAGTCGCCCTTGTACTCGTCCACGGGCTCGAAGACGGTGCCGCTATATCCAGGATAGGAGGAGCTCCCGAGCCTCGATCCGTTGCCGCTCGTGTAGGTGGCGCCCCCCACCTCCCCCAGGGGATAGTTGCCCCTCCTGTTGTTCACGTACCCGTCGGTGGGGACGATGTGGTGGAGGTCCGTGTTCATCGGGCTCTTGTCGTTGAACCAGCTCTTGGGGACGGAGTGCTCGCGGTTGTAGCAGTCCCCTTCCTTCCCATAGTTCCCGCATTGCTTCTGGCCGGGCTTCCAATGGATGTCGCTATACATGTCCCAGATCGTCCCGTCCTCGCGGACGTCCGTCGTGTAGTAGGCTTCCCAGAGCGAGCCGTAGGAGAGGGTGTCGTGCGGGCGGATCGCGGAGGTGAGGTCCGCCATGAGGGCGCTCCCCTCCTTCGTCCAGTCGACGTCCTCGTAGTAGCGCTCCACTTCCTCGTCCCAGTCAGGAAGGGAGCTTCCCCCTCCCTCCTCATGGGAAGAGGAGTCCTCGTCCACGAGGGAAGAGGAGCCTTCGCCCGCGAAGGAGGAGGAGTCCGTCGTCCCTTCCGAGGAAGAGCCCCCGGCGCAGGAGGAAAGGGTGGATCCCGCAAGGGAGGTGGCCGCCGCAAGGAACAGGGCGAGGAAAAGCGTTCGTGTCTTCATTTGCCCGGATTATCCGCCTGTCCTCGCAGGAGGACAATCAGGGATTGAGGGCCTAGGCGTCGAAGACGAGCGAGATGGCGCTCGGATTGTCGACGTAGGGGTTGCGGTTCCCCTGAATCCCGTAGACCGCCTCGTTCCGGGCGATCTCCTTCTCCGAGACGGGGTCCATCTCCACCCACTCGAGGAACATGTCGATCGCCCACGGCTTCAGGCGGAGCTCCTCGCTCGGATCGATGTTCTGGTCCGTGCCGTCCCTCCAGTTCGGGGCATCGTCCCGGTAGCAGGTAACGAAGTAGAAGTAGACGCGCGCGAGATCCCCCTTGTACTCGTCCACGGGCTCGAAGACGGTGCCGCTATATCCAGGGTAGGAGGAGCTCCCGAGTCTCGATCCGTTGCCGCTCGTGTAGGTGGCGATCCCCACCTCCCCCAGCGGGTTGTTGCTTCTCCTGCTGTTCACGTAGCTGTCGGTCGGGAAGAGGTGATGGAGGTCCGTGTAGGTCGCATGCCCCTCGCGGTCGCCGAACCAGCTCTTGGGGACGGAGTGCTCGCGGTTGTAGCGCTCCCCCTCCCCGCTGACTCCCCCTGACCCTTGCTGCTCCGAGCGGGTCCAGCGGTAGTCGCTATAGATGTCGATGAGCTTCCCGTCCTCGTCCGCGTCGGTCTTGTAGAAGGCGTCCCACAGCTCGGCGTAGGTGAGCCTCTCGTGGGGATTGATGAGATAGGAGAGCTCGTCCATGAGGTCCACTCCCCTGAGCGTCCAGTCGATATCCGCGTAATAGGCGGGCAGATCGTCGGGAAGCGAGGGATTGCTTGAGGAGCCGGGACTCGATGAGTCGGCGTCCGAGGAGGAGCCAGAGGAAGAGGGCACCGAGCTATCCGCGGAGCCCTCCCCGTAGTGGGCGATGACGATCTTGCATAGGCAGATTCTCTTCTTGCTATTCTGGCCCTCCAGGGTGATGGACTCCGTCAGGATCCCCTCCCGTCCCCCGAGGTCGGAGAAGACGTAGCCGGGGTCGGTCGAGTCGTCCCCGATCGAGGGAACGGAGGTGCTGGTCACCGCAAGACTGCCGCCCCGCCCCTTGTCCGTCTCGAGGGAAAGGGTGCCGGAGCTGTCGTAGAGGTAGCAAAGAACCTTGATTTCCTCGATGAGAAGGGGCTCGGAGAAGGCGATGGTCAAGGAACCGGCGTTCTTGGAGCTTCCGAGCCGGACCGCGGTTCCCGAGCCTCCCCAGTAGGCGTTCGTCGCATCTAGGGAGACCTCGCCGATGTTGGTGACGGGGACCTTCTTGCCGCCAAAGCCACCGCTCTCGGAATACTTCTCCGTCCCGAAGGTGATGTCCGCGCATAGCCTCGATGGCTCCATCCCAGCACCCAGGGCGAAAGCTCCCCCGAAGGAAGGGGAGAGCGCGATCCCCGTCGCGGCCAGGGCGAGAATGCCGATGCCAGCGACCAAAATGTACCGAACCTTCTTCATGTACCGATTATTCCGGCAGTCCTGGGAAGGTTCAAGGAATTACCGCCAGGCCTCCGGCATCGTGCGGTTCTCGAGGAACCACTCGCTCTCCTTGAGAGGGAGGTCGCTCCCCGTGAAGGAGAACGTCTCGTCGCCCCTCTCGTCGTAGGAGGCGACCACTGTCCCGTTGAGCGGTTCGAAGCGCGAGGGCTCCTCCCAGTCCCCCTGCTGCGTCACGTAGACCCTGTCGGTATAGGGGGCGATCCGGTCGATCGTCTCCTGGGCGGGGAAGGAGTGCTCGGGAGAGGAGGCGTACTCGTTGTTTCCCGCGGTGCATTCGAAGACGATCGCATCGGGGCTCGTCGCCTGGAGGAGCTCCTCTCCGTTGGCGGTGTAGGAGCCATGGTGCCCGCCCTTATAGAGGACGACGTTCGCGGGAAGCTCGTTGTGGGTCACGAGGGAGTGCTCGCTCCAGGCCTCGGAGTCCCCGGTGAAGAGCATCGCCTTCTCGCCCTGGCGGAAGAGGAGGGAGACGGAGAAGTCGTTCTCCTCGCTGAAGGAGCCCCCGATCTCCGGGAAATCCTTCCGGAAGTCGGTCTTGTCATGGTCGTAGAAGTAGTTGTAGAGGACCTCCATCTCAAGGCCCTTGCCCAGGTCGTAGACCTTGCTCGCGCCCTCTTCCTCATTCACGCACTGAAGGGCGGTGTAGTGGGTCGCCCCGCCCTGGACCGCGTGCTCGACGGCGGCCTGGTAGTTCCGGTAGATCGTCGTCGTCGCGTCGGTGAGGGGGAAGTCGATGAGGGTGTCGACCTTGTACTGGTAGAGGATCCCCGTGCGCCCTCCGGTAAGGGAGTCGTCCGCGTTCCCGACGAAGCCGGCGATGTGGTCCTGGTGGGCGTGGGTAGCGATCACGTACTCGAGCCTCCCGTCCTCCACGTGCTGGCTCAGGTACTCGTCGATGACGGCGGCGGATCCCTGCCTTGCCCCCGCGTCGATGAGGATGTCGTTCTCCCCTGCCTTGATATAGGTGCAGTCCCCCGTGTAGCGGATCCTCAGATCGAGGAAGTGGAAGGAGATGGGGTCGTAGCCTTCCTCCGAAAGACTTCCCGAGGAGAGGCTTGAGGACGTCGGCCCGGAGGAAGAGGAGAGGCTTGAGGACGTCGGCCCGGAGGAAGAGGAGGAGCTTCCCTCAGGGGAAGCGAAGAAATCCTTGAGGAAGAACTCGTAGGCGCAGTAGCCGACCAAGGCGAGGATAAGGACGATGAGAAGGGAGATGAGGAATCGGACAATCTCCTTCCTCGAAGGTTTCTTTCTTTTGGCCATGGCTAAAGGTTACCGCAAATTCCCATAGTTTCACCAAGGATTTGCGGGCTTATGAGATAAGTTCCCCTTTTCTCCAGACCTTATCGATGATGCCGCCCCCGAGGAGGATGCCCTCCGCGTCGTAGATTGCCGCCCATTGCCCCGGGGTGGCCGCCTTCACCGGGCCAAGGTGGCGGAACCTCGCCCTTCCTCCCTCAAGCGAGGAAAAGAGGCAAGGGACGCCCTCCATCCGGTAGCGGAAGCGGACCACGACCTCCCGTTCCTCCTCCGGCAAGGGGCCGATCCAGTTGAGGGACTCGATCTCGGAGGCATCGCTCAGGAGCCTCTCGTCCCCCTCGCCCTGGGCGACGTAGAGGACGTTCTCCCTCACGTTCTTCCGATAGACGTACCAGCGCCCCTCCCCATGGCCGCTCACCCCTCCGATCCCGAGGCCCTTCCTTTGCCCGAGGGTGTAGAAGAGCACGCCTTCGTGCGTCCCGATGGTCTCCCCCGTGTCACCGTCGACGATTCTCCCGGGGTTGGCGGGAAGGTAGTTCTCAAGGAAGGGGCGGAAGTTCCTCTCCCCGATGAAGCAGATGCCGGTGGAGCCATGCTTGTCCGCGCATTCCGAAAGACCGAGCGAGCGCGCGAGCTCCCGCGCCTCGGACTTGAGGATTCCCTCCATCGGGAAAAGGCACGGGGCTATCTGGTCCTCCTTCAGGTCGGCCAGGAAGTAGGTCTGGTCCTTCGCCCTGTCCTTCGGGATCGCGAGGTGCGCTAGTCCTGCCAGATAGACCTTTCTCGCGTAGTGCCCCATGGCGATCCCATCGTAGCCATGCTCCTCCGCATAGCGGAGAAAGGGCCCGAACTTGATCTTGCTGTTGCAAAGGACGTCGGGATTCGGGGTGCGTCCCCTCTTATATTCCTCGAGGAACAGGGAGAACACCTCGTCCCAGTATTCCTTGACGAAGTCGATGCGAACGAGAGGGATGCCAAGCTTCTGAGCAAGGGAAAGGGCGTCCTGGTAGTCCTTCTCCTGCGGGCACTGGGAGGCGCCAACCGTCGGGTTCCCAAGGAAGTCGTTATTGAGGAGAGCGTCCCAGTTCCTCATGAACGCCCCGGTGACCTCGTGCCCTTCCTTCTTGAGAAGATACGCGGATATGGCGGAGTCCACCCCGCCCGAGAAGCCGAGAAGGAGCCTCATCCTTTCCCTCCGAGGATCTCGTCCGAGTCAAGGATTAGGGTGAAGGGCCCGTCGTTGAGGGAGGAGACGCTCATGTCCGCGCCGAACTGCCCCTCCTGGAGGTCCGGGAAATAGGTCCTTAGGGCATCGTTGAAGAAGTGGTAGAGCCGCTCCGCTTCCCGGGGCTCCATCGCCTTGAAGAAGGAAGGGCGGTTCCCTCCCGAGAGATCCCCATAGAGGGTGAACTGGCTGATCGAAAGGACGTTTCCTCCCACGGAGTCGATCGAAAGGTTGGTCTTGCCCTCCTTGTCGGCGAAGATGCGGAGCTTCCGGATCTTCTCCGCCATGCGGAGGACGGTTTCCTCCCGGTCCCCGGGCGCGAAGCCCGAAAGGAGGAGGAAGCCCCGCCCGATCGCGCCCACGAGGGCGCCGTCGACATGGACCGAGGCGGCGCTGACCCTCGTCAGGACGACCCTCATGCGGCGATATAGCCGGCGACCACGTCCGGCGCCTTCCGGGGCTCCTCGGAGATCTCGAAGGCGCCCCTTGCCTCCTCCGCCGAGCGTTCCCAGAGGGAGGAGTCCTCCACGTTCGTGTGGAGCTCAAGGAGAATCTCCCCTTCTTCCACGGGATCGCCCACCTTTTTCCTTAGCAAAACGCCCGCGGAATGATCGATGACGTCCTCCATCCGCGCCCGACCCGCGCCAAGACGCATCGCGACAAGGCCGATCTCCAGGCTATCGATATGGGCGACATAGCCGCTCCTCGTCGCCACAACAGGGATGATCCGCCGTGCGAGGGGGAAGCGCGAGAGATCGTCCACATAGGAGACGTCCCCGCCCTGGGCGAGGACCATCTCGCGGAGCTTCCGGAAGCCGCTCCCGTCCTCGATCGCCTGGAGGATCCTTCTCTCCCCCTCTTCCTCGCTTCCCACGATCCCGGACTGGAGAAGCATGATCCCGCCCGCCTTCCTTAGGAGCTCCATGAAATCGCGAGGACCCCTCCCATGGAGCGATTCCACCGCCTCCTTCACCTCAAGGGAGTTCCCGATCGCAAGCCCGAGGGGTTCCTCCATCCCGGTGAGGATCGCCCTCGTGTCGCGCCCGAGGCCGTTCCCGATCTTGACCATCAGGCGCGCCAGCTCCTCCGCCTTCTCGTAGGTCTTCATGAAGGCCCCGCGCCCGTACTTCACGTCGAGGAGGATCGTCTTCGCCCCGGCGGCGAGCTTCTTGCTCATGATGGAGGAGGCGATGAGGGGGATGGACTCTACCGTCCCGGTGACGTCCCGGAGGGCGTAGAGCTTCTTGTCCGCGGGATCGACCGCGCTCGTCTGGCCGATGATCGAAAGCCCGATCCGGTTCACCTGGCGGACGAACTCCTCGATCGAAAGCTGAACGCGGAACCCGGGGATGCTCTCGAGCTTGTCGAGGGTGCCCCCGGTGTGGCCGAGCCCGCGTCCGGACATCTTCGCCAGCTTCGCCCCGCAGGCGGCGACGAGCGGCCCGAGGGCGATCGAGGTCTTGTCCCCCACCCCTCCCGTCGAATGCTTGTCGACGGTCTTCCCCTCGATGGAGGAAAGGTCGATCGTCGCCCCGCTATGCTCCATCCGCTCGGTGAGGATCCGCGTCTCCTCCTCGTCCATCCCCTGGAAAAGAATCGCCATGAGGAGGGCGCTCGCCTGGTAGTCGGGGACCTCTCCGGAGACGAGGCCGTCCACGAAGAAGGCGATCTCCTCCTTCGCGAGCCGCCCGCCGTCCCTCTTCTTCTCGATGATGTCCACCATCCTCATAGAACGCTCCCCCGATTATTTTTCCTTGACTTCAAGTATAATCGGGCTATGAGCCAAGCGTCAGCACCCTCCGGCTTCTGGGAATCGCTCCGGAAGCACCTGCCCGAAGAGGAGGTAGCCCGCCTTCAGGCGAGCGTCGAGGAAGGCGAGAGGACATACGCCCTCATCCTCAACACAAAGAAGATGGGGGACGAGGAGTTCCTCGCGCGCTTCCCCAAGGTCGTCCCGCACCCGGACGTCCCCCATGCCTTCCTCTACCGGAAGTCCGACTACGAGTTCGGAAAGAGCATCCTCTACGACGCGGGCGTCTATTCGATCGAGGACGCTTCGGCGATGATGCCGGCCTATTTCCTCGCCCCGAGGGCCGAGGAGGTCGTCTACGACATGTGCGCCGCCCCGGGCGGGAAGGCCCTCGCCTCCTCCCTCTTCATGGAGGACAGGGGCGTCCTGGTCGCGAACGACGTGAGCTTCCCCCGCGCCCATAGCCTTTCCCAGAACGTCGAGAGGATGGGCCGCGGAAACATGGTGGTCACCTCCAACGACGTCTCCTTCAACCACGAGTCCTATCCCGAGTGCTTCGACAAGATCCTCGTCGACGCCCCCTGCAGCGGCTCGGCGATGTTCCGCAAGGACGAGGAGGCGCTCGCCGACTGGAGCGAGCGCAAGGTCATGGTGAACCACGCCCGCCAGGTCGAGCTCCTCTCCTACGCCTACGAGATGCTGAAGCCCGGGGGAAGGATCGCCTACAGCACCTGCTCCTTCTCCTATGAGGAGAACGAGGGCACGATCCTCGAGTTCCTGCGCACCAGGAGGGAGGCGAGGCTCGTCCCGCTTCCGGAGGACGAGCGCTTCTTCCGCCCGGAGGATGTCCCCGAGGCCATTTACCTCTTCCCCCACCGCTTCCCCGGCGAGGGGCAGTTCGTCTGCCTCATCGAGAAGCCCGGCGAGCTCGTCCCGACCCCGCGGAAGGCCATTCCCCTGGCCCCCTACTCCAAGTACCGCGACTTCGTCCGCCACTACGGGCTGGAGGGACGGAGCAACGAGTTCCACCGCGAGAAGTTCTACTCGCTCGAGAGGGCCTTCGACGTGAGCCACATGAACCTGCTCCGCTACGGGGTGAAGCTCCTCGAGATGCGCTCGAGCCAGATCTACATCCCCGACCATCACCTGGCCGCCTACCTCGGTCCCGAGCACTCGATCCCCGTCGGGAAGGAGGAGGCGAAGGCCTACATCCAGGGGCTCACCTTCCCCCTCCACCGGATGGACGGCTTCGCGATCATCAGCTATCTCGGGCTGAACCTCGGCTTCGTGAAGGTGGTGAAGGGGATCGCGAAGAACCACTACCCGAAGGGGCTCCGCCGTCCCGAGTGGGACCCGGATCTCGATATCGCACGGTAAAAACAAGAAAAGGAGGCGGGAAATGCTAAGTTCCGCCTCCTTTTTCTTATCTAGCGGACCTTCGCCCCGCCTCTCCAGGGAGCCTTGTGGAGACCCTTCCTCACGAACTCCTCGTTCTCCTCGTGGATGAGCGAGACCCCTTCCTGGACGACCTTCTCCGCGTGCGCGGCGATCTCGACGGTGCCCTCTCCCTGCTGGGCCCTCTCCTCCATCGGGATCCTCTCAAGGAAGCGGACCCCGATCGGGTAGCGATTCCAGCTCGTGAAGGAAAGGAGCCTCTCCTCCCCCTCCATCGCGACGAGGAGGACGTCCCTCCCGGAGGAAAGGGCGGCCTTGAAGGAACCGGGGTGGAAGGGAAGGAGGGGGGAGCGAAGATCCTTCCTCCTCGTCCCCTCGGGGAAGATGCCCCAGGCCTCCTCGTCCTTCTCCAGCCCCTTCCGAAGCTCGAGGACGACGCGGATGCTGCCTTTCAGATCCTCCCGGTCGAGCGAGAGGCCTCCCAGCGCCCGGAGGATCGGGCTCACGAGAGGATAGGACATGACCTCCTTCTTCGCGACGAAGGAGAGCGGTCTCTCCGAGAGGAAGATCAGGATGACCGGATCGAGGAGCGAGACGTGGTCGGAGACGATGAGGAAGCTCTTCTTCCCTCTTAGCATCTCCTCGAAAAGCTCCCTTCCCTCGATATGGAAGTCGGGATGGAGGAGGCGGATGAGACGAAGGACGAGGCGGCGGATCCTCCTGTAGCGGACCTCGAGGGGGGTCCTCTCCGGATGGCGAGCGTAGTAGGCAAAGCGCGGCCACTCGAGGAGGAGCATCGGCACGATGCCGAGGATGAGGCGTAGGTACTTCAGCATGGCGCCATTATAGCGAGCGAAGACCCTCCTCTTCCCTCGTCCTGCGCATTTCGTCGATCTCGCAGACGATGATGAGCCCATGGCGATCGTCCATCTCGATCCTGCCCTTGAGGGCGATGAAGGATCCCTTGGGGGCGCTCATGAAGCGGCCCCGGGGCCCATAGAGCCCGCGGCAAGGGATGCGGTCGGTCCGGAACTTCCCCGTGGGACCGGGGATCACGCGGTCCACCTCGACGAAGCGCACCCCTTCGTCCACCTTGTCGCCGAGCCGGCCCGTGAGAAAAACGCTGGAGAGCATCCTCTCCTCCTTTCCGGGCCCGAGGGCCCCTCCTAGCGGCCTTCCGAGCCGCCCTTCCTGGTGGATCTCTTCTTCAGCCCGACGGCAATGAGCGACTCCCCCGGCACCTGGAGGCGACGGGCCTTAAAGCCGGCGTCCATGACCATCCCCGTCCGATCGAGGACGAGGATGCGGTCCTCCTGGTACTCGTGGACGAGCCCTTCCCGCGCGGGATTGAAGAAGAGGTCCAGCTCCGCCCAGTCGCCGAGCCCCTCGCCCGAGAGATGGACCACGAGGGCGGCCCCATGGTCCTCGAAGGACACCATCGGGCCGATCTTCGCGGGATCCGTCTCGCGGAAGGCGGGGATCCTCTTGCGGAAGGCGATGAGGGAGCGGCAGTAAGAATACATCTCCTTCCGCTCGTCGAGGAGGCGATATGGCATCTGGTTGTAGATGTCCGGGGAATTGTAGGTGTTGGGCTTCCCGAACTTCGTGAGCCCGAGCTCCTGCCCCATGTGGAGGAAAGGCATCCCGAAGGAAAGGAGGACGAAGGCGACGCCAAGCTTGACAAGGTCGAGCTTCTCCTCGGCGGAAAGGTCGCCCCGGGCGTCCGAGAGCCAGTCGAAGAAGGTCTTGTCGTCGTGGCACTCGATGTAGTTGACCGACTGCCCGGCGTCGAGGAACTTCGGCCCGATCCAGGAGTAGTGGGACGAGGAGCCGAGGTAGACGTACTTGATCTGGTCCTTGACCCCCATGTCGCAGGCGAGGAACTTCTTCACGTTCTCGCGGAAGTAGTCGTTGAAGAAGCCGAAGCCCGGGAGCAGGCGGAAGTTATCCATGTGCCCGAGAGGCTCCTTGCACTCCCCGCCCATGTTCCAGCCCTCGCCGTAGACGAGGAAGGAGGGGTCCTTGCTCTTCCCGTAGCGCTCGATCGCCCGGAGCGTCTCGCAGTCGAGGATCCCCATGAGGTCGAAGCGGAACCCGTTGACCCCGTAGAAGTCGATCCAGCGCTTCGCGGAGTCGACGATGAGCTTCCGCACCATCGGGCGCTCGCTGGCGACGTCGTCCCCGCAGTAGGAGGTGTTGGCCATCCGCCCGTCCCTCCGCCTCCGGAAGTAGTAGTTCGGGACGACCTTCTCGAAGGAGCTCCGCTGGTACTCGTAGACGTGGTTGTAGACCGCGTCCATCACGACGCGGATTCCTGCCTCGTGGAGGGCGTGGATCATGAAGCGGCACTCGCGGATCCGCGAGAGGGGGTCCTCGACGTCGCTCGCGAAGCTTCCGTCGGGGACGAAGTACTGCTTCGGGTCGTAGCCCCAGTTGTAGGAGGCGAGCGGGTGGCGCTCGTCGACGGTGCTGAAGTCGTAGAAGGGAAGGATCTGGACGTGGGTGACCCCGAGGCCCTTCAGGTAGTCGAAGCCCGCGGGGTTCCCGCCCGGGGTCTTCCTCCCCTCCTCGACGAAGCCGAGGTACTGGGCCTTCCGGAAGATGTCGCTCTCCTTGTTGACGGTGAGGTCGCGGATCGAGGTCTCGTAGACGATCGCGCCGCACCTCCCCTCAAGCGCAGGAAGCCCCTTCCCGGACATGTCGAGCGCGGGAAGGGCGCTCTCGTCGAGGACGATCGAGCACTCCCCGTTCGGGCCCGAGGCCTTCGCGTAGGGGTCGATCGACTCGGACTCCACCTCGCTGTTGGTGACGACGAAGAGGTAGCTCGCCAGGGCGTAGTCCCCCTTGAGGCGGATGCGCCAGACGCCCCGCTCCCCGCGCTCCATCGGGCGGTAGTGCCACCTTCCCGTCTGGTTGTCCCTCCGCTTCACCTTGAGGGTGACCGCGCTGGCGAGAGGCGCCCAGAGCGCCCAGTCGGTGTGCTCCGGGCGATAGGTGGCGCCGAGGTCGTTCCCGGGATAGTAGTAGCGCTGGTCGAAGTCGGGGAAGGAGGTCGCCTCGCTCACGTCGAGGGGGACGGTGGGGTAGTTATAGATCGAAAGCGCGTAGCTATGCCCGAGCTCGAGCGGCTCCTTGAGGTGATAGTCGGCGATGAGGACGTTCGCGGTGCTGTTCACCCTGCTCGCGCGGAGGGGCACGTAGGCGTTCTTGTCGACGAGGAGGAGCGCCTCGAAGGGCTCGTAGGAAAGCGAGCTGAAGAGCACGAGCCGGATGAGGTCCGGCTCCACGAGCCTGGCAGAGAGGAAAGTGTCTTTCATGGGATGATTACTACGGCGATCGCGTAGCCTCCGTCGTGGGCGATCGATACCTCATGGCGTCTTCCTTCAACAAGGAGGTAGGGCCTTCCCCCCTCCTCGTGGAGCACCTGGATCTTGCTGAGGGCAAGGGACCCGATCCCCTCCCCCGTCGCCTTGAGGTATGCCTCCTTGGCCGCCCAGAGCCCGGCAAGGAACTCCGGGGAGCCTCCGCGGGAATCATAGTCGGCGCGTTCCTCTTCCGCGAGGACCTCCCGCAGGAAGCGCGGGGAAGGAGAAAGGAGGCGCTCGATCCGGACGATGTCCGTCCCTACCCTCACGAAGGATCCTCCGGGGCGGGGGAACCCTCAAGCTCCTCGAGGGAATGCACGAGCACCTTGCTTCCCTTGGAGGAGGTGGCGTTCTGCCCGAGCTCGGCGACGATCCCTTCCTTCTTGAGGCGATCCATGATGGAGCCGGCCTTGGGGAAGCCGAGCCCGTAGTTCCTCCTGAGCCAGGAGACGGAACAGTAGTCGAGCGCCATGACGGAGCGGCGGATCTCCTGGTAGAGGTCCTCGTCCCCCATCCCCGGGGCGGGGCGCGGGTGCCTTGGCTCCGGGCTCGGGGCAAGGCCCGTCGCCCCCGAGGCGTCCTCTTCCTCCTCGTCGAGATGGAGGAAGCGGGGGTCGTAGTCCGGCCCCATCTCCCCGCGGATGAAGTCGCAGACCGCCTTGATCTCGCGGTTGCTCACGTAGCATCCCTGCGCGCGGACGAGCCCGGTGCGCGAGACCTCGCTGCAGCTGACGAGCATGTCGCCCTTCCCGATCAGGTTCTCCGCGCCTCCCTGGTCAAGGATGGTGCTCGAATCGACGGCGCTGGTCACCGAGAGGGCGACGCGGACGAGGAGGTTCGCCTTGATGGTCCCGGTGATGACGTTCACCGAGGGGCGCTGGGTCGCGACGACGAGGTTGATCCCCGCGGCCCGGGCCTTCTGGGCGAGGGTAAGGAGGGGCGCGCCGATGTCCTTGCAGGAGTCGGAAAGGTCGGCGTACTCGTCGATGATGCAGACGATCTCCGGGAGAGGCTCGACCCCATGCTCCTCCGCGTAGTCCTCGTTGAACTCGCTGATCTTGCTCACCTCGGCGAGGGAAAGGAGGTCGTAGCGGCGGTTCATCTCCTCGATGAGGCGCTCGAGGCACGCCTTCGCCTGATGGGCGTCGGTGATGATCGGGCAAAGGAGGTGGGGGATGTCGCGGTACTTGCTCATCTCGACCTGCTTGGGGTCGATGATGACGAGCTTCAAATCCTCCGGACGGTTCCGCATGATGAGGGCCATGATGAGGCCGTGCATGAAGATCGACTTGCCCGATCCGGAGGTGCCGGCCACGAGCATGTGGGGGAACTCCGCGAGGTTCCCGCTCAGGCACTTCCCCGAGATGGACTTCCCGAAGGGGATGGCGAAGGGGCGCTTCTCGCGAGGGGGGAGCGCCTCCAGCATCTCGCGAAGCCCGACGGTCGTCGTCTCCTCGTTCGCGATCTCAAGCCCGGAGTAGGGGGAGCCCATGACGATCGGCTCGTAGCGCGTGGGCACCCCTCCCAGCCGCACCGAGAGATCGGCGATATAGCGCCCGATCGTGGAGACGGATACGTTCCGCTCGGTCTGGATGTCGTAGCGAGTGACTGAGGGGCCGATCGTGTAGCTGGCGATCGAGGCCCCGACGTTCAAATCCCGGAAGGCCTGGTCGATCGCCTCCTTCCTGCTCTCGCACTCGGCGAGGAGTTCCTCGCTCTTCTCCTCGTTCCCGTAGGTCTTCAGGAGATCAAGCCCGGGGAGGTCGTAGGGAGGGCGCTCCTTCCGCGGGGGCTGGTGGAGCTTCGCCAGGGCAATCTCCTCCGGCGTGAGGGCCGGCCCCGCGATCGGAAGCTCGGGCGGCAAGGGGCGCTCCGAGGGGGAGGGAGCCTCCTCCCTGGGGGAGATGGAGGAAGAGGAGGCATCCTCCTTCCCCTCGTCCAGGGAAAGCCCCATGAAGGTAGGCGCGGAAAGGCTGCTCTCATGGGAAAGCGAGGGAGAAACGGCCTCTTCCGCGGGAATTTCCACCTCGGGAAGGGGGGAACGGAAAGGAAGGGGGGCGCTCGGGGAGGTTCGTTCCTCCTGCGAGGGGAGGCCAGGCTTGGGAGCCTCCTCTCCCCTCTCCTCCGACAGGGCGCTCGGCATCTCCTTCCTCGCGGTCATTTCTTCCGCAGGGGAGGAAGGCACGGGATCCAGGGGAAGGGCGGGCTTCGGCGAGGGAGCGGGCCGAGGATCCTCCTCCCGCGCTTCCTCAGGGGCATGTCCCCCGGAGTCCCTCAGGGGAGCCTTCTCGCTTGAGAAGGCGCCGAGGAAGTCGGCGGGATGGAGTCCCCCGTCCAGGATCGGGGTCGCGGAAGGGACCTGAGGGGCAGCCTCCTTGGGAAGCCCGTCCTCCGGAAGGTCGAAGTAGCGCTCCGCGCGGCTATCGGGGACGCCCTCCTCCCTCGGCTCGGCGGGAGCTTCCTCCTCGATGAGGAGGCGCGGGGCCTCGCCGGCAGATTCCTCCGGCTCGGGGGCCTTTTCCTCTTCCTCCAAGTCCTGGAAGCGGAGCCGTCCCTTGGCCTTCCTCATGAGGAACTGGATCGCGGGAAGGGCGAGGACGAGGATCCCGATAAGGAGGATGAGGATCGAAAGGAAAATCCCCATGGCCACCCCTGTCGGGGCGAGGAGCTTCCCGATCCCGAAGCCGAGGAGGCCTCCTTGGGAGAGGGGATCGGCGTACATGAGCACGCCCATCCCCTCATCGAGGGTCCCCAGGACAAGGGCGTTCCAGTAGCCGAGGTCGTAGCCCATGTCGAGCGAGCGCCCCATCTCCTCGGCGAGGACGCCAAGAAGGGAGGAAAGCCCGAGGACAAGGATCGGAAGGGCGATCCAGAAGGTCTTCCCCGCCCAGGGGCGCGGAAGCCGCCCGAAGATAAAGAGGAGGACGCCCGTAAGGACGAGCCAGGGAAGGAGGATCCAGATCCCCGCCGCCCCCAAGAGGTAGTACAGGGGGAAGGCGAGGGGAGAAAGGCGCGAGGCCGGCGAAAGGAAGACGAGCAAGGAAAAAAGGGCGAGGAGGGCGCCGAGCGCCTTCCTGGTCCTTTCCAAGGTGTATGGCTTTCTCTCCATGCCCCGATTATACCTTAGGCATCTTTTCCCCGAATGCGGAAAAGCGCGCAAAAGGCACTTCTTTTTTCTTAGGCGACCTCGACGAGGAGCGGAAGGATCATCGGCTCCATCTGGCAGCGGCCCCTGAGGTAGCGGACGGACTTGTCGTAGATCTCGCCCTTGATCTGGTTCAGGTCGGGGACGCTCTTCCGGAGGCCTTCCTGAAGGGCGGTCTCGGCGATCTTGGCGATCTCGCGGCGGATGGGCTCCGTCTCCTTGAGGTAGGCAAGCCCCCTCATCTCGATCTCGGGGCCGGCGAGGACCGCCTTCCTCTTCCGCGAGATAGTGATGCCGATGAGGATCGCTCCCCCCGAGAGCCTCTCGCGGTCCTTGATGACCTCCTTCCCGACGTCGCCGATCCCGATGCCGTCGATGAGGAGGTTCCCGTGCTTCACGCCTTCGTCCATCGTCCGGACGCCGGTCTTGTCGAAGATGGCGGTGATGCCGTCGTCGAGGATGATGATGTTCCGATGGGTGAGCCCGATGCCCATGGTGCTGATGAGCCGGGCGTTCGCAAGGAGATCCTTGTAGAACCCTTTCACCGGGAGATAGAAGCGCGGCTTCAGGAGCGCGGCCATCATGCGGAGGTCCTCCTCGCTCGCATGCATGCGGAGAACGTCCTTCTTCGAAAGCGAGATCACGTGGCAGCCGCTCCGGTAGAGCTCGTCGAGCGCGTCGGTCGCCTCGATCTCCGTGTTGTCGCTCCCGGGGGCGGCCATGAGGAAGAGGTCGCTCTCGCGGAGATAGCACTTGTGGGTCTCGTTCGTCCCGGCGGCGAGGAGGGCGATCTTCCCGAAGAGCTCGCGTCCGGAGCCGAGGAGAAGGACGAGGACGTCCTGGTCCCGGAGCCGGTTGAGGTCCTCGTAGGGAGCGAAGTTCTCCTTCGGGATCTGAAGCTGGCCGACTTCCTGGGCGGCCTTGAGGAGGGAGGAGGTCTCCTCGTCGTAGGGAATGATCTTCTTCTTCGTCGCCCGAGCGATGCGGATCAGCTCCTCAATGTTGAAGTAGTTGCTCGAGAAGAGGGCGGCGAAGGTCCTGCCCGGAGCGTCCTTCACGGCGCTCTCGACATGATGGGAGAGGCGGTGCCGGGGGGCAGTGTAGCCGGGCTTCTCCGCGTAGCCGGACTCGGAGAGGAGGACGAGGGTCGGGGTCTCGGCGAGCCTGGCGATCGCGTTGATGTCGTGCAGGTAGTTCGGGTCGGCGCTGTTCTCGACGACGAAATCGCCGGTGAAGACGACGTGGCCGAGGCTCGTGTCGATCGAGAGCCCCGAGCTCCTCGCGATCGAGTGCGCGGTCTGGAAGAAGTGGCAGGTCCTCCCGCCTACCTTGAACGTGGAGGTCGGCTCGACGGGGCGGACGTCGAAGGACACGTTCCCCTTCCCGACCTTCTCCGCGAAGAGGCGGAGCATCGCGAGGGTGACGTCCGAGCCGTAGATTGGGGCCGGCGCGCTCTCGTAGAGGTAGACGAGCCCGCCGAGCTCGTCCTCATGCCCGTGGAGGAGGAAGTAGGCCTTCACGCGGGACTTGTTTTCGATGAGGTAGGTGCAGTCGGGGATGACGTAGTCGACGCCCGGCATGGTCTTGTCCGGGTAGCGGAGCCCGCAGCCGATGACGTAGATCTCCCCCGCGATGTCGACGAGGTAGCAGTCCTTCCCGGCCTCGTCGAGGCCTCCGAGGGCAAGGATCTTGACGGTCTCTTCCATCAGCGCGCCTCCTTTCCGAAGGGGCGGGCCTTCTGGAGGACCTCCCCCTCGAGGAGGGACTTCCGCTCGAGCGTCCAGTCCTCCCGGATGATCCAGTAGCCGGGCTCCGATCCTTCCTTGGGGAAGCCGAGGGAACCGGGATTGAGGAAGAGGGAGCCCTCCCTCACATCGAGGAGAGGGACGTGGGTGTGGCCGAAGAGGTAGCACTCGTATCTCTTGGAGGACAGGGCGAGCAAGGAATCCTCATGCCCGTGGAAGAGCACGGCGTCCTTCCCGTTCAGTCTGATTTCGGAGACGAGCGGCTGCTCGAAGGGGATCTCATCCTCCGGGCGGTCGCAGTTCCCGCGGCAGGAGAGGAGCCTCCCTCCCGAGGAAAGGCGCCGGAGCGCCTCCCTCACGTACTCCTCGTCCCTGTCCTCGGGAATGCCGTTCCGCGGGCCATAGTAGACGAGGTCCCCGCCCAGGAGTATCCAGTCGGGCCGCTCCTCGAGAATCCGTTCCTCGAGAAGGCGCATCCGCTCCCTCCGCCCATGGAGGTCGCTGGCAAAGAGAATCTTTCCGTTCAGTTCCATATGTTGCCTTATCGTTGCTGAGGGGATTATAGCGGGCGGAAGTCCTGGTTGCGACACGGGGCGCGGGCTTTAGCACTCAGGACGAGGAAGGAAGCCCCCGCCCTTTCCGATAATCCTGCAGAAGCGGTGCCGTTTCCCTGTTTTTCTTAATGAGGGACTCCGCTAGCCTCCCCTTCCTCTAGAAAAAGGCTAGCATTTCTGCGTCAAGAGGTATCCCATGAAGAAAGAGAGAATCCTTCTACTGCTCCCCATCGCCTTGTCCCTCACATCCTGCGGAGGGGAGGGCTCGTCCACCGGGCCTTCCATCGACGTAGGCGATGGCACGAACGAAGAGGAGGTGCTCCGCCTCCAGGAAATGGTCGAGGGCCAGGACGGAATCTCCGCCGCGGAGAGCCGCGGGCGCGTGAGGATCGAGGCGACAACCGGGACGGAGGAAGGGCTGATCGAGATCATCTACGACACGATCGAGGGCATCCCCTCCTATCTCCATTCCGTCGATCCCATAAGCGGGGAGGCGCTCCTCGTCCCCCAGGTCCCCGGGGAAACCTTCGACTGGTCCTGCTGGGAGATCTTCCTCCGCGAGCCCGGCGAGGAAGGGTCGGTCGAGGGGCTCCTCAATAAGGAAGATACCGAGAAGTTCCTGGAGGAAAGCGGCATCAAAGAGACTCTTTCCGCCCTCGTGGACCCCGTCGAGGCGGGGCTCGTCCTCGTCGATATCCCGGAGGCGCTATATCCCTACGTCGGCCTGGAGTTCCCCGAGGCGGGAGGCTACGTCTTCCGCCTGAACACGGCGGGCCTCGAAGGCGCGGAAGCGGAAGCCGTCGAGGTCGTGGTCGACGGCCAGGGGCTCGTGCTCTCCCTCAGGATGGGAAGCCAGGCGATCGAGGCGAACTGGGGCGTCACCTTCGGGACGACGAACCGCCTCGAGGGCGCGACCCTCGAGGGCCCTCTTTCGACGGATCTCGCGGAGGGGATCATCTCCTATGGATCGATCTCGTCGGCGGACCCGGAAGGCAAGGAGATCAGCGCCTCCTTCGAAGGCGAGGACGAGGACCTTCCCCCCTTCCTCCGCGGGCTCTCCTCCCTGAAGCTCGACGGGCAGTGGGACCCCCAGCACGGGCGCCACGGAGTCTATTGCGAGGCCCATCTCAAGGACGGCTCCTCCTGGCTCCTCTACCAGGACGATGAGGATGTCGATCTCGGGCACTACATGCATTCCGACGGGACGAAGGTCGAGATCAGCATGGCCCAGAGCGGCTATACCTACGACCCCTACGAGGACGACCGCATGAACGACTTCGACCGCTGGGTGAACACCATCCTCCGGTGGATAGAGACCCCATATGAAGGATGCGGCACCTCCTGGTTCGACGACGACCTCCTCGTCGACATGATGCAGGGCGAACTCGTCCGCGCCTGGTACGACGGGACTCCCGACCAGGTGAGGACCCGCGCCTGGTGCTCCCTGGAGATGCGCTCCGGCTACCTCCCCGCCTACTACGACTTCACGAGCGATCGGGGAGGCTTCGAGGAGTATTTCGACGAGGAGGCGATCTTCGAGCGCGAGGCACGCTACGACTGGGAAGGGACAGGCCTCCTCCGCGAGGAGACGGTGTGGAAAAGCGAGGACACCGGCTGGCTTCTTGAGGAGGACTCGCGCTACCCGGAGGACGGGAAGGTCGCGCGGATCAGCTGGGATTTCAGCGGTTTCTCCCGGAAAACCTCGCTTTAGCCTTAGTTTTGCAAGGGTTCCTTGAGAAAGGGGCCTTTTTATTGTGGGATCGCCTCCTGCCCCAGGAGGATCCGGATCCCCTGGAAGAGGTTGCTCCCCCGCTCAAAGGCGCTCTTCCGAAGAAGCGTCTCCTCCCAGGAGGAGAGGTAGTCGCCCCTCCCCCTGGCAAGCTTCCTCAGGAGGCTGAGGAAGGCGTCGGGATCCTCGGCGTACTCTTCCTCGAAGCGGGAAGCGAGCTCCTTCTTCTCGTGGCTCCGGCAGTTGGGCTCGTCATAGAGGGCGTGCTCCAGATTGATGGAGAAGTAGCAGATGAGGTGCGGGATCTTCTCCCTCTTGAGCCAGAGGGTCCTTCCCTCGACGAGGAAGAGGAGGTACTCCCCCTTCTTCCTCCGCATCTCATAGAGGCCCTCCGCGTCCTCGACGTAGGCCACCCCCTTCTCCGGGACGTAGGTCTGGCGGGAGACCTCCTCGCTATGGACGTAGGCCTCCTTCCCTGCAAAGGAGGCGTCGAGGTCCGTCGTCTCCACGATGAGCTCGAGGTCGGAAGGACGGAGCTTCGTCTCGGAGAGGAAGCCCATCACCTCCTTCTTGATATAGTCCCTCGTGCTTTTGGAGCGGGACGATCCCTTGGAGGTGAGGTCGCCGTTCGCCGCATGGAAGAAGAGGGGCCTCTCCTCCCCTTCCCTCTGGAAGAGGGAGCGGAGCGGAGCCTCCAAGGTCATCACGTCGGTGACGCCCTCGGTGAGGAAGAGGATCGCCCCCATCACTCCTCCTCCCGGAGGCGGGAGGCCCTCCTCATGAAGGAGGGGATGTCCTCCCCGGGGTACTTCTTCCGGAGGGCGAGGCTCCGGAGGTAGAGGTCGCGGAGGTTCTCTCCCTTCCTCGCCTTGATCTCATAGAAGCGTCCCTCGGCGAGGAGGGAAGCGAAGCGCGCGTGATGATGGGGAAGCGTCTCCAGGGTCCTCAGGTCGTGCGAGGTGAACAGGAGCGACCCTTTGCCCCTTTGGTAGAGCGAGCGCATCAGCTCCCCGAAGAGGTACTCGAAGAGGCCGGAGTCGACCTCGTCGAGGATCGCCCACGCCGAGCGGCGGGAGAGATAGGGCGAAAGGGAGGAGAGCAGGAGGAGGAGCTTCCTCGTCCCTGCGCTTTCAAGAAGATAGGGGATCTTCTCCTCTCCTTTCGAAGAGAGGAGGAAGGCGCGCCCGTCCTTCTCGGCAACCTCAAGGTCGACGTCAATCGCGAGGAGGTGGCGGACCGCCTCAAGCGAGGAACGGAGGAGTTCCCGGCACCTCTCCCCTTCCTCCAGGGAGAGGGTGCCCCCGCGGAGGAGGCGGAGGAACTTCGTGTCCTCCCTCTCGTCGAACGGGAAGACGAGGAGCTCGTCCCGGAGGGTGTCCCGAAGGAGCGAGGCGCGGGGATCCTTCAGCCCCTGGAGGAAGGAGCCCTCCCCTTCCCGGAAGGCCTTCCGCGGAAGGAGGAGCGAGCCCTTCCCGAGCCTATTTCCCTCAATCGGGCGATAGAGGAGCCTCTCCTTCCCTCTCTTCCCGTCCCGAGGCTCCTTGAAGAAGGAGAGCTCATAGGAAAGGAAGCCTTGGGGCCGCTCCTCGTCCATGAGGAGCGATTCCAGGAAGATCGAGCACTCCCCCTCCCCTGCCTTCACAAAGTCTGGGGCCTTCCGTTCCGGGGACTCCCCTCTTTGAAAAGCTCGGAGGAGGCGGAAGGCGGCGATGAAGCCGCTCTTGCC
>CALVOS010000039.1 GCA_944350325.1 uncultured Bacilli bacterium | reverse complement strand
AGAGTCCGGGTTCTGCGGGATTTTATGGATGATTGGGCCTAGCCTTAGAAAAAGCCCCCTTCCAAGGGGGCCACGTTCCTTGGCGGAGGCAGGGAGATTCGAACTCCCGCCGGGCAAGGGCCCGCTTCCGGTTTTCAAGACCGGCCCCTTCAGCCGCTTGGGTATGCCTCCGTCCCGGGGATTATAGCCAAGCCTTCCCATCCTGTCCCGGAGGAGAGGATAATGCCTCCCGGCTTCAGGAAGGAATTCGGATGGGATCGGCAATTCTCACGACGTTGGTCATCGCCCTTTCCCTTGCGATGGACGCCTTCGCCGTCTCGATCGTGGACGGGCTCTCCCTCAAGGGGCTCACCAGGCCCAAGGCGGTTTTCATCGCCCTTGCCTTCGGGCTCTTCCAGGGCCTCCTTCCCCTTCTCGGGCACCTCCTCGGGACGACCTTCATGTCCTATATCGAGGAGTTCGACCACTGGATCGCCTTCGCCCTCCTCCTTCTCATCGGAGGGAAGATGGTGTTCGACGGGGCCAAGGAGGCCTGGAAGAAGAGGAAGGGGAAGGAGGAAGAGGAGGAGCGTCCCTTCACCTTCCGCCTCGTGCTCCTCCAGGCCCTCGCCACGGCGATCGACGCCTTCGCCGTGGGAATCACGCTCGAGAGTTCGATCCAGCCCTTCAACGTATGGCTGGGGCTTCTCCTCATCGCCCTGGTGACCTTCCTCCTATGCCTGGTCGGGGTGTTCCTTGGGAAAGGAATCTCCCGTTTCCTGAAGGGACACGTCGAGATCGCGGAGATTCTCGGAGGAATCGTCCTGATGCTCGTGGGGCTCAAGATCCTTCTCGACCACCTGGGCGTCCTCTCCTTCTAGGAAGCCTCCCCCGGGGGATCCCCTTCCGTCCCCTCCCCGTCCTTTGAGGGATCCCCTTCCTTTACCCTCATCTTCACGAGGACGTCCCCCTGCTGGAGGACCGTATGGCCGTTCGGGACGATGACTTCCCCTCCCCTTTTGATGAGCGCGAGGATCATGCCCTTGGGGTAGCCGAGCTCGCGGACCTTCTTCCCCGCCAGGGCGGAGCCAAGGCCGATCGACTCCTCATCGACGTCCGCGGCCTCGCTCCCCTCGAAGGAGGGGCCGGAGGCGATGAGGACGTCCCCTCCCTGGAACACGGTGGACCCGTCCGGGACAAAGCTCTTCCCTGCTCTCGTGACGAGGAGGAAGAGGAAGCCGTCCGGCGTCTCGCACTCCCGGAGGGGCTTCCCGTTCCAGGGATGCTTCTCCCCGATCGAAAGGCGGAGGAAGCTCACTTCCTCCTCCTCGAGGTAGTCGTTGAAGGTGCGCATGACGTCGCTGGTGAGGTCGACCATCCCGAACCACTTCGCCAGGGCGGGGAGGGCGGATCCTTCAAGCACGAGGGAGAAGACCATCACGAGGAAGACGATGGAGAAGATGTCGAAGGGAAGCGCCCCCTCCCCTAGGGAAGTCAGGGCGAAGATGGCGAAGACCATCGAGGCCACTCCCCTCAGCCCTGCGGCCGAGGTGAGGAGGATCTGCCCCTTGCTCGCGCGGAAGGGCAGGAGGAGAAGGGTCACCGCGATCGGCCTCGCGACGAAGGTGATGAGGAGGAAGACGATGAGGGCGACGACGATCGTCTCCGGCAGGAAGAGGTGCTCGGGCGTAGCGAGGAGCCCCATCAGGAAGAACACGACCATCTGGCAGATGTCGGAGATGGATCCCATGAAGAGGACCGATCCCTTCTTCTCGGGAAGCTTCGCGTTCCCGATGAGGATGCCGGCGACGTAGGCGGAAAGGTACCCGTTCCCCGTGAAGGGGCTCGGCGGAAGGGAGGGGACGACGTAGGAAAGGATTGCCAGGGCGAGGACGAGGATCGGCGCCCCCTGCCCCAGGCGGAAGCCGAACTTACGGAGCAGGAAGATCCCCAGGAGCCCGAAGAGGAGGCCTCCCACGACCCCGAGGCCGATCTGAGAGAAGAAGGAGATGGCGACTTCCGAGGCTAGGGTCCATCCGTCCCCTCCCGCCCCCGCGACGATCGCGACGAGTAGGGTCGTCAGGACATAGGCGAAGGGGTCGTTCGATCCCGATTCCATCTCAAGGAGGGAGGCGGTGTTCTCGCGAAGGCCGAGCTTCCTCGTCCTCAGGATGTCGAAGACGGAGGCCGCGTCGGTGGACGCCATAACGGCGGCCAAAAGAAGGCAAGGCGCGAAGGCCACCTCCCCGAAAGGAAGGGCGAGGTAGGCGAGATAGACGAGGCTTCCCAGGATGAGCGCGGTGAGAAGGGTTCCGAGGGAGGAAAGGATGATCGCCTTCCCGAGGACCGGCCTCGCCTCCTTGAAGCGGGTCCCGTACCCTCCGTAGAAGATGATGAAGAGGAGGGCGATCGAGGATACGATGTTCCCGAAGTCGTAGTCCGTGAAGTTCCCGATCGGAGTAGCGCGGAAAAGGAGCCCGAAGAGAAGCCCGAGCGCGATGAAGATCACAATCGAGGGAAGACGGAGTTTCGTGAGGAAGCGCGAGGCGAACACCGAAAGGGCGATCACCAGCCCAAAGACAAGAAGGACGAACACCCACTCGCTCATCAAAAGAATTGTAGTCGATTGGAAGGGGGATTTCCTTCGAAATAAAGAAAGCCGGAATCCTCTTGTCCAATCTCCTTGGGGGCCTGACAGATTTTGCTCTCATGAGGCGAAGGAAACAACGTGAAAGCAAGGGGGACTCTGGAAAATCCTAGCAAAATCGTCTTCTTTCTACCGGAAGCGGTTCCGGAGCGCCGCCCTCCTTCCTTTCTCGCCGGAAGGAAGGAGGAGAAGGGCGAGGAGCACGCCGAGGAGAAGGAAGAGGAGGAAGGCCCCGAGGATCGCCAGGACGTTAAGGGAATAGTAGGGAAGGGCGGCGAAGAACGTGGACCTTGCCACCTCATTCATCGCCCAGAAGACGATGGCCGCCGCGATGAGCGCCGGGATCCCTCCCAAGATCGTGATGGAGGAGCTCTCGAAGAATCCGCGGAGGTATGGCCTTGCCATGCTCTCCCCCAGGGACTTCCTGAGGGCGTCCTCTCCCGCCATAAGGGCGCTTGACCCGGATAGGACGCTGAGGAGAGAAAGCGACATGACCAGGGTGAACAAGCATGCCCCGATCGCGATGAGGACCCCGACCCCCAATGCGCCGTAGTTCGTATTGAGGAAGCCTCGCCAGGAGGCAAGGGCGGGGCTATAGGCAGCCAGGGGAACCCCGTTGACTCCCTCGTCTAGGAAAACTTCCCTTCTTCCCTTGGGCGGAAGGAAATACGCCACGTCCTCCCCGGACAGCCTTTCCCAGATGGTTTCAACAGCCTCTTCCCCGGGATAGACGAAGATATTGCCAGGATAATTCGAAAGATCAAGGGAATATCCTCCGGCGAGGACCTCGATGGGATCGAACCATTCCGAAGATGCGCTATCCCGCCGCGGGGCTATCTTGATGGAAAGAGGCGACTCGCCCTCGAGGAGATCACGTACCAGTTCTTCCAAGACCTCGCCTTCGAACTCAAGGTCCATCGAGGCGTTCCTCAACGCCCAGTAGGAGTCCAAGGCCCCGTCCTTCGAAAAATCGACATCTGGGTAATACCGTTCTGCTTCTTCGAGGAATACATCCAAGGCGACGTCCTCGGGCACGCCATGCTGGTCGAGGTAGTGAAGGGCGGCGTAAGCGAACACGTTTATGTCCAGGAGGTCGGCGATGGTCGTCCCCTCCGGCATGGGCTCCGTAAAGTCCTTATAGGAATCCCCCATCTCGAACGACCGGAAGTCCTTGATCCTTTTCTGGGCGACCGGAACCTCGGAATAGACTTCCAGGAATAGTTCATCGGGCAGGATCGCCCCGTCTTCCTCCCCGAATGGGCAGACGGATCTGAGCGGGCGTGTGGTCTCGACGTGGGAGAAGGGCATCTCATCCTCCCCTCGCCAAAGGGAAAGCATCGTCTTCGCCGAGTTTCCCACCCATATGGAATCGGGCATCTCGGACGCTTCAACGAACGCTTCCTTCGAAAGGAATATCGTACCGGGAGCCCCGCGTCCTGCTTGTTCCAAAAGACGGACCGCGTCGGAATTATCCTCAATAGACTCATCCCCGCATTTCTCACAGAGGGAATCGAAGAGATCTCCGTACCCATCGCCGAAGATTCCGACGATCTGGACGCTCCTCCTGATCGGATAGCTAAGCATGATCTCCGGCCCCTCCTGAAGGAAGGCTTCCCTACCGAAGGAGCTTGGAAGCAGGCGCACCTCCCCGTTCATGAAACCTAGGTCCTGGTACCGGCGAAACACCGTGTCGGAAATCAGGGCCTCCGAGGCGGAGAGGGGCGCCCTTCCTTCAAGGAGAGGGAAGGCCTCCGTGGCAAGGGACTCATAGGAAGCGACCGTCACCTCGAGATATGTCCAGAACCGAGCGTCATAGCTAGACGAATCTTCGGGTTCCTCCACTATGTACCCCCTAAGTACGCAGGGGGAAGAGAGGGGATCTGAGCAAAAGGCCACGGACCCCTCCGGAAGAAGGAAGCGAGGGATCCGGGCCATGACAGCGGAAGGACCTAAGAGAGTGGCGTCGTTCCCGCTCAGGGCAAGATTGCGTTCTATCCCCTCATCGTCCCTCATGAGAAGGGAGAAGGAGGAAAAGCATGCGACCAGGGAGAGGAAGGAGAGGAGGAGGCCAGAGACGAGCCGAGCCGGATGGGAAGGAAGGCTTCTCTTCAGGTCCTTGAAAAGCATCCTGGCCTCCCTCCTTAGCTCAAAGGGAGGGTCATCCGCCTCTGTTTCCTCGTACGGGAAAGGATCCCGCAGCCTTTCAAGGGAAACAAGCCTTCCTGCCGCAAGGCGGACGAGCACGTCGGCGAACGGCTCGAAAACGCTAACGTCATGGGAGGCGACGATCACGAGGGCGCTCCGGGAGGCTTCCCTCAGGACCCTCGCCACATTCGTCCCGTTCTCCTTGTCCAATGACGCGGTCGGCTCGTCGACAAGGATCAAGGACGATCCCTTGAGAATGGCCCTTGCCACGGCGACGCGCTCCGCCTCTCCCCCGGAAAGGGATCGGGCCTCCGTCTCCAGAAGGCTAGTGAGCCCAAGGTCCCCGAGAATGCGCTCCGCATCCTTCCTCCTGCTGTAAGGGGCAAGGTTCTCCCGGACGGTCAGCTCAGGAAGGAGGTTCGCTTCCTGGAAACAGACACCTAGGACGTCCTTCCGGAATTTCTGTAGCAATTTCCCCTTCAAGGAGGTGATTTCCCATTCCTTGAACGAGATGGTCCCCTTGTCCGGGCGATCGAAGGAACCGATCAGGCTGAGAAGGGTGCTCTTCCCACATCCCGAAGGACCCGTGAGGAGGACAAGGCCGTTTTCCGGAAGTTCAAGGGATAGCGAGTCGGCGCCTACGCGCCCGGTGTCCTTATATCGAAGCGAAAGAGAACTAATCCGCATCATAAGGAACAGTAGAAGGTGAGAGAACTCGATTCGGGTCGCCAAAGTCGAAAAGGGACGGAACAGGATCTCCATCCTTCGAACCAGACAACACGTTTCCGGAAGATGACGTCAAGGACGAAAAGGCTACAAGATCTAGGCTTAATACTCCTTGCACATCGCCAATATAGACCTTCCCTTCATCCCGTCAACCGAGAGATTCATCAGGATTCCGAGGCTCACCAAAGGCTTTTCTCCACCACGGGAACGTAGGGGGAGGGCCCGCCCGGGGCGACGACGTCGATCTCGCCTCCCGCGGTGACGTTCCCGAAGGCCTCGCCCCAGCCGCCCTCGTAGTTGAGGTACTCCCGGAAGTCGTTGTAGTGGTTCCAGGTATAGAAGACCTTGCGCTCGGGAGCCTCGCTTTCCTCGCCACTCGTGTAGCGCATGTAGACGAGCCTCGCTCCCCCACGGGTGATCGAGTACCCGTCGTTATAGGGCCTCACCGGGTAGGAAGGGCCGGTGTAGGTCCCCGTCGTCCCGACGTCGACCTCGTAGTAGTCGCTTCTCCCTCCCTCGATCCCGGAGATGTCGGGAAGCGCCGGCTCGTAGGGGAAGCTCTCCTGGTCGCCCGAGAAATAGGAGTTGTTGAGCCTCAGGTACTCGCCCCACTCGCTCGAGGAGGGGGAGGGATACTCATAGCGGTCCTCCCAGTAGTTCGCGGGGACGTCCCCGAAGGCGAAGAGGTAGGCGGCGACCTCCTCGAGGGAGACGTAGCCTCCGCCCTCGAAGACGGTGAAGACCTCATTCCCCTCCGCGTCCTTCACCGTATAGGCCGCCCCGCCCTCGGAGAAGGAAAGCGAGGTGTTCTTGACGTAGAGCCCCTCCTCCATCGGACGGGAAGAGGCAAGCTCCGGGTACTGCCCCGGGACCTCCAAGGACCCCGAGAGGAAGCCGTGCCTCGTCCGGTAGTAGCTATCCAGAAGCGTCCTCGCGGGCTCGTAGTCCCTGTAGAAGGCCTCCGTGCTCACCCCGACGTAGGGGTCGCCCGTCCCCTCTTCCCTGACGTCGAGGACGACGCTTTCGCCCCAAAGCCCCCGCTTCCCGCGGAGGCGCGCCTGGATCACCATCGAGCCGACCCTCTCCCCGGCGAGGGTCCCGCCATCGAGGAGCCGCGCGACTCCTTCCCCGTCGACGATCTCGTAGTCGAAGAGGTACTCGCCTTCCGATCCCTCGATGGAGGGGAGGAGCCTCGTCTTCCCACCCACGGGAATCTCTTCGTCCTCGAGGGAGAGGGAGGGACGGGAGTTCCATCCCGGAAGCGTGTGGAAGGTGTACTCCTCGCTATAGAGGTCGCCGAGACGGACTCGGTAGGTCGCGGACCCTTCCTTGTTGGGACGGACGGAGCACTCCGCCATATGGCCGGAGCCGAAGTCCTCCTCCACCTGGAAGAGGACCGCCTCGGGGTCCCCCGCCAAGCACTCCACCTGGATCGAGCCCTTGGGGTCGTCCACGTCCGTCCAGAGGGAGAAGCCGTAGCCATATCCGTCCAAAAGGTTCATCCAGAGCCCGTCCTCGTCCCAGTCGCTCTCGTTATAGGCGTTCACGAGCCGGAGCTCGTAGGGACGGCTCTCCCCTTCTTCCGCGGAGAGAAGGCGAAGGGGGACCACCTCGTAGCCTCCCTCGCTCACGAACGCGGAAACCTCGCATTCCCCGGAGGAAAGCGCGGAAATCTCCTTTCCCTCGAGGAGGAAGGGAGTGGTGAACATGTCGAGGTTCCGGAGGGTGGGCTCCCATTCCCCCTCATAGGGATCCCCCCAGCGGTCCACAAGGGAAAGTGTCCTTCTCTCCCCGGGAAGGAAGTCCCGGCTCCCTTCGTCCGTCCTGAGGTAGAGAGGCTCGAGGAACGCCGTGCACTCGATCGAGAGGACGTCCGTCACGGTCCCGTCCTGGAGCTCCGCGAAGAGAAGAATCTCCCCGACCCCGTCCGCCTGGAGGGAGGGGCTCCCGAACTCGTCGAGGGGGAAGGAAGCGTCCGCGCTCCCGGGAAGGAGGCGAAGCATCCCCTCCTCCAGGGGAAGGAGCTCGTCCTCCGGGCCATAAAGGGAGAGGGAGGCCTGCTCCCCCTCCATGAGGGAGAGGGCGCCCGCCTCCAGGTAGTAGCCGCTCCAGAGGTCCTCGACGGACAAGGGGAGGGAAACCCCGCTCTTCGTCTCCTGGAGGGAGAATCCTCCCTCCCGGATCCCCTGGACGAGGAGAGAATCCTCTTTGACCTCGAGGATCTCCGCGCCTTCCCCTTCGATCCGGAAGGAAGGCTCCTCGCCGCTCCTAGGCAGGAAATAGACCTCGCGCGTCTCCCCGATATCGAGGGGGTCGCCCTCGGAGAGGAAGGTGAAGACGTCCGCCGGCTCGGGAGGGATGAGGGTGGTGGTCTCCCCTCCCTGGCAGGAGGAAAGGAGGAAGAGGGGTAGGAAAAGGGCAAGAAATGTCTTTCTCATATGAGGGATTACGCGGGAAGCCCTCCTATCGTCTCGAACGGACTACTCCGCGGGAGTGATCTCGAAGGAGAAGGTGTTGCTTATCATCTCCATCCCACGGAGATGCGCGTAGAGGCTCACCTTCCCCGGGGCGAGGAAGGCGATCTCCCCTCCCTCGATGCGGACGAGGTCCTCCCCCTCGAGGAAGACGTACTCGATGTCGTAGTCGAGGAAGTCGCAGTAGATGGGGCTATCGCCAAGGGAGGAATTTGAGATCTGGCCACTTTCCCCGGCGGTATAGAGCATCTCCCCGCTGGGATAGACCTCCATGCCGATGACCTCGAGCGTGAGCTCCGCCTCCGCCGGCATCACGTGGACGGGGAACTCCTTCTTCGCGAAGGTGAACCCGATGAAGAGGGAGAAGCTTCCTCCCTTCTCAGGATTGAAGGCCAGGGAGTAGCCCTCCCCTTCCGTCCATACCGCCTCGGGGTTGAGGGGATCGTCCGCCGAGTAGACGTTGGGAAAGTCCACGTAGTCGCTCTCGCGCTCCGGGACGAGGGAGAACCTCGTGCTCCCGTCGGGAAGGACGAAGAGGGTCTCGACCTCGTTCCCTTCCTCATCCTCCAGATGGAAGTCGAGAAGGGGCGTCTTCCCCTCCTCCATCACGTAGAGCTCGAGGGTCTCCTCGACGAGCTCGGGCGCCTCCCCGGGGAAGACGGGGGCGAGGAGGATCCTCTCCTCGTTCCAGTAGTAGGTCTCGAAGACATGGGGATCCTCCGTCTCCTGGAGGACGGTGGAGTCCCCCTCAAGCATCTCCACGCCCCACTGGAAGGGATAGTCCTCCCCTTCCTCGTCCCTTAGGACGAAGGTGACCGTGGAAGAGGTAGGGATCGTGGAGTCCTTGGCCGGACTCCCGTCCTCCAGAAGCGCCTCCATGCGGTAGCGCTTCCCCTCGACGGGAGGGACGACCTCGATCTCGAAGGGATTGGAAAGGAGGCCATTCCAGGAGGCCACGGAACGGAAGCTCCCGAGCTCCTCCCCGAGGACATAGATGCCCTCCTCCTCATGGGAGAGGACAAGCCTCCTCACGGAAGGGGAGGAAAGGGTCGTGATATCGATGTGGGAGCTCTCCTTCGCCGGGAGCTCCTCCCCGTCGAGGAAGAAGCGGAGGAGCATCTTCCCGCCAAGGGGAACCTTCCCGCCTCCCGTCTCGACGTGGAAGCCGGAGTCGACGTCCTTCACCTCGACCTCGTAGGAGAGGAGCACCTTCTCCCCAAGGAGCGCCTCGAGGCGGATTTCGCCCTCCTCTAGCCCGGTGAGGCCGTAGAAGAGGGGGTTCGGGTAGGCATACTCCTCGACGATGCCCTCTTCTCCGTTGACCTCCCAGCGAATCTCGCCCTCGGGGACCTCCCCCATGAGCTCGTAGCGCCCTCTTTCCCCGATATCGATGGAACGGGGCCCCTCGACCCAATAGCCGCCCTCCACCTCCTCCGAGGAACTGGAGGAGAGTCCCTCCCTCGAGGAACTGGAGGAGGCCCCCTCAGGGACGCAGGAGGAAAGGGCGAGGAGAGGAAGAAGGAGGAACCATGCTTTTCTCATGGGGGGATTCTAGCACGGGGAGGAAAGAGGCCATCGGGGGCGAAGGAAAAGCCCGGCTCTTCCCGCCGGGCGTGCTCTCCTGGTGGACCATGCAGGATTTGAACCTGCGACCTAGCTCTTATAAGGGGCCCGCGCTAACCGCTGCGCCAATGGTCCGGCGGGGGAAGTTAAGCGCTTGGAGGCCCCGCTTGCAAGCACTTCCCCCCTTTTCCCGGGAAGAAGAGAAAAAGAGCCCTTCCGGGCTCCCTATCTCGATGGTGGCTGAGGAGGGACTTGAACCCCCGACCTGTCGGGTATGAACCGATCGCTCTGACCAGCTGGGCTACTCAGCCATCCGCGGGCACTTCCTTGGTGGAGCATAGGGGTCTCGAACCCCCGACCCCCTGCTTGCAAAGCAGGTGCTCTACCGCTGAGCTAATGCCCCGTGCCGCCTCGCGGCATCGCGGAATATAGCACTTCCCCATGGGGGCATCAAGGGGCAATAAGGCGCGCCCCTGAGGAAGCGCGCCCCTTCCTTCCGACTGGAGGAAGAAAGAAAGGCCCCGCGTTCCCGCGAGGCCTTCCGGATGCTCGATTTCCGAGGACGGGACTACTTCGTCCAGGGGTTGGCGTAGCCCATCGAGTAGAGGTGGGTCACCTTGAGGCTGAAGACGACGTAGCTGGCGTTCGCCGGGAGGTCTTCCTTGGTCATGCCCTTCTCGAGCTTGACCTGGGTCGCGCCGTCGGCGCCGGGGACGCTCGCGTAGGTCTCCTCGAAGTCGACCTCGAGCGCGAGGCGGCCGCCGTAGCAGAGGCCCTCGTCGGCGTGCCACTCATAGAGGAGCGCCATCGCCTCGCCGGTGCGGACCATGTTGTAGGTCATCTCCTTCATGGTGATGTAGCCGGTCATCCTCCAGATGCCGTCATCGCCCTTGCGGGCGCCGGGGATCGCGGTGGAGACGCGGGGGGTCCCATCCTCGTCGACGGTGGAGTAGGAGACGGCGGCGTAGGGCCAGCCCCTCTTCACCTCGATGACGTACTCCTTCCCATCGTTCGGGAAGAGGTCGGTCACGTACTTGGCGTTCTCGAGCTGGGCGGCCTCGGCGATGGTGGAGGCGGTCTCGGTGTCGTCCGCGGCGGCCTCGGCCCAGGTGTAGGTCTGCCAGTAGGTGGTGAGCCTGCTCATCGCGTAGTCGATGGT
>CALVOS010000038.1 GCA_944350325.1 uncultured Bacilli bacterium | reverse complement strand
CTGGACGAGGATGACCTGGTTGAAGGCGTGGTCGCTTTCCAGGCGGATGTAGGAGTTCTCCTTTCGGATCTGGATCGTGCCGGCGTCGTCTCCTCCGCCTTGCATGACGTTCTGGTAGGCGAATGTCGCTCCGTCGACCTCGATCGTCCCTGGCTCGGGGTATGACCCTGCGTTCGGGGCGGGGGCATCCTCAGGGAGGAGAAGGACGTCCTTGCTTTCGACGGGATCCTCCTCGACGAGAGAAGAGGATCCTTCGCTCTCGGAGGCCGTCAGGGAGGCGCTGGAGGAAGCACTGGAGGAGGCGGTGGACGAGTTGGTGGAGGAGGCGCCCTCTTCCGGCGCGCAGCCTGCAAGAGCAAGCAGGAGGGCAGGGATGATCAGCAGCTTTTTCATAAGGGAAGTCTATGCCTTCCGGCCTCGTTCTTCCTCTTCCTTCGGGCATCTTTGGCCGTCCTTCCGGCTCCTTCCCTTGTCTTTCCTTCGCGCGCGCCTTATAACCACTTGGCAAAGAGAGGTAATCTCCATGGAACGAACGGTCACCGTAGGCTCGCTCATCGCCCTTTACCGGGCGGAAGGGATCGAACCCGTCCTGAATCTTGGGGACGTGGTCGTCTCCGGGTGGGTGCGCACCAATCGTCCGAGCGGCCAGCTGGCCTTCCTCGAGCTTCATGACGGCACCCATTTCCTGTCCCTCCAGCTTGTCTATACGAAGGAGAACGAGGGCTTCGACATGATGAGCCGGCTCAAGACCGGGGCGGCGATCCGCGGCCACGGGACCCTTCGGGCCTCCCCGAGCGACAAGCAGCCCTTCGAGCTTTCCGTTTCCTCGATCGAGCTCGTCGGGGACGTCGCGGAGGACTATCCCCTCCAGAAGAAGAGGGCCTCCTTCGAGTTCCTCCGGGAGCAGGCCTACCTCCGGCCCCGGGCCAACACCTTCCAGGCCGTCTATCGCGTCCGGAGCGTCCTTGCCCACGCGATCCACTCCTTCTTCCAGGAGAGGGGCTTCGTCTACGTCCATACGCCCATCATCACGGGGAACGATGCCGAAGGCGCGGGCCAGCTCTTCCGCATCGCCACGGAAGGGAAGGATCCTTTCACCGACTTCTTCGGGAAGGAGGCCCACCTCACGGTCTCCGGCCAGCTGCACGGGGAGGCCTTCGCCCTCGCCTTCAAGGACATCTACACCTTCGGCCCCACCTTCCGGGCGGAGCATAGCAACACCCCTCGTCACGCCTCGGAGTTCTGGATGATCGAGCCGGAGATGGCCTTCTGCGACCTCAAGGGCGACATGGAGGTCATCGAGGCCTCCCTGAAGCACGCGATCAGGACCGTCCTCGAGAAGTGCCCCGACGAGATCGCCTTCTTCGACAAGTTCATCGCCCCGGGCCTCAAGGAGAAGCTCGAGCACGTCCTGAACTCCCCGTTCCGCCACATGACCTATACGGAGGCGGTGGATGCCCTCAAGAAGGCCGTCCAGGAAGGCGCACCTTTCGAGAACAAGGACATCTTCTGGGGGATGGACCTCCAGAGCGAGCATGAGCGATACCTCTGCGAGAAGATCGCCCTCGGGCCTCTTTTCCTCACCGACTACCCGAAGGAGATCAAGGCCTTCTACATGAAGGAGAACCCCGACGGGAAGACCGTCGCCGCGGTGGACCTCCTTGTCCCTGGGGAAGGGGAGCTGGTCGGAGGATCCCAGAGGGAGGACGACCCGGAGAGGCTCCGCGCCAAGATGGGAAGCCTCAAGGACATGGACTGGTACTGGAACCTCCGCCGGTACGGGGGCTGCCCGCACGCGGGCTTCGGGATCGGGTTCGACAGGCTCCTTATGTACGTGACGGGGATGCAGAACATCCGCGACGTGCAGCTCTTCCCCCGTACCAGCAACGCCTTAAAATACTGATGCCATGGAAGAGACGAAGAAGCGCATGCTTACCGACGAGGAGATCGGGGAGCTGAAGAGGAAGACCATCTCCAACAAGAGGATCTACTGGGCCATCTGGGCCCTGAACGTCCTCATCGTCGGGCTTATCGTCTTCGAGATCGTCGATATGTTCCTATGAGGGTTCCTTTCCCTCGCCCTTAGGCTCGGCGGCCTTCTCGCGGGAGGCCGCCTTTTCTTCCTCGTAGAAGTTGAAGCCCTCGAGGGACTTCCCATAGACGCTATGCACCCGGCGATGGAGGAGGAGGAGCCTGGCGATCCACGCCTGGACAGAAAGGGCGAAGAGCACGATTGAGAGGGTCCACAAGGGGACAAGAAGGTAGGAGGCCCAGTACTCGTTGACCCAATGGGGAGTCGACTCCAGAGGCGGCCATCCGGAAAGAAGAGTCAGGCCCCAGAAGTTGCTCCAGCAGGAGGGATCGTCCCAGTCCCATGTCCAGAAAAGGGTGCTGAAGTGCCCGAGGAAGTCCTCGTGCCAGTTCCCTGTCGCCCCCGCGTAGCCGAGATAGAGGATGATGCTGATGAAGAGGACCCCGAGGGCGGGTAGGGCCGTCTTGAAGAACAGCCTGTCGTTTTTGATCCTCCCGTAGCGAAGCAGCTGCTTGGGGTTGTCGATCACCCGGTGGATGACCGCGTCGTGGAGCTCGTCGTCCATCTTCTTGCCCATCGCGCTGGTGGTCGCGCGGATCGCCATCCCGAGAAGCCCGAGGAGAAGGAAGATCACGACGAGGAAGACGATCGCGATGATCAGGAGCTGGCGGTCGCTATCGCCGCCAAGCAAGGCAAGGAAAGGGACCTTATTCATCCTCGTCCACCTCGATCTCATCGGTCGGCTCGCCTATTTCGGCGCTTCCGTCCCCTGGTTCCGCGCCCTCCTTCCCGCTTGCCGTCTGCACATCCTGCTGAGGGATCGGAGTGGGCTGCTCTTGGAAGGGAACATGAGGGATTTCCGGCATTGGAAGCGGGTTCTGCGGGTTTATCTGAGGCTTCCCTATCGGAGTGTAGCCTGGGGGAGGCATGTAGCCCGGCGGCATCTGGTAGAAGTTCTGCTGGACGTAGACGTTCTGCGCCTGAGGGGCGGGAGCAGGCTTTTCCCCTTGGATGCCCCCAGCCGTTTTCTTCGGCCGATTGGCCTCCCTTCTCGCCTCAAGGATTTCCCTCACCCTCTTATCCTCCTCGAGTTCCTCGAACCCCGGGTAGCCACGGAAGAAGCGGACGAGGAAGACCCCTCCCTGGTAGAGCCAGTTCCCGAGGAGATAGATTCCGGCAAGGGCAAGGACAAGGAGGAGGATCGGCAGGAGAAAGACGTAGACGAGCCCCATCCCGAAGTTTTTCAAGAACTTGCCCATGACACTATTTTAGCCTTCCTTGCCCTTCCTTCGGAGAGTGAAGGCTGTCCCCATGATCGCGAGGGACGCTCCAAGAGGGAGGAGCCCGGCCGAAAGGCCTCCCGCGAGGGGGTCCTCGGAGAGGGGCGAGAGGAGGGCGACTCCGTAGATCGCTAGGAGGAGGAAGACTCCTTCCAAGGAGAACGCCCATGCCTTAGGGACGTCGCGGTAGACCGTGTGGGAGAAGGCGGCCATGAGCAAGGAGGCCCCGAGAAAGACGTAGCCAGCCTCCATCGACGCCCACGTCATCCCGATGGCAAGGGCCCCGAATGCCGCTCCGAGGATCGGATATCCCAGGGAGAAGGCCAGGGGATTCCCCCTGGGCCTTTCGATCCTGGGCCCGACGATCTCGAAGAAGAGGAGGGAGAGCCCCATCGAGGAGGCTCCGAAGAGGAAAAGGACGAGAGGGGCGAGGGCGTGCGCCGCCTCGCTCCCTTGAAGGCCAAGGAGGAAGAGGATGTCCTCCACCGGGGAACGTCCGGCGAGGGCCCACAGGACGAGGACGGAAAGGCAGATGGAGCCTAAGTAGAGAAATGCCCCAAGGAGCAAGGGGAACCCGACGGGGGCGCCCTTCCTCCTGAGGAAGCCGGAGAGAAGGCCCCCGAGGATCCCGGGGACGCTATAGAAGAAGAACCCGGCAAGGTCAAAGAAACTGAAGAGAAGAGCGACCATGCATAGGGAGAGCGCGGCCAGGGGAAGCGCCCTTCCCGGGACCTTCATGCCGAGGATCGCGGTAAGGAAGGGGATGGCGAAGAGGGCGAGGATCTGACAGGGAAGGAAGAGAGCCCCCAGGAGGGAGAGCGCCCCTACCAGGGCTCCCGCGATCCCGAGGAGCGCGATCGTCCTTGCCCTTCCCTTGTCCCTCATGCAGGGGAAGTCTAAGGCAAGACTCCCTCGAAGAGGGCCTGGCTTGGGATTTTCCTTCTCAAGGAGAAGGGTCCTCGTGGCAGGACTCCCCTCGGGGCACTATCCTTGTCGGGCATGGATATCGCCAAGGACTTGAACGATCGCCAGAAGGAGGCGGTCACCTCCTCCGCTCGGTTCCTCCGGATCATCGCAGGGGCCGGCTCGGGGAAGACGAGGGTGCTCACCTACCGTCTCGCCCATCTCGTCGCCGACGAGGGGGTGGATGCCTCCCGCATCCTTGCGATCGCCTTCACCAACAAGGTTGCGCGGGAGATGAAGGAGAGGGCGGGGAACCTCGTCCAGGAGACGATCGGCTTTCTTCCGAACCTCCAGATCTTCACCTTCCATTCCTTCTGCGCGCGTCTCCTCCGCTTCGAGCACGAGGCGGTCGGCTATCCCTCCTCCTTCACCATCTTCGACGAGGACGACCGCTCCCGCCTCATCAAGAACTGCGCGGTGGAGCTTGGCTTCAAGAAGGGCGACGACATCGTGAAGCAGGCGGGCCGCTACATCGACCGGATGAAGGGGCGGGGGAAGTACCCCTGGGACATCCGTCTCGTCCATGAGTCCTTTAGCGGGGAGAAGACCTGCCACCGGATCTTCGAGCTCTATGAGGAAAGGAAGACCGCGAGCTTCGCCTTCGACTTCGACGACCTCATCCTTCGCTCGGTGCGTCTTCTCGAGGAGGACGTCGAGATCGAGAAGAAGTGGTCGAGGAGGTACCGCCACATCCTCGTGGACGAGTACCAGGACACCGACGACATGCAGGAGCGGCTCCTTTCCCTTCTTACGGGCGAGGATACCTCCCTCTACGTCGTCGGGGATCCCGACCAGACGATCTACACCTGGAGAGGGGCGAACCAGTCGATCATCCTCGATTTCGACAAGCGCCACCCCGGGGCGGAGACCATCATCCTCAACCAGAACTACCGCTCGACGGAAACGATCCTCGGGGCTGCCAACCGCCTGATCGCGAAGAACAAGAAGCGCGTGCCGAAGGACCTCTTCACCAAGGCGGGAGCGGGCACGGCGGTCGAGACGACCTACCAGCCCACCGCGGAGGACGAGGCGGACTGGGTGTGCAAGAGGATCCAGGACCTCGCGAACGCGAGGAAGGACGGGGAAGGGAAGCCCGACTATCGTTCGATCGCGATCCTCTACCGGAGTTCCTACCTGACCCGGCCCTTCGAGCTTTGCTTCAAGGACCGGGGCATTCCCTACCGTCTCTTCGGGGGCGTCCGCTTCTACGAGAGGATGGAGGTCAAGGATGTCCTTGCTTACTGCAACCTCATGGCGAACCCGAAGGACGACATCGCCTTCGAGCGCATTGCCAACCGGCCCAGGAGGGCGGTCGGGGACGTCTCGCTCGACCGTCTTCGTTCAGAGGCCCACGAGGCGGGGAAGAGCGAGTACGAGTACCTGGAGGAGGGGAAGTTCGACGGAAGCGCGATCCCTACGCGCGCCATCGCGGTGCTTTCGAAGATGATCGGCCAGATGGAGCGGGCCAAGGAGCGGCTCTTCGGCGATTCGGGCGAAGCCTACTCCTCGGTGCTCCGGGAGTTCCTCCAGGAGATCGGCTACATGGAGTTCCTGAAGACGGAGGAGGACGTCGAGGAGGATCGTCTCGAGAACGTCGAGGCCCTCTTCTCCGACATTGACTCCTTCCTGACCCGGAACCCCGGGGCGAGCTTCCTCGAGTACCTCCAGAACGTCTCCCTCCTCGTCTCGGGGCAGGACGACATGGAGGAAGGGAACTACGTCTCCCTCATGACCGTCCATGTCGCCAAGGGGCTGGAGTTCGACAATGTGTTCGTCGTCGGGCTGAACGCGCACGTCTTCCCGAGCGACCGCGCGATCCAGGACAGCCGCGACCCTGAGGAGGAAAGGCGCCTCGCCTACGTCGCCCTCACCAGGGCGAGGAAGCGCCTCTTCCTTTCCTGCAACGCGGCCTATTCCTTCCAGCGAGGCGACAACAACACCCCGTCGATGTTCTTCAAGGAGGCGGGCATCGCGCTTCCCCCAAGCCCCTATACGGAAGGCTACCGCATGAGGAGGAGGAAGGAGGACCCGACCTGGAGAGGAGGCTTCTCCGACGGGGACCACATCGACCCCTTCGCGAGGAAGGCCCCTCGTCCGGGCCCGAGGGAGGAAGGCCCGTCCCTCAAGAAGCAGATGGGGAACGGTGAGACCTGGGCGGTCGGGGACCGCTTGAGCCACGACCGCTTCGGGCCGGGCATCGTGGAGAAGTTCGTGACGCCGTCCATCATGATCGTGGACTTCGAGAAGGAGGGGAAGAAGATGATCGTCTCTACCACGCCCGTCATCCACAAGATCCACCGCGAAGGAGGGGACGCATGAGCCGCGAGGAAGCGAAGAGGCGGATGGAGGAGCTGATCGCCCTCCTGGACCGCTACAACCACGAGTACTACGTTCTCAACCAGAGTTCGGTCTCCGACGCGGAGTACGATTCCCTCATGCAGGAGCTGAAGGCCCTCGAGGAGGAATGGCCTGGGCTCAAGGACCCTCATTCCCCGACCTCGCGGGTAGGAGGGGAAGTCCAATCCGAATTTCGAAAAATCCCCCATAAAAGGCTCATGCTTTCCCTAGGAAACTGCTTCAACGAGGAAGATATCCGCGCCTTCGACAGGCGCGTCAGGGAGTTGCTCGGCGTGGAGGTCGTCGACTACGTCGGCGAGGTCAAGATCGACGGGCTCGGGATGTCCCTCGTCTATGAGGGAGGGCGGCTCCAGTACGCGGTGACCCGGGGGGACGGGGTGACCGGGGAGGACGTCACCCAGAACGTGATGACCATCCGAAGCATCCCCGTCCGGGTGAAGGAGACCCGGTCCTTCGAGGTGAGGGGGGAAGTCTATATGCCGAAGCGCTCCCTCGAGGAAGTGAACCGGGAGCAGCTGGCCCAGGGGAAGCCTCCCTTCGCGAACGCCAGGAACTGCGCCGCCGGCTCGATCCGGAACCTCGATCCGAAGGTCGCCGCCTCCCGGAAGCTCGATGCCTTCTGGTACTACCTGGTGAACGCCCGTGAGCTTGGGATCCATGTCCATTCGGAGGCGCTCGACTTTCTCGACGAGCAGGGCTTTCGGACGAACCACGAGAGAAGGAAGCTCCACGGGGTGGAGGCTCTGCTCGACTATGTGAGGGAGTATACGGAGAAGAGGCCTTCCCTCCCCTACGATATCGACGGGCTCGTCTTCAAGGTCGATGACATGGATGCCTACGATGCGCTGGGCTATACGGCGAAGGAGCCTCGCTGGGCGACGGCGTACAAGTTCCCGCCTGAGGAGGTGGTGACGCGCCTGCGCGATATCTTCGTGACGATCGGGAGGACGGGAAGGGTGACTCCGAACGCCGTCCTGGATCCGGTCAGGGTCGCCGGGTCCATCGTCCAGCGGGCCACCCTCAACAACGAGGACTTCGTCCAGGAGAAGGGGCTCTTGATTGGGGACTACGTGACCCTCCATAAGGCCGCGGACGTGATTCCGGAGGTCGTCGCGCCTCTCAAGGAAAGGAGGGACGGGACGGAGAGGGAATGGAGGATGCCGGAGGAATGCCCGGTATGCCATATGCCTCTCACGAGGGTGAAAGGCCTCCATTACTGCCTTAACCCGGAATGCGGCTCGAGGAAGATTGAGTCCATCATCCACTTCGCCTCAAGGAACGCGATGGACATCGATGGGCTCGGTTCCTCGATCGTCGAGGAGTTCTTCGGCGAGGGCTTCTTCACCGACATCCCGAGCGTCTATCGGCTGAGCGAGCACGCGCAGGAGATCAAGGAGCTGGATGGCTGGAGCGACAAGTCCATCAACTCCCTGATCGACGCGATCGAGAAGAGCAAGGGACAGTCCCTGGAGCGACTCCTCTTCGGCCTTGGGATAAAGGAAGTGGGGGAGAAGACCGCGAGGATGCTCGCAAGGCGCTTCAAGAGCCTGGACGCCCTCATGGAGGCGAAGGAGGACGACCTCATCGGCATCCCCGATCTCGGCCCTGTGGGGGCGAAATCGATCCTCGAGTGGTTTCAGAATCCCGATAACCAGAGAATCATCTCGCTTCTGCGCGAATATCACGTGAATTTTGCTTATCTCGGAAGCGATCAGGTCGACGTGAACTCCTACTTCTACAGGAAGACCATCGTCCTTACGGGGAGCCTTGAGAAATATACGCGCGAGGAAATGAGCGAGATCCTCGAGGGCATCGGGGCGAAGGTCTCGGGAAGCGTCTCCAAGAAGACCGACATCCTCATCTACGGGCCAGGCGCGGGGAGCAAGCTCGAGAAGGCGCGGGCGCTTGGAATCGAGCTGATGGACGAGAAGACCGCGCTCGACCATCTCGGGACGATGCGCGGATAGGATGGGGAAGACTCTTTCTTCCCTCCTCGGAACTCCCTTGGGGAGGGTTGCGCTTGAAATCGGGCTGAGCCTCGCCCTCGCCTTCTTCCTTAGCCTTTTCTTCAGCTTCTCCCTGTCGCCCCTTTATCCCCTGCCAGGAATCTCCTCCTTTACCTATGACAACGAGTTCTTCCTCCTGGAAGCCTCCCTCCTCCTGGAAGGAAGGGTGCCTTACGTCGACTTCTACGACCACAAGGGCACCTTCCATGTCTATCTGACCGCCCTCGGTCTCTTGATGGGCGGAAGAGGGGGCGTCTTTCTCCTTGAGGTCCTGGCTGGAGCGTTTTCCTTTTTCTTCCTCCTCCGGAGCGCCTATCTCCTCTTTCCTCGCCGTTCCCGCGCCTCTTCCTTCCTCCTCGCCGCGTCATTGTCCGTCCTCGGGCGCTTCCTCGTCCTCAACGGGGGAGGCCATGAGGGGGAGTGGATCCTCCCTTGGGTGTCCTTGTCCTTGTTCCTCTTGCTCTTCGGGACGCTAAGAAAGAAGAACTGGGCGGTCCTGCTATCGATGTTCCTCTCAGGAACCGCCGCGGGGCTTTCCCTTATGTCCCGTCCCCTGGACGCCTTTGCCGCGCTATCCATCTGCTTCCTGCGCCTCCTCCTCGTCCTGAAGGAGAAGGAGCCGATCCTCCATCTGGCGAAAGATGCCGCCCTTGCCTTCCTCGGGCTTCTTCCTCCTCTCTCCCTATTCCTTGGCCTTGCCGCCGGAGGAGGATATCTCGACGCGATGCTCGAGGCGCTCCTTGGAGGGAACGCGTCCTATCTATCCAGCATCGGGACGGAAATCTACCCTCTTGATCAGTTCCTCCTGACTTTCCTAGGGGCCTTGGTTTCGTCCTGCTTCTATTTAGGGATTGGGGCGCTCTATCGGAGGAGGGGAGCGCCTCTCGACGGCATCCTCTCCTCCTTTGCGTTTGCCACCTCCTTCTACCTGCTCCTCCTCTCTCCCTTCATGCGGTACTTCAACTACCTATGGGGCGCCTTCCCCCTGCTCTTCCTTCCTTTGATGGAGTTTCCTTTCAAGAGGGAGGGGCGCGTCGAGCGGGCGTGGCGCATCGGGCTCTTCTCCCTGGGGATTCTCGTCTTCTCCCTTTCCTCCCTCCTCAATCCCGCCCTCTATTGGTCAGGGGCCGGGGCCTACGGGCTTTCCATCAAGAAGTCGGAGGAATATCTCCACGACATGGACCTAATCCCGGAGGAGGCCTATCGGGAAGGGGAGGTGTTCGTCCTGAACGTTGACGCCTCTCTCTATCTCCTTAAGGAGGACTTCCTCGCGCCGGATTGCCCCTGCCTCCACTTCCAGAGCTGGTGGTCCGCTTTCTCCCCGTCCGTCCGCGAGGCGGTTGAGGGCTATCTTCTCGGCCCCGATCGCCCTCGCTACATCATCATGGGGGAGGAAGAGAAGACATTCCGGGACTTCGGGGAAGCGCTTGGGGACTATCGCCCCTATCGCGATGAGGAAATCCAGAATGAAGAGTTCCTTATCTACTCCCTTGCCAGTGAATAATCCGGCGGATCAGCGGTCCTTCTTGCGATAAATGCGAAGACAGGGCGTGAGCGCCAAGAGCAATAGCATCACGATCGCGGCGAGAAGGCATGCCGGATACCCCCAGCTGAAAGAATGGAGATAGCCATAGGGAAGAAGCTGGTGGCTCAGGATTGCGCCGTTCCAGCTGGGGAAGATAATCGCCGCGAGGAGAGTTCCCAATAGATAGGCAGGAAGGACGGAAAAGAGAACCTCTCCTATGGAGAAGACGAGCCTTTCCTTTTTCGTGGACCCGATGAGCGAGAGCTTTCTATCCGCGGCGTCCGTCTTCCTTGCCGCAAGCACGCCATAGGCTGAATAGACAAGGAAAACAAGGAGAATGACGATTCCGCCGATCGTGGCGAAGAAGGTCGGGGCGCTCGTGGAAGACTGCCGGATCCTATCGATATCTCGCTCGCTGACGCCAAGCCCTTCGAGAGTAATGCGCCCGTCCTGGACCATATCGACATGCTCCTGTAGGAACGAGGTGGATCCATAGAGCCCTCCCCCTCCTATGCCCGATCCCATGGCGAGGCGGCGTTCTATCGCAATCGAAAACGACGTCTCGTTTAGAAAGAGCATCTCCGAGTTCCTTGTGGTGCCGTCCTTTTTAAGAATGGAAACGCCACCGACGATCTCCGCCGGCTCCTCCAGGCCAGGAACATCGAGGTAATAGGGGCCCGATCCTCTCGCCTCCAGCCTTTCCCACACTTCGGCGCTTCCAATCAGGATCTCTCCCTCTTCCGGCATCCTTCCCTCGACGTAGTAGGCCTCGAGAATTACTTTGTTGCCCTCCAGGTATTCCGCCGCCTCTTCCTTGGTCGGATATATCGTGAAAGGGTAGTTGCCAATGTCGTGGACGGAGGCATCTGTCGTGCTAGTGAGGGCCGTCTCGACGCCTGTCTGGTGGTAAAGGTCGACATGTCTGGGGCCGAGTTCATGGGAATAGAAGAGGCTGGAGCTGAGGACAATGTCATTGAAGTCCTCGTCCGCCAGAATCACGAAGGTCGGCGAGTTAACCTTAAAGTCCTGGCCGAACTGGCCGAGGCAATTGAAGGAGTGCCCTTCGTCGATGACGATCATGTTGTCCTCTGGAATTTCGATTCTTGCCTCCGCATAGCAGCTTCCCGGCTCGGGTTCAGGAACCCCAATCCAGTCGGAGCAGGCGGAATAAGGGGCGATTCGGTAGTTCCCTGCCTCGCAGGCATATAGCCTTTCCCCATCCCCGAACGTGGAGTCCAGGAATTCGTTCGTTTCGTCAGGAATTCCGCTCTCCCATTCGAACGGGATGTTGGTGCCCGAAGTCTGGCCGATGATCGCGGATAAGGTGGCGGGCAAGTCCACTTCGAGGAAGTTCAGCCCGCACGTGGAAAGAAGAAAGCCCCCTACGGCAAGGATCCCCATGGGGATCGCGATCCCCAGGCGCGACCGCAAGGAGGAAATCCCTGCCTTAAAGAACGAGAAGGCGCTCGGCAGATGCCCGTTATTTGTTTCCGCAGGCGGGACGCTTTCTTGGATGTCGGCGAGGATTTCCTGGGAGACGTCCCCCTCTTTGATCGTAGTGACCGAAGCAGGAGCGACATATTCGGGAAGGGAATGCGTGGCGACGATTACGAGCCTCGAGCTAGCGATCTTCCCGAGGGCCTTCCAGACCGTCTCGGAGGTTACGGGATCGAGGTTCGCGGTCGGCTCGTCTAGAAGAAGGACCTCCTTCGAGGAGGCGCAGGCCATCGCGAGGGAGAGCCTGGCCTGCTCGCCTCTTGAGAGCGAACTCGCCATCTTGCTTGTCGACGGAAGCCCGAGCGTCCGGACCATAGAATGGTCCTTACGGTTATCCACGAGCGAGAGGTTCTGCTTGATGGAAAGAAACGGGAGGGCGCATCCCTCGGCAGGGCAGAAGAAGACGTTTTCCCTTGCCGGAAGCTCCGCCTCGCCTACGTAGCCGTCCTGGAGCCCTGCGATGATCCTGAGGAGGGTTGTCTTGCCGGACCCAGATTCCCCCTGAAGGATATGGATTCCTTTGTCAGGGAAGGACAACGACGGGACCGTCAGGTTGAATCCGCCCGTCTCGTTGTCGATATGAAGCCTCAAAGATCGAAGCCTTATGGTTTCCATCAGCCTAAGTAGTACTCGGTTTTGTCGGATTCAAACCGATTTTTCATACGAAGTATTATATGTTTATGAGAATTCAATTACATGATGTTTCCAAAGCGTTCATTGATAAAAGCGAAGGAAATGTCGCTTTCACCTTGGAAGTAGGGGACATTGTTTTTTCACAAGGGGAAATCCATGTTCTTCGAGGTAAGTCTGGCTGTGGGAAAACGACCCTCCTTAGTCTAATTGCGCTCCTTGACGATCCAGATGCGGGAACGCGCTTGATCGATGGGCAGGCAATCGGGGCGAAGGAACGTAAGGCTCTTGGAAAGGCCGATGGCCTTCGCTCCCGCTTCTTCTACTTGCCGGCGGAACCAATCGTCGCGCCCGGACTGACGGTGAAGGAGCTCTACCGTGCCTACGGGTTCCCGGACGTGGGGGAGGCTCTTCTCGCGTCTCTTGGGCTTGTTGGATATGGCGACCGTTTGGTCCAGAGCCTTTCCCGGGGAGAGCAGGCCAGGGTCTTGATCGCCCTTGCCTGCCAAAGCGAGGCGGACGCGCTCGTTCTGGATGAACCCGCGGGGAACCTGAATGATGAGAACAAGGCGAAGGTCTATTCTCTTTTAAGGAAAGAGGCGGAGAAACGACTTGTGGTAATCGCCTCCCATGACTACGACGAGGATCGCGACGGGCCATGCCGGCTCATCCTTATGGATAAGGGCAAGGTCGTGGAGGACCGTGGCGGCTCCTTGGAAATACCCTGCGCGCCTCATGAAGAAGCCGTGCTTGCAGCGAGAAAGCCTGCCCTCGCCCCGCTCTTGAAGGCAGGGAAATACTCCTTGAGGGACATGAAGCCGCGCGTATGCCTCCTTGGTGTGCTCTCATTCCTTGCGGGCGTCCTTTCTTCTTTTGGGATAAATCTTTCCTTCTATGATCCCAGCCTTGCGTTGCTTGATCTCATAAAGGGCGAGGACTACGAGATCGTCAGCGTCTCCCTCGGGACGGACGGGATCCTTTCGGAGGACGCGCTAGCTAAGGCGAGAGTTTACACCGAGGAGTTCGGCTTCCTTGACTTTGTCTATGGCCATGGGAATTCCGTCAGCCTTTATGGGCAGTCTTTCCGACCTGAGGATGGCGTTGCCTACGTGCCTTCTTGTTATGCGGACGATTTTCCCTCCTCGTTTGAAGTCGATGGAGTGAACTTGACCGTCGAGGCGATAGAGCGGGAGTGGGCTAGGTCAACCATGGACGATTGCCCCATCCTTGTTTCCGAAAAGACCGGAGCGGATATCGCGCTTGCAGACTCGCAGGTGATGCTGCGGGGCAATCGTTCGGAAGAAGTTGCAAAGGCGCTTGTTTCCGAAGGAATGTTCTACCACACCTCGTCCGAGATGATCCTCGCTCCTGGGAGAGATGAGCTCCGCGAGCTGGCGAGAGGGGATGGTCGAGGAGCCTATATCGTTTATAACGAGGCCCTGAGCCAAGCTCCGGAGTACAGCGCGGCGCTCGAGAGAGCCTTGATGGAAGGCCCCTCGTCCAGCGGTCCCGGGGATATTCCATCAGGACCGATCGAATTCCTAGGTTTTCTCCCCGTCGGAAACCTTTGCATGACGGGGTGCGCCCTTCTTCCAACGGACCAGCTTTATGAAGAAATCCACGCAAACTCCTTCTTTTCAGGGTCATTTTCAACTAGTCCAATAGAAAGCTACCCCGTGGATCAGGTCAACCCTTCCTGGCTTTTGTCCAATAGCGGCAACTTAGTGTCGCCGTCCTATTATGATTATCCGCAGATTCCGATTCTTCAGGGAATCAGCGCCTACGCCCTCCCCGTCATTTGGGCCGCCTCCTCCCTTCTGGCCCTCGTCATGCTATTCGTCGCCTTCCTTGTGAAGCGGATAGCGATCGCTGCCGTGGGTCCTCTAGCGCTCCGCCTGCGGATTTCTGGCCTTTCCTTCTGGAAATCCACGCTTGCGCTCTTCTTCCCTCTCCTCCTCGCCTTCCTTATCCCTTCCCTCGCCGGGACGCTTGCCTACCCAATCCTTCTACCGATAAAGGACCTTATGGTCAGGTCGCTCTACCCCACGTTCTATGAGGCGTTCCCCTTCTCCATTGGCGGCTACTTCTTCGGCTTGCTCATCCCCGTCCTTTGCCTTTCCCTCGCCTTCCTTTCCCTCTTCCGCAAGGACAGGAAGACTCTGATGGAGGAGCTCAGGAGGAGCGAGGAGTAGAACCTCGTTTCCAAAACCAACTGATGAGGAAAGAACCTGCTTCTTGAAGTAAAATCAGGAGGCTATGAAGGAAGTTACGATCGACGTGCTGAAGGAAGCCTCAAGGCGCCTTCTCTTCGAGATGGGCGAGGAGGAGCTGAAGACCCTCCTGGAGGAGTTCCGCATCCTCGCCCGGCAGATGGAGGCCCTCGGGCAGGGGGAGGGGCTCGATGCGTTTGAGCCCATGACCTTCCCCTTCCCTTGCGAGACCTCTTATCTCCGCAAGGACGAGCCCGCGCCAGTGCTCGAGAGGGAAGAGGCGCTCCGGAACGCGGGCAGCGTCCTGGACGGGCGGGTCAAGCTGCCGAGGGTGGTGCAGTGATGGGCTATCTCGATCTTGGGATCCGCGGCCTCCACGAAGCCTATCTGAGGGGGGAGACGACCCCGCGCGAGGTCGCTGAGGAGGCGATCCGTCGCGCGAAGGAGAATCAGGACAACGCCCTTGAAGCGACCTGCTACGAGGAGGCCCTTTCCTTCGCCTCGTCCCTTGGGGAATGCGAGAGGGACAACCTCCTATGGGGGGTCCCTTATTTCGCGAAGGACAACTTCTCCACGAAGGGCGTGGAGACCACTGCCTCCTCCAACATCCTGAAGGGCTATGTCCCTGTCTTCGACGCGGAGGTGATCCGGCGTCTCAAGGAGAGGGGCGCCGTCCTTCTTGGGAAGACGACCCTCGATGAGCTCGCGATGGGCGGGACCGGAACGAGCGGGCACCTGGGGAAGACCTATAACCCCTGGGACGAGAGCCACCATCGGATGGTAGGAGGATCCTCCTGCGGGTCGGCCGCGCTCGTCGCCGCAGGCGCCGTCCCCTTCGCCCTAGGCTCAGACACCGGGGACTCCGTGAGGAAGCCCGCTGGCTACGCGGGGCTCGTCGGCATCAAGCCCACCTGGGGAAGGATCAGCCGCTTCGGGCTTTTCCCGTTCGCTCCCTCCCTTGACGCGGTCGGTTACTTCACAAGGTCTGTGGACGATGCGGCGATTCTTCTCGAGGCTCTTGCGGGAAGAGACGAGAAGGACGCCACCTCTTCTGATAAATCCGTCGATTCATACGCGAAGTACCAGGATATTTCGCTTGAAGGGATGAAGGTCGCCGTTCTTGACGACCTCATGGGCACGATCCCTGAGAGGAAGATCGCGAAGGATGCCGGAAAGCTTCTTTCCCGGCTTGAGGAAAGGGGCGTGGAGGTCCGCCACGTCCGCTTCGGGGAGGAGATGCTCCGTTCCATCTACATCACCTACTTCGTCATCTCCTGCGCCGAGGCGACGAGCAACGACGCGAACCTCGACGGCATCAAGTTCGGGCCCTATCCAGGAGGAAGCACCTACGAGGAGGTCATGCTGAGAGCGAGGACCCAGGGCTTCGGGAAGCTCATCAAGAGGCGCTTCGTCATCGGCTCCTACTCCCTCATGAGGGAGAACCAGGAGGAGCTCTTCCTCCGCGCCCAGAGGAATCGCGCCAAGATCGTGGCGAGGATCGGCGAGATCCTCACCGAGTGCGATTTCTTCCTGACCCCCGCCTCCCCCGGAGCGGCGCCCCTCTTTGATGAGCAAGGCGACCGCCTCTCGGACGCCTACCTCATCGCGGACAACCATCTCGCGCTCGGGAACTTCGCCGGGCTTCCATCGATCACCTTGCCCCTCTCCTTCGAGGAAGGGCTCCCCCTGGGGGTCAACCTCACCGGGCGCGCCTTCGACGAGCGGAGGCTCTTCCGGATGTCCGCGCTCGTCGAGGAAGAGACGGGGCTCAGGAATCTTTCCGTCCGGGAGAGGAAGGAGGGGAGACTATGAACTTCGAGGCGGTCATCGGGCTCGAGATCCATGTCGAGATGAGGACGCGGAGCAAGATGTTCAGTTCCGCGCCCGTGACCTATGGGAAGGAGCCGAACACCGAGCTCGCCCCCTTCGACCTCGCCTTCCCCGGGACGATGCCCACGGTGAACGAGGAGGCGGTCCGGAACGGGATCCGCCTCGCCCACGCCCTCGGGATGGAAATCGACCCCCTGGTCCGCTTCGACCGGAAGAACTATTTCTACAGCGACCTCCCGAAAGGCTTCCAGATCACCCAGCAGTTCCATCCGATCGGAAGGAACGGCTCCCTCCTCATCCGCACCTCGAGGGGTGAGAGGAGAATCGGGATCGAGAGGATTCACCTCGAGGAGGACACCGCGAAGCAGCTCCATTTCCCGGACTGCTCGCTCCTGGACTATAACCGCGCCGGGGTGCCCCTCGTCGAGATCGTCTCCCTCCCGGAGATTCGCACGGGGGAGGAGGCGAGGCTCTATGTCGAGGGCATCCGCAACATCGTCCTCTACGCGGGCATCTCGGACGGGAAGATGGAGGAGGGCTCCCTCCGCGTCGACGTGAACGTCTCGATCCGCCCCTATGGGACGGAGGGGTTTGGCACGAAGGTCGAGATCAAGAACCTGAACTCGATCAAGAACATCGAGCTCGCCCTCGACTACGAGATCGATCGCCAGGCCGGTCTCCTCCTCATGGGGAAGGAGGTTCGGCAGGAGACGAGGCGCTACGACGAGGGGAAGGGGCGGACGGTCCTGATGCGCCTGAAGACGGACGCCGTGGACTACAAGTACTTCCCGGAGCCCAACATCGCCCCGATCGCCCTCTCGGAGGAGTTCGTGAGGGAGGCGGTGGAGACTTGCCCGGAGCTTTATGAGTCCAAGAGGGCGCGCTACATCGCCCTCGGATTGACGGAGAAGGACGCCGAGGTCATCCTCCAGGACAAAGGGATGGCGCTCTACTTCGACAAGGCGCTTTCCTTCACCAAGTACCCCAAGAGCCTCGCGAACTTCCTTCTCGGGGAAGGGAACCAGCACCTCAACAAGGCGGGGCTTTCTTGGGATTCCTTCCCTCTTCCCCCCGAATGGATGGGGGAGGCGGTCCTCCTCCAGGACGAGGGGGGCTTCCAGCACAAGCAGGCCGCCGAGGCGCTCGCCCTTTCCTTCGAGCAGGGGATCTCGCCCAAGGAGGCCGTGGAAAGGCTCGGCCTCAAGCCCCAGGTCTCTGACGAAGGCTTCCTTCTCGGGATCGTCGAGAAGGTCCTCTCGGAGAACGCCCAGTCGGTCCAAGACTTCCTAAACGGGAAGGACAGGGCCCTGGGCTTCCTCGTCGGCCAGGGGATGAAGCTGAGCCGCGGGAAGGCGAACCCCGCGAGGCTGAGCGAGATGATCCGCGAGAGGATCGGCAAGGAGGAGTAGGGATGGAAGAGGAAAAGACGGAGCTGACCCTTTCCGGGATCGAAGGTCTCCTTTCCTACCTGGAGTCCCTTTCGGACTTTGAGCTCCCGCCCTATCGGGAGCTCCCGCCCGTGCGCCTTTACATGGAGCAGGTCCTTGAGTACGTGAACAACGTCCTCCGCCCCCTGGGGGAAGGGAACGGCCAGACGATCACCTCCTTCATGGTCAATAACTACGTGAAGGCCCGCATCATCAAGGAGCCGGAAGGAAAGCGCTACGGGAAGGAGCAGCTCGGCTACCTCATGGCGATCGCCGTGCTGAAGCGCTCCCTCTCGATGACGGAGATCGGGCGCCTCCTCGAGATGGAAGGGGCCCTGGGGAAGGGGAAGGAGGAGGTCTACGGCTTCTACCGCACCCTTCTTTCCGACTTCATCGCGGAAAGGACCTCGAGCCTCCAGGACAAGACGAGGGAAGTGCTCCAGAAGGCGTCCCTCGCTCCGGAAGGCGAGGAGAGGGAGCAGGCCTTCCGCGACGCCTACGGGAGGATCGCCCTCCTCGCGATCCGGCTTGCCGTCCGCTCCTCGATCGACCAGACGCTCGCCCGGGCGATGATCTCCTCCCTGGGGGAAGGCTCCACCTTCGACGCCCTGTTCGTGAAGAAGGCCGAGGGCGAGGAGGAGAAGGAGGAGGAACGCCTCACGGAAAGGGAGGCGAAGCGCCTCTCGGAAAGGAGGTAGATGGGAAAGGAAGTCCTTGTCACCGGAGGGCTCGGCTTCATCGGGGCCGAGACGACCCTCGCCCTCATGAAGGAAGGCTACGACCCCGTCATCGTCGATAGCCTCGTCAACTCCAAGATCCGGAACCTCGGCGCGCTGGAGTCTCTCTCCGGAAGGAAGATTCCCTTCTACCAGGGGGACGTGAGGGACGAGTCCCTCATGGAGAGGATCTTCCAGAAGCACGCCTTCGAGGCAGTTCTCCACTTTGCCGCCCTCAAGGCGGTCGGGGAGTCCGTCGGGAAGCCCGTCCTCTACTACGAGAACAACCTCGGGTGCACCCTGTCCGTCCTCCGCGAGATGGAGAGGCATGGGGTCTCTCGGATCCTCTTCTCCAGCTCGGCGACCGTCTACGGGGATTCCGAAGACCTGCCCTTCCGCGAGGATTCCCCGGTGAGGGAGGCGACGAATCCCTACGGGGAGACGAAGGTCATGAACGAGAGGATGCTCCGCGACTACGTCATCGCCCATCCGGAGACGGAGGTCGTCTCGCTTCGTTACTTCAACCCGGTGGGAGCCGATCCCTCCGGCCTTCTCGGGGAGGATCCGAACGGGATCCCGAACAACCTCTTCCCGATCATCAACCAGGTCGCCCTCGGGCTCCGTCCGGGAATCGCCATCTACGGCGACGACTACGAGACGGAGGACGGGACCTGCATCCGGGACTACCTCCACGTGGTGGACCTTGCGGAAGGGCATGTCGCGGCGCTCTCCCATTCCAAGGGCCCGGGCTTCCATGTCTTCAACCTGGGGACGGGACGGGGGACGAGCGTGCTTTCCGTTATCCGTGCCTACGAGAAGGCGACGGGAAGGAAGATCCCCTATACGATCGCGGGGAGGAGGCCGGGGGACATCGCGATGAGCTATGCGGATCCCTCCAGGGCCGAGGAGGAGCTTGGCTGGAAGGCCCGCCTTTCGCTCGAGGACGCCGCCAGGGACGCCTACCGCTTCGCGACGAAGGTGCTTAAGGAGGAGAAATAGGATGGAACTTTTCGAGATCAACCTGAGGGAAGGGATCCTCATCAAGGGGAGGCGCTTTCCCGCGGAGCATCCCCGCTTCAACCTTCTGATCCAGACCGGCATGTGTGAGCACGGGGGGCGCTACGAGGAGTTCGCGACGTTCCTGAACAAGAAGGGGTTCGATGTCTCGGTGATGGACGCCTTTGGGCAAGGGCTGAACGTTGAGGACCCCTCGCTCCTCCAGCGCTGGCACGAGACCGCCTTCGAGGACAACGTCGACGCTCTCGCGCTCAGGATCAAGGAGCTGAAGGAGAACGGCCTCCCGACCTTCCTCATGGGCCACTCGATGGGCTCCTTCATGAGCCAGCGCTTCCTCACGAAATATCCGGGGCTCGCGGACAAGGTCGTCCTGATGGGTTCCAACGGACCGGACAAGGCCCTGATGAAGATGGGCTATTTCGTCGCCTGCCTCTTCGTCGACAAATGGAACTGGGACAAGCCCTCGCGCCTCCTGCAGCGCCTTTCGATCGGCGCCTACGAGAGGTCGATCCCAGGGAGGGAGGACCGGAACGACTGGCTGAGCGAGGACAAGGAGAACGTCGCCCGCTATAACGCGGATCCTTACTGCGGGGCCACGAACACGAACGGCTTCTGGAAGGTGTTCCTCAAGGGGATGGCTCACCTTTGGGACGAGAAGGCCTTGAAGAACCTCGATCCGGACACCCCCCTTCTTCTTGTCGCGGGGGAGGGTGACCCTGTCGGCAGGTTCGGCAAGGGCGTCCTTCTCCTCGAGAAGATGTACAAGGGCCACGGGGTGAAGGATGTCACCACGATCCTCTACGAAGGGATGCGGCACGAGATCCTCAACGAAGGGGAGGGCCGCCTCAAGGTCATGGAGGATATCCGCGCGTTCCTGGAGAAGTGATGGAGAAGAAACTCTCTCGACTGCGTTTTCTTGCCAAATCCCACTCCCTTTTCCGGATTCTTCGGCTAAGGAAGGAAAGGAAGGATGGATCCTTGGATCGCCTGGACCCCATCGCTCGCGCGAACCGGATCGGGGCCCTTGTCTGCGGCTACCCCTTCGACCTTGAGCATCCTCGCTCGTTCAACGAGAAAATCTCGTGGCTCAAGTTCCATTACCGGGATCCCCTCTGGGAAAGGGTCGCCGACAAGCTGGAGTGCAAGAGGTTCCTTGAGGAGATCGGGCTTGGGAAGTATGTCGTCCCGGTCTATGGCGCCTGGGATTCCGTCGATGAGATAGACCTGGAATCGCTCCCGGACGAGTTCGTCCTGAAGACCACCCATGACTGCGGGTCCGTGTTCCTTTGCAAGAAAGGCGAGACGGATTTCGGCTCGGTCCTCGAGAAGCTCCGGAAGAGCATGGGCCGTCGTTACTCCGAGGAGCAGAGGAACGGGGAATGGGTGTACGACAACATCGTCCCTCGGGTATATGCGGAGAAGCTGCTGCATCCGCATCCCTCGTTCGGAGATCTCGTTGACTATAAATTTTCCTGTGCAGATGGCCGGGTCCTTTTTGGCATTGAATGCATCGGGAGACTGCATGACCTCCGGAACAATCTGTTTGATGAAAACCTTCGGCCAATCGCCGGCATGAAGTCGAAACTGCCTAGCAGAAGATAAGGATTTCTCCAAAAGGATCACCCTTCCAATCCTTCGCGAAATGAAAAATAACGCGGAGCTTGTCTCGAGCAGATTTCTCGAAGTTCGCGTGGATTTCCTTGTTGTCCAAGAAGGTATTTTTATCACTGAACTGACGTTTTTCCCGCAGTCTGGCCTGGGCGCCTTCTTCCCTTCGTCCTTGGATTTCCGGTTCGGGGAGATGCTCTCGCTCCCTCAGGAGTAGTAAGCCTCTGGCTTCCGGTGTTGTAAAATCCCTTCGCTTGGCAATATGGCAGGGATGGTTTTTCGGAAAAACTGGAGAGGATTGACGCCGTATCTCCTTTCCTTCCTCCTGATCGTCTTCCTTCTTGCCAGCCTAGTCCTTTACGGGGAGGAGAACCTCTTCATGGACTTCGGGGATCCGGCGAGGATCTATTCGGACGCCGCGCTGTACTTGACCCTCGCCTGCTACGTCCCCGTCCTTGTCGCCGTCCAGTGGGTGGGGTCCCGTAAATTTGGGATACGGACTTCCTGGAGGTGGCTTTCGCTCGCCCTTCTCTTCTTCCTTCTCTCGATTGTGGGCATCTGGCTTGTCCCGGGTCCCGTGAAGGACGGGCAGGCGGTCTTCGTCCCCACGCTTTCAGGCCAGATCCGCTACAGCGTGCTGTCCCTATATGTCTCCCTTGCCCTCTACTACCTCCTTGCCTTCGTCCCGAAGATGGCGCGGGGCATGGACTTCTATCATTTCGCCTGTTCCTTGATCTTCGTGTTCACGCTGATAACCGTCTGCTACTCCCTCGTCGTCGAGATCGACTGCTACAAGAGTTTCTTCGACGGCACCCACGCTACGGTGATGATTCCCTCGGCCTACTTCCGCAACAGGAACGCCTATGGGTTCACCATCTTCATCGGGGTAGCCTCGATGATGTTCCTGGAATCCAAGAGGCCCCGCTGGTGGAGGTGGCCCTTGATGCTTTGGCTGACCTTCCTCCAGCTCTTTGTCATGAGCAAGAGCAGCATCATGGCGACCGCGATCGTCTTGGTCGGCGGCTTCTTCTGGAACGCCTTCCGTTCCATCCGGGAGCATCCCTTCCGGAACACGATGTTCCTTCTCTTCGGCCTTGCCATCATGGCGGCGCTCATCCTCTTTCCCTTCCTCGACGAGCTGGGGCTCGACTGGTTCCGGCCTTATCCCGCGATCGCCTTCGGCCGCCTGAAGCAGCTCATCAATTCGATCGACGGCTCGGGGAACGCGAGGCTCGATTGCTTCCAGATCACGTGGGACGCGCTGAAGACGAGCCCCCTCTCACAGTGGCTTGGCTATGGGTTCGCCAACTGGAAGAACGAGATCTACGCGTTCTATGGGGGCTTCCTCCCGATCGACAACGCCTACGTCGAGGAACTCGCGAAGGGAGGGATCGTCGGCCTCGGGCTTTGCATCGCCATGTGGCTGTTCTTCTTCGTCCTCATCATCCGGGCGATGAGGAGAAGGAGCCCCTACGGCTGGCCTCTCCTCCTCATCTACCTCGGCTTCTTCTCCCGTTCCTTCATCGAGGCCTCCTCCTTCCTCAACCCGAACATCACCTTCGCGATGCTCTATGTCCTCCTCGGGCTTCCTCTCCTTACCTCCGAGCACCTTGAGACGGAGGAGTACCGGAAGCTTTCGGAAGAGGAGGCGCTCGCGCTTCCGGGCCATCCATGGAAGCCTAGGGGGTTCCTCGGGGCCTACGCGGTCTTGATGCCTGCGGCCCTCATCCTTCTATATTGCCTCGCGCCTTCCTACGACTTGGCCGGGCTTTTCTTCGGGGACATTCCTTCCGCCCTCGCCGCGGGGATGGCCATCCTTCTCGCGCCCTTCCTCCTCGCGCTGGGATGCTCGCTTGTCCGGCAGCATCCCTGGAAAGGAATCGGCCTTTTCGTCCTTGGGGCCCTGGAGGCCTTCCTCGGCCTCGGGCTTCCTTCCTTCCTCGAGGGGTACGCCCCCTTCGTGCTGGCCTTCGCTCCCCTCGTCCTCGGGGTTGTCCTCGCCTACGGATGGTCCCCTTCCCCGAAGGAGGTCGGGAAGGGCCTTCTCCTTTATTTCCTCCCAGGGATTCTCTTGGCCTTCCTTCCCTGGCTTTATTCCCTCTCCGGGGAGGGCTTCGGTGGCTATTCCCTCACGATGGGGATCGTCCTCGTCCTTTCCTACTACTTCATGCTGGACGTCCTTTCCGGCGTCTCCTCCCCCTTCTACCTTCTCTGGAACCGCCTAGAATGGAGGCTCCTCCTCTTCCTTAGGAGGAGGGAGGCCAAGACGGACAGGAAGTTCCTTCGCTACCGGGAGAAGAAAGGATTCGCCTCCCTATGAGCGAGCCTCTCTTTTTCCAGGACATCCGCTTCCCCGGGGAGGAAGGGACTTTCTCCTTCTCCATCTCCGCGGGAACGAACCGCCTGCTTCCTATGGAGAGGAAGGAACGGGACGTCCTCTCCTTCCTCTTTCCCGCGGGGACGGAAGGAAAGCTCATCGCCGAGGGAAAGGAGTACGACCTTTCCCGCCCGGGGGATGCGTGCCTCTTCCTCCTGGAAGCCCGCTTCCAGGAAGGGGGATCCCTTTCCGCGCTCCTTCCTGTCGGGGAGAAGGAAGGGGCAAGGATCGCGAAGGAACTCCTTTCCTTCGAAGACCTTCCCTATCGGGAGAAGGTCCGGGGGACGATGTCCCTCCTGAAGGAAAGGGGCGCCCTCTATTTCATCGTTGAGGAAAGGCATCGTTCCCTTCTCGACCTCGTCCGGAACCTATATCCCTCCTTCGGCGGGACCCCTCTCCTCATCCTCGGGGAAGAGGCGGAGAGGAAAAAGATGCCGGAGAACCGGGTCCGCTTCCGCTCGGGATCCCTCGAAAGGGAGCCTTTCCGGAAGGACGTCTTGCTCAACGCGGGCGAATACCTGTTCCAGGCGCTCTTCATGTTCATTGCCGTCTCGCTTTCCTTATTCGGGGCATGTTCGCTCGTCCGCGGTGAGGGAGAAGGACTAATCGCCGGGGTTTGCCTCGCGGTCGCCTTCCTCACCCTCCTCGTCTTCCTCAACAGCGTCCGTTCCTCCCTGTCCCTCCTTCTCAAGCTAGAGAGAGGGCCGATTAGGATCCGGAGGATTTCCCTCCTCTCCGGGCTCGCGGGATCGGTGGGGTCCCTTCTTGCCTTCCTCATGGGCTTCGTGATGGAAAAGACCTCGTTCCTCGGGGGATTCCTCGATGGGTTCGGCGACTGGTCGCTCTTCCTCTCCTTCCTTGGCGTCCTCCTTTCCTTCCTCTTGCCCATCGGGGTTTACGGGGCCATCTTCGGGAGGAAGAAGCATGCCTAGGATGAAGGTGATGACGATCGTCGGGACGAGGCCCGAGATCATCCGTCTCTCCGAGACCATCAAGAGGCTTGACCGGGAGTTCGACCATACGCTCGTGCATACGGGGCAGAACTACGACTACGAGCTGAATGGCATCTTCTTCGAGGAGCTGGGCCTTCGGAAGCCCGACATCTTCCTTTCCGCGGTCGGGAAGGACCTCGGGGAGACGATGGGGAACATCATCGCGAAGTCCTACGAGGTCATCCGGGAGGAGAGGCCGGACGCGGTCCTGATCCTTGGGGATACGAACAGCGCGCTTTCCGCGATCTCCGCGAAGAGACTCAAGTGCCCGATCTTCCACATGGAGGCGTGGAACCGCTGCTGGGACTGGAACGTCGCGGAGATGACCAACCGCGTGATCGTCGACCACATCGCCGACATCAACATGCCCTACAGCGAGTTCGCCGAGCAGAACCTTCTGAGGGAGGGCCTCCCCCAAAGGAGGATCGTGAGGACGGGATCCCCAATGAAGGAAGTGATCCTCGCCCATGACAAAGAGATCGAGGCTTCCGACGTCCTTGAAAGGCTGGGGCTGGAGAAGGACCATTACATCGTCTTCTCCGCCCATCGGGAAGAGAACGTAGACAACAGGGAGAAGATGATCACCCTCTTCACCTCGCTGAACGAGATCGCCGAGGAACTAGGGATGCCCATCGTCTTCTCCTGCCACCCTAGGACTAGGAAGAGGCTTGAGGCGGAAGGCTTCCGTCTTTCCCCGAGGATCATCGAGAGCAAGCCCTTCGGCTTCCTTGACTACGGGAAGCTTCAGAGGAACGCCTATGTCGTGCTGAGCGACTCCGGGTCCCTGACCGAGGAAAGCGCGATCTCTCATTTTCCTGCGGTGTTGATCCGTACCTCTACGGAGCGCCAGGAAGGGACAATCCATCACGCGATGTCGATTCCCGGAATTCGGAAGGAAAACATCCTGCACGCAATCCCGATTGCGAGAAAACGGGCTTTTGAGGGTCGTTCTAGAGGGATTATCGCTGTTCCGGACTATGACGTGGACGATGTCTCGGATAAGGTCGTGTGGGCTATATCAAGTCTGACGGATTGGGTCAGGAAGGAAGTTTGGGGACTTTAATCCCACTCTGTGGCTGCCGTCCCCCCTTTTGTTTCGTCTTTTGTCCTGCAGGCGGAATTATGATGTAAACCTAGTTGCCAGGACCTTCTACGCATAAAATGCGTAGCGTGCCTGCGAACCTTGCCCACACGACTTTAGCGAACGCTTCGCCCAAAAAGAAAATCCTTTGGGGTGCCATCCTTGGCTATGTGGCTCTCGGAGTCTCCATCCTCAGCAGCCTTTTCTTTACCCCATGGATTAAAAACGAGATTGGCATCGGGCTTTACGGAATCTACACCCTCGCGATCTCCATCCTGAATCTCTTTCTTCTTGATTTCGGGTTGAGTTCGACGATCAATGCTTATGTTTCCCGATTTCGTGCGCAAGGAAAAATAGCTGACGAGGACCGGTTTCTCAGCGCGACCCTCAAGCTCTACCTCTTCATTGACGCCCTGATCCTTATCGCCTTCGTCATATTTGGTTTCCTGATCGACTATGTCTATGTCGGCCTTTCCGCGGAGGAGCGGGATGTCCTGAAGGTTGTCTTCGTCATCCTTGCCGGAGCTTCCCTCATTACGTTTCCTACTGCGATTTTCAATGGCGTCCTTTCAGCCTACGAGGAGTTCGCTCCGGCCAAACTTGTCGAGGTTCTGCATAAGACCGTCTATATCGTCCTGACGGTGATCGCGCTGGCGTTCCGATGGGGGATTTACGCAATCGTCGTTGCCTATGCGATTTCCTCCCTGGTCAATTCGCTGTCTCTTTATCTCCTCGTCCGGTTCCGCCTCAGGAAAAGGATCCGCCTTTCCATCAAGACCTCCCTTGCTGAGTGCGAGGAGATCGCCTCTTTCTCCATCTTTGCCTTTGTCATCACCTTGGCTTCCCGGCTGATGATCACCATCGCCCCGAGCGTTCTTGGCATCGTTTCGGATTCGACGGGAATCGCCGTGTTCGGGATCGCCAGCCCTCTCGAAGGCTATATGTACAGCTTCAGCGCGGTGATGAACGGATTCTTCATGCCTCAGCTTGCGCGCATTTCGGAAGGGGATCCGAAGGACCAGGCGGAGAAGATCCAAAGCCTCGCGATTAAGGTGGGAAGAATCCAGCTTTACCTCTTTCTTCTTGTGTTTATCGGCTTCGTTTCCGTTGGCGAGGACTTCATTTTCGTCTGGCTTGGTGGCGACCCCGTGTTCTCTCCGGCCTACGTATCCGCCGTGATCCTTTCCGCGAGCCAGCTCTTCGTCGTTCCGTTCACCATCTACCGGACCGCGCTCATGCGGTATCGGAACTCGATACGCGAGCTTGCGTTAGTGGAGTTCCTCGCCAGTGTCATCAACGTAGGGCTTCTCTTTGGGCTCGGCTATCTCTGGGGGGTGTATGGCGTATCCGCCGCCATCCTGATTTCCATGGCCTTGAAGGCAGCCGGTTCCCTTTATCTCTTCAAAAGGCACCTTGACGTTTCTCTTTGGGACTTCTTCATGAAAGGATGCCTTGGGTTCGCGCCTGCTATCGTGGCTTCTCTTGCGGTAGGGCTCGCCCTGCATTATGGGCTGGCTCTCGGTTCCCTCTGGCGCCTTCTTATCACCGGAGTGGCAGTCGTGCTCGTTTATATGGCGACCGCTTGGGTCGGGTTCGGGGTCGCAGACACGCGTCTCTTCTTGGAGAAGGCCGGGCTCGGGAAAGTCTTTCGTTCATTGGGAAGGACGTTCGTCTCGCGTGGCGGGGGCGGCTCCTTCCGGTGGTCCGTTCCCGCCCTCGTCCTCGGGGCCGTGGCAATCGGTGTTTTTTCCCTGGCACTCATTGGCGTCTACTACTATCCGGACATTACCTATATCTCTTCACCGGACGATCTTTTCAAGATTGCAGCCGATTTGAATGGGCATTTTGTTTTCCTCGGGTCCGATGTGATGGAACTTCCGGAGGGATGGACTCCGATTGGGACGAAGGAAAGGCCCTTCCGTGGCATCATCGACGGAAAGGGCGTTACCCTCCAGGGGGCCGATGAGAATTCCGTGATTGCCATTGGAGACGAAGGGAACTGCTATTTCGGGTTCATCGGATATAACGAGGGCACCATCAGGAACATCAATATTTATTCCTCCGGCTTTACGGTCGAAATTCCTTCCGAAGTTGAATCTTGCACCGAGTTTTCCTTCGGTCAGATCGCCGCCTATAACATGGGAACAATTGAGAACGTCGTGGTTCGCTTTGGCGGAGGCACGCTGAGCTTCCAGGGCGCGTCGGATTCTGCCTATATCGGGCAAGTGGCGGGAGTCGTCGATGGCGGTACAATCCGGAACTGTTGGGGGAACCGGTCGATGAATTTCGAGTGGGAAGGAGATATCTCCATCGGTCTTGCCGGCTCCTTGCGGAACGATGGACGGATGGAACGGTGCACGAACGACGGGAACGTTACCTTGGAGATTGATGGATCCTCGCTTTCCGCCATCGGCGGAATCGCCGGGGAGTGTCGGGATTCGGTTATCCGCGACTGCAAGTCCGCGCGGGCGTATCGAAGCAGCGGCAAGGCTTTCATCGGCGGGATCGCCGGGATTTCCGACGGTTCTTCCATATCCAATTGCTACGCCGAGGTGATCGCAGACGGGGGAGAAGGCTCTTCCTTGGGTGGGATTGTAGGCGAGGCGAAAGGGACGGAGGTCGAGTCCTGCGTGAGTTCCTTCTCGCCTACAATCCGGCCTTCCGTTCGCATTGGCCAAATCGGCGGCACGGCCGACGAGGATTGCCTCGCGAGAGGGAACTACTACACGAAAGAAATCCCAGAAGCGTCGGGGGCGGGTGGCACGTACAGGAGCCTATCTTCCGTGTCCCTTGGTCTCCTTGGGTGGGATGACAGCATCTGGATGAATGACGAGGACGGAGGGTTCTATCTCAATGGGCACATTCACTAAGAACCTGAAGTCATGGATACTTGGCTTCACGCTGGACACGGCCTTCCTGTCCCTCCTCCTCTTCGTCGTGACCCTTTCCCAGGCCTTCGTCGCCCTCGGGGCGCTTTCCCTTTCCTCCCTTTGCTTCACCGGGTCCTTCGTCCTCGTTTTCCTCTGGTTTCTTCTTCATCTAGGACGACGCTGGCTTTCGGTAGCCAAGGGGCGTTCCCTCGTCCGTTCGGAAGCCGCGGTCTCCTTGCTCTTGCTCGTCCTGATGTGCGTCTTCATGGCGTTGAACTTTCTGGTGGCGACGGACCCTTCGCTTTGGAGCCTTTCCTTCTTTCGGAAGGCGATCATCGTCCTCTGCGTCTTCCTGACCACGCATCTCTGCCTCTTCGGCAAGTTTGAAAAAGGAAGGCTGGCGCAAGTGTCCTTCGTCCTCGTCTCGGGGCTTGTCCTTTGGTTCGGGCTTTCTTATTTCGCGGGCTTTGGCCGCCACTATCTGTCGGGGGCGCTCACCCTCGGGTATTCCAATCCCAACCAGACGGGGTTGGTGCTTTCTTCTTGCATGGTCCTTCTCCTTTGTTTCCTTGTGTTTCTGAGATCCCCCTGGCTGAAGGTTGCTACCGGGGCCTTGATCCTCCTGGACGCCTACTTGAACTACCTGACGAAATGCCGGGCGGGATGGCTCGCGGCCATCCTTTGCGTCTTGGTCTATTTCCTGCTCCGCTACCTGGTGGTTGGCAAAGGTTCCCTCCGCTTCGTCGCCGTTCTTCCCATCTTTATCCCCATTCTTGTGGTGGGGGGCTATCTTGCCCTTGGTACATTGACGGACATCTTCACCTACCTCGAGGGCGTTCCCTTCTTCGGCAAGGACCTAACGACCCGCCTTCCCGTCTGGTCGAGATCCTTGAAACTGTTCCTGGACTCGCCGATTTTCGGTTCCTATGAGGCCGGGACGCTTCAGTCCAACACGGGAATTTCTGGATTCCAGTGCGGATTCATGGACATTTTGATCGAGGATGGAGCAATCGTCTTCCTCCTGTTCTTAATGTTTTATTGCTGGAACTTCCTTGTCCTAGGCGAAAGGATTGGTGTGAATCCTGGGCGGGCGCAGGCTTGTTGTCTCGCTGCCGCCGGCTTCCTGTTCTTCTCCTCGATTTTTGATTCGGGGTCTTTCCTAGGCATTCTCGGATGGTATGTTCCCATACTGCTTCCCATGGCATTCACCCAGGATGAACGGAAGGTTCCGCTGCTGAACTATGCGACGGTGCTCTTGGGGAACACGCATCCGAAGAGAGCCTTTTTCGGGAGAAGGGCCCATGGCTGACATCCAGTATCTTGTGACGACGATGGGCCTCCGTCACGAGGACATGCTTTCCCTTGCCCGGAAGATGAATCTGGACGGGGATGCGATCATCCGCAGCCAATGCGGGCGAGATGGGGGTTGCCGCTCCTGGCACGTCGAAGGAAAGCACCTCCTCACGATCGAGGCTTCCGACATTGGCCTTAGCAAGAACCGGAACGAGCTCTTGTCCTTGGCGACAGGGTTATTCGTCTCGTTCCTGGATGACGACGTCACCTTGCCCTCCGCATATTCGGAAGGCGTTGGGCAGATGTTCTTGAAGCTCAGGGCTGACGCGATTCGCTTCCCTTTGGAAGGGAGGAATAGCCGTGCCGACCTTCCTTTCGGGAAGAGGCTTCGCTGGCGGCATGTTGCTGCAGGATACATGTCCGCCTATGTATTCCTCCGGTCGTCTTTGGTAAGCGCCGTTCTCAAATTCGATGAGCGAATTGGGGCAGGGAAATCCGTTTCTTGTGGAGAGGACAATGTATTCCTAAGGGACGCCTTGAAACATGGCCTTAGGATTTATTCCGGCGGCCCTGGGAAAAGCCTGCGCCTCCGTGAAGAACGTACGTCCACATGGTTTCATGGCCATGATGCTCAGTTCTTTTTCTCCAAGGGCTATATCTACCGGCGTCTCTATCCTTTGGTATATCCCCCTTTTCTCCTTCGTTCTGCTATTCGCTGGAAGGCGGACGGACTGCCGTTCTGGAAGCGCCTTGGGATATTGCGTCGGGGGGCGAAGGAAGAAGCCCGAGTCGCCCGGACTGGCACGGATCCGGCATTGGGGCGTTACCGGAAGTACGGTCGGGACGGAAACCCTCCTCGCATCCTGGTCATGACGCATCTCCCTCTTTCTTGGGATGATTCGAACGGAAGGACGATCCTCGAGCTCCTTTCTTCCGTGGGCGAAGACAACGTGGTCAATTTCCATATCGCTGGTTCCCCTTCCGGGAAATGCTGTCGCTCGTACTTTTCGTTCACGGATAAGGACGCGGTCCGCTCGTCCTTTTGTCTGGACGGCGGACGGGAGGAAACCATCCGTGACGTTTGCCCCAAGGCAGGCTCTGCCAAGATCCGCAAGAGCATGGCGACGTTGCTTCTCCGTGATTTCGCTTGGAGGCTCTCCCGGCCTTTGACAAAGTCCGTCCGCGACTGGCTCCAGAAAGAAAGTCCCGATCTGATCCTCCTCCTCAGCTCGGACTTTCCCGCCTTTGCCGAACTGGCAGGGAAGATTTCTAGGGAACTCAAGGTCCCGGTCGTCCATTACAACGCCGAGGAGTACCTGGAGAAGGGCTATGACTTTTTGTCCAACGGGAGTGCGAAGGGGAAGCGAACCGCTTTGTCGAGGATCTATTTGAGGAGACTTCGGCGTGTCTACGTCAAGGCGTATCGCGATTCCTACGTAATCCATCTGACGGAAAACCTCCTCCGGGAGTACGACGAGATCGCCCCTTCCCGTAAATCCTGCTGGATCGGAAACTCTTCCGACATGAAGCCTGTTTCACGGGATATCGGAAGCATCCGGAAAGTCTTCTACTTTGGAAACCTCGGCCACTTGCGTTGGAAAGGCCTTGTGGAAATCAAGGACGCCCTCGTCCGAAACGGGTTTTCAGGGAATTTCCATGTTTACGGGAAAGGGGAGAAGAGCGAGGTCGAAGAGCTTTCGCGGGCCGGCATTCTTTACGAAGGATTCCTGCCGTATGAAACCTTGATGAACCGGGTTAAGGAGGAGGCTGACCTCTTGGTCCACTGCGAGTCGTTCGATCCCTACTGCCAGAGGGACGTCCGGAACGGGTTTTCGACGAAGATTCCCGATATGTTGGCGCTGGGCATTCCCTGCCTCTTCTACGCCCCGGAATCCTATCGCTTCGTCCAATACCTTAGGAGCAACGGGTCCCATTTCGTCGCCTCCACCGAAGGAGATCTCGACGCTTGCGCGGCGAGGCTTCTTGGTTCCTCCTTCCCTTACGGTTGTCCCGAACGACAAGGGAACATCGCCTTGGCTGAGAAGAACCACTCGGCGGCCGGGAACGGGAAGCGTTTCCTGGAGTTTGTTTCCGAAGCCCTGGAGGGACAGGAATAGATGAAAGTCATCCAGATCAACGTTATCGCGGATTCCGGGAGTACCGGGAGGACAATGAGGGAGGTCCATCGGTATCTAAAGGGGCACGGCGTCGAGTCCAAGGTCGTCTATGGGCACGGAAGGAAGCCGAAGGGTCCTGACGAATATCGCATCGTCGGTTGGGTCGGCTACTACATCCATAACGTCCTGGCCCGGTTGTTCGGAAGCCAGGGATGGCATTCCTATTTTGCCACGAGAAAGTTGGTGCGGTACCTGAGGCGCGAGGACCCGGACGTCATCCATCTGAGGAACCTCCATGGGAACTACCTTCATATCCCGACGCTGTTCCGTTTTCTAGCCTCCTTCCCTGGCAAGGTGGTTTGGACGACCCACGACTTCTGGATGGCGACAGGCGGGTGCTACTTCCTCGAATGCGCCCGATGGAAGGACGGGACCTGCGGCAGGGGATGCCCGTTCCAGAGGGGATTTCCCTTCGGGCGACCCTCCTTGGTCGCCAGGAACATGGAGCTCAGGAAGAAGATCGCCGGCATGGGGAACCTGGTGATCCAGTGCAACTCCCGCTACGCTGAACAAGCCCTTTCCCTTTCCGTCCTTCGGAATGTTCCCCGGCGGGTCATCTTGAACTGGATCGACCTTTTCGCGTTCCGGCCCGGGGATGCCCTCCTTCCTCATTCCGGGAGGAAGCCTGTCGTCCAGGTGGCGTGGGCGATGCTTGCGCGAGGAAGCGGCCGCTTCGAGCGGTTTGTTGCTTTCGCCCGTTCCCATAAGGACAAATACCACTTCCGGATGCTTGGGCTTCGCCGCGGCTTTGCCCCGGAGGATTTTCCGTTCATTGAGTTCCTGGATCCTACGGACGACGTGTGCGCGCTCGCCCGGTTCTATCAAGGGGGCGATGTCTTCCTCAACACTTCCACCGCGGATACCTTCGGCAAGGTCGGGGCGGAATCCCTTTCGTGCGGAGTTCCGATCATCGTTTTCGACTGCATGGCCCTTCCGGAGCTCGTGGGCCCGAGGTGCGGGCGGGTTTTGAGGCAAGATTCCACGGACGACGAGATGGAAGAGGCGATTGACGAGGTGCTCTCCTGGGACCGGGAAGAGGTCCGGGAGGCCTGCAGGAAGCAGGCTCTTGATCGCTTCGACTACGAGAAGAACTGCCGCGCCTTGCTGGCTCTCTATCGCGGGGAGGATTCGGAATCATGAGGAAACGGGTCGCGCTTTGGTTCTTGAACGCGTTCTTTTGCGGTCCGCGATTCTACGGACTGAAGAGATCGTTGCTCCGTCAGGGCGGCATCAAGGTCGCCGAAGGGGCGAGGGTGGTGGGCCCGCTCTTTTGCACTGCAAAGCTGGAAATCGGGAGAGATTCTTTCGTCGGCGCCTTCTTCAAGGCGACCGGCAACGGACGCGTCGTCATAGGGGACCGGTGCGACATCGCCCCGGAAGTCACCATGTCAACGGGAAGCCACCAAATCGGAGACGAGGCAAGGCGAGCGGGTGCCGGCATCACTGCCGACGTCTTAGTTGGCGATGGCTCTTGGATCGGGCAACGGGTGTTGCTCCTTGCTGGAACGACTATTCCCCCCTCGACGGTCGTCGCAGCCGGTGCGGTGGTCATCAAGCCCCTTTCCGTTCCCGGCCTATACGCCGGCATTCCGGCGACGATCAAGAAGGATGAAGCGGACTTGCGGGCCGAGATTCTGGGGGGGGATGGCTCTTAGAAAAGGGAGCCGGGTTCCTTACCTTCCGGGAAAAGGGAACCGCCGCTTTCCACGAACGCGATCAAGTTGGTTGCCGCGGTTTCTGCTGAATAGTGCTCGGTGATGAATTTGGCCGCCCTCTCTCCGATGGCCCTTGCCTCTTCCGAATGGCTCGCCGCCCAGCCCAGCGCTTTATCGAAGGATTCGAGATCGTGGTAATGGATGGCGGTCTCCTTGTCAGCAGAGATCAGCTTCGTCGCTCCTGCCTCGACGTTGGCGATACAGCAGCACCCCGCTTCCATCGCTTCGTAAAGGACGGCGCCGAACCCTTCCCGCCTGTCGCTCGGGAAGAGGAAGAGGTCCGCGGATCCCATGAGTTCAAGGAGCTCGTCGTGCGGGATCGTCCCAAGGATTCGAATCCCGGGGTCCTTTAGCGAGTCTCTATGCTCTAAGAGGAATTCCTCCTTTTCATCGGAGTCCGCCAGGACGAGATCCATTTCGACGTCCGGGAAGCCATGTTCCTTTAAGTAACGAAAGGCATGGACGGCGAGGTCCGGATGCTTCAACCGCAGGCATCTTCCGCTCCATAGAAGACGGATTCCTTCGCCAGGCGAACGGGGGAGGGGCTCCGCCTTGGGGAAGTAGCCCCAGCGCAGGCACCTCCCTCCGAATAGCCTCGCTCGAAGGAAGTCTTCTTTTGTCCCGTAGCTGTTGCAAAGGAGATAAGAGCCCCTTTTCGCGAACGGCCCGTACATCATGCGGACATGAACGAGACGAAGCGCGGGGACCAATCCCCTTTCCGGCTTTTCCGACTTGAAGATCCGCTCTGTGCTGACGAAGGTCGGCAGCCTTTTCGTCTTCGCGATCGACCAGCATGGCTCGTAGGGGGCGAGGAGGCAGAGGTCCGCTTCTTGAATCAGCCTTCTGGCCGTCTCCATCATGCCCTCTTCGTACGCACGGATGACATAGGGCCGGTTCTCGTAGTCGGCCAGCGCAGCTTTCGCGCCGCTTGGCTTCTGGCATGAGATGAAACGGAAGTCGTCCCCGAGGATGCGGAAGAAGGATTCCGCGACATCGACCTGGTGGATCGATAGGTAGTTCCAGCACATGCACGCCTTCATGGTCCCATCTTATACGATTGGGGATGGAAACCCTTGCCTCCCGTCGGGCATTTTTTGGTTTTGGGGAGCACCCATTCTGACTAACATATGGGAGGACGGCGTCCGGAAGGGAAATTGGCTGTGGGCGATACGAAGGAAAACCTTGGCTTGGTGAGCATCGTGATGCCTCTTTATAACTACGGGCGCTACTTGTCCGGGGCTGTGGAAAGCGTCCTGAACCAGACGTACCCCTATTGGGAGCTCCTTATCGTCGACGACTGCTCCACCGATGACTCCTTCTCCATCGCGGAGCAACTGGGGAAGAAGGACGAGCGCATCCGCGTGTACCGCTTGCCGGAGAACGGGGGGAGTTCTGCCGCGAGGAACAAGGCGCTGGACGAAGCCAAGGGCGAGTTCGTCGCCTTCCTTGATTCCGACGACCGCTACGACCCGGAGTACCTGGAATCTCAGGTGGAGCTTCTTACGGAGAAGGGCTGCGACATCGTTGTTTCCAGCTATCGCAGGAAAACCGAGAACGGGAGCACGGTCTTCCATGTCCCGGACGTCATCACGTATGACTCTATCCTCAAGGGGAATCCGATGGCGCCGCTTGGCACCCTTTACCGATTCTCCAAATTCAAGAGTCAAAGATTTCCGACGGAAGATAGGGAAAGGGAAGATTTCGTGTTTTTCGCACGGCTATTGAAGTCTGGAGCGGTGGCGGTTCCTAATCCTTTCGTCTTGGGGGAATTGACGATTCATTCTGGCTCCAAATCAAAGAACAAGCTCCGGATGGTGCCCTACCAGTACCGGGCCTACAAGCTCCTTGGCTTGCCATTTTTCCGGAGATGGTACTGCTTGTTCCGTTGGGGGATCTATGGCATCCGGAAATATTGGGACGTTCGATAAGCACTGCTTCTAGAGGAGGCTATGAAATGGCAAAAGATACGTTGAAGGGGAATTTGGAAGACAAGGTCTTTCTTATTACAGGCGGCACCGGTTCCTTCGGCCACGCGATGGTCGACCGCCTCCTGAAGGTGGTGCCCAAGGAAATCCGCATCCTTTCCCGCGACGAGAAAAAGCAGGACGACATGCGGAAGGCCTACGGGGACGACCGCCTGAAGTTCTATATCGGGGACGTCAGAGATCTTTCCGCGATCGACGGGGCGTTCCGCGGGGTGGACTATGTGTTCTCCGCGGCGGCTTTGAAACAGGTCCCATCCTGTGAGTTTTACCCGATGGAGGCCCTGAAGACGAACGTCATCGGGAGCGACAACGTGATCACCGCCTGCGTCCATAACCACGTGAAGAAGGCGGTCTTCCTCTCGACGGACAAGGCGGCCTACCCCATCAACGCGATGGGGATGACGAAGGCCCTCATGGAGAAGAATGTCGTCGCCAGGAGCCGGCAGATGCTCGAGGGCGACCCCGTCCTGTGTCTCACTCGCTACGGGAACGTGATGGCCTCCCGTGGCTCCGTGATCCCTCTCTTCGTCGACCAGATCAAGTCGGGGAGCCCCATCACGGTGACGAACCCCGAGATGACTCGTTTCATGATGACCCTCGAGGATGCGGTGGAGCTCGTCCTCTATGCCTTCGAGCACGGGGAGCAGGGCGACCTCTTCGTCCAGAAGGCTCCTGCGGCGACGATCAGGACTCTCGCCGAGGCGGTCCTGTCCTTCTATCCGGAGAACAAAGGGATCGACTACATCGGGACGAGGCATGGCGAGAAGCTCTTCGAGACCCTCGTGACCCAGGAGGAGATGCTCCGCGCGGTGGACGAGGGGGACTTCTTCCGGGTCAGGTCCGACAACAGGGACCTCAACTACGGGAAGTACGTCGAGCATGGGATGGGCCATGTCGAGATTCCGGAAAGCTATACCTCGCACAACACGACGAGGCTCGACGTCGAGGGTATGAGGAAGCTCCTGTTCAAGCTGGAGATGTTCCGGTGAAGAAAGTCCTCGTCCTTGGCGGCAAGGGGTTCGTGGGGAGGTTCCTTGCCTTGTGCGTGAAGGAGCAGGGAGGCGAGCCTCTCGTCTATGACCTTGGCCAGAGCGAGGACGAGCTTCTTTCCTTCTATGGCGAGGCCGACTACGTGATCGACGCGCACGGTCTCAATCGTTCTGAGAATGCTTCCGAGTTCTTCCTGGTGAACGTGGACGAGACGGTCCGCTTTGCCTCGTTGGCGAAGGAGCGGGGGATCCCCTACCTCTTCCTTTCCAGCATCCAGGCGGGGAACAGGACGCCCTATGGGGATTCCAAGTTCAAGGCGGAACAAGAACTAGAGAAGCTTGGGGACAAGGGAATCCGTTTCGTCCGTCTTTCCAACGTGTTCGGGCCTACCTGCCGTCCCGGGTATAACTCGGTGATCGCGACGTGGGCGGACGCTGCCGCGAGACGGAAGCCCGTGGAAATCACCCTGAACCCTACGTCCAAGGACGCGAGGATTCCCCTTCTCTACGTCGGGGACCTGGCGGAAGCGATCGTATTCGGCACGATGCATTCCTCCGTTGACGGCCTCCAGGAAAAGATCGATGCCCTGGTCGAGAAGGTTTCCCTTGAGTCCGTCTGGAAGCTCTTCGTTCATTTCGCAACCCTCGAGGAAAATCGGGACCCCATCCTGGGACTTTGTTCCTTTGGGATTCCGCCTTTCCTCTTGGAACGTCTCTACGGGACCTATCTCTTCGCCTTGGGGAGGCCTCTTGTTCTGATTCCGGTCGACCATCGGGATGCCAGGGGTTCCTTCTCGGAGCTGGTGAAGGGCGGCTTCGGGGGAGAGGCGCAGGTCTCCTGGAACACGGTGAATCCTTCCTACGGGAAAGGCGGGCACTACCATCACCACAAGATCGAGCGGTTCACTTTCCTCGAGGGAGGCATGCGGCTTTCCCTGAAGCCGGTGTTCCCGGAAGGTTCTTGGGAGGACGCCTCAGTTGTCACTGAAGGCCTATGCTCCTTCGACATCCCGCCTTTCCTATCCCATTCGTTCCGGAACGAGACGAACAAAACTCAAGGAGCGGTAATCTGGTGCTCGGAGACTTTTAATCCGGGCGATCCTGATACTTACGCCTGTTAGTCGTTATCGAATCGAAGGGAAGCCGCTCTCGGCATCAGCCTTCGGTTTGACTCTACGGATCAGGAGAAAGGGCCGTCTGGGCTTGACGGGGAAGCCAATACGCAAGGGCTACTTATCCCAGGTGTTTCTTTAGGGATGATGTTTTTTAAAGTAGCTCGCAAGAGGGCGGAAGAGGAGATGGAAGAGGAACAGCATGCGCAACTTGAGAAGGAGGAGCAGGCCTTTTCCAAGCAAGCCGTCGATATCCTTCAGCTTCCCTTCCTTGAGAGTCCTTCGGCAGGAAGGGACCTTGTATAGAGGGGCAAATGCCTTGGTATGGAGACGCAAGGGGGCGAAGACGCCCATGCGCATGAAGAATCCTAATATGGTTCCTGCGATCGCTTCGTAGCCAACCTCTGCTCCGTTGGCTTTCTGAAACTCCTCGATCCGATTCCCTAGCGATTCGGTCCGCCTTGAGTACATTTCCGCTTTCCAAAGGGGGCTAGCCTCCCGCGCTTGCCTCATCAGCCCGGTAGGGCGGATGAAGTAGTGATAAAAGGCTTCCTGGAAGCAAATCACGTCGCCTACGCAGCAGGCGCACCCCGCCAGAAAGAGGTTGTCTTCTTCCGGCACGGTTTGTTGTTCAAACGTAAGGCCATGTTCCAGAAGAAAATCTCTTCGAAAGACATAACGATAGATTCCGTCCCATTCCCGGCAGGAAGATAGCTTCCCCTTTCTCCAAAGCGACCATGCCTTGAGGTCCATCCCTATGAATTGACGGAAAAGGACTTCCCTCCTTTCCTTCTCGGGCAGCTCTCCGTAATTCTGAAGAGGGGCGACCCTTTCCTCGATTCCGTTTTCCGTCTTGAAGAGGCCAAACATCGCCATGTCCTTCCCTTCCAGCGACGAGGCAACGAGAAAGGCGAAGTAGCCTGGTTCCACCACGTCGTCGGCATCAAGGAAAATGATGAACTCCCCCCGGGCGAGCAAAAGGCCGTCATTCCTCCCTTTGCAGACACCTTCGTTCTTTTCTTTCGGAAAGAGATAGACGTTCAGTCCTTCTTTTTCGTAATGGAGGAGGCCCGCTCTTTCTCCATGGCCAAGGGGGCGTTCCTCTTTTCCGAGGAAGGAGTCTTCAAAGACGCTTTCTATCGTCTTCCTGGTGCCGTCCGTGGAGCCGTCCTCTATGAGGATCAGCTCGAAGGATTCCTTCGCACCGTTTTGGAGAAGGGAGACCAGCATGTCCCTGATGTAGGGTTCCGCGTTGTAGCAGGGGATAACGATGGAGAAGTGGGGCATTTTCCTGTTTGGCTGACCTTCTGCTGACATGCCATTGATTTTAGGAATAGTGCCCATGACATTCCATAAGTCCTAGCTCTCATAGGACCATTGGCATCTTGTCGAAGGCGGTTTTGGAACCACTCCCGAATCTTTTGCATGAAGAAATGGCGGCACCCGCCTTTAAGTAGATGCGGAGGCACCAAAGGAAGCGCGGTAGGATGCTTCTACCGGGCAAAGGGCGGCGAAGTATTTCCGAAGGAATTCCTTCTCGTCCTTTCCCCCTTCGCATAGGACGAGGAAGGTGGGGCCCTGGCTACTCGCCATGGTCGACGCGGAACCCTCCTCCCTTGTAGATCTTCGCAAGGTTATGAACCTCGCGGAGTTCTTTGTCGGTTAGGTCGCAAAGGGCCGCGACACTTCCTTCTCCCATCAAGAACACGCAGTCGGGCCTCGTGAGAAGGTTGCTCATCAGATCGGTGTTGTGGGTGGTCAGAAGGGACTGGAATCCCTCGAAGCCGTTGATGATCTCGACGACATCTCTCGCGAGGGCGTAGTGGTAGTATGCGTCGAACTCGTCGATGCAAAGGAAGCTGAGCTTGGGGAAGTGTTTCTTCCAGTAGAAGAAAACGAGTAGGGCCTGGGTTCCAGAGGAGGAGAGCCAACCGATATCGAATGAACGATTCCTGAATTTGGCTACGATAGTTCTTGCGATTGCTCCTCCGATGTTTCTGGCCGGGCCTTCATCAAGGAATAAGTTCACGCCAGTCTTTTCCCTAAGGAAATTTTCCAATTCCTTGATTCTTCCATCGCGGGCGATGACGTCCGTAATAAATTCGGGGCCCGGGACGATTGCCCCGGACTGTGATTCGTTTCCTTGGAGAAGCGAGCGGAACCAAAGCATCCGATCGACAAAGTCGACGAGCTGACCGTATATGGAGTCTTCCGGAAAAGAAAGGAAGTTCGCGAGATAGAAGAACGCTGATACGTTGGGTGCCATCGACCGGAAGTTGACGTTTTCCGTCCCGGGTATATGGCATTTGATTTCAGGCCCCTTTCGATCTAATACGGTTTCCCCATCCATGGACATTCTTTCCCAGGCTACTTCGAAAAACGACGGCTTCCCGTACTCGTAAATTAGTTTTCCGCCGCCTTCGAATGAGAATTCGTACCGGAAAGTCGCTTCTTTCTCACAATCTCCATTCAGGAAAGAATTCGGATTGCCCATTAGGCTGACTCCCTGGCCGCGTACTAAGTTCCGGTTTATCTGGATGTCCATAATCGCTTCGGTAAGGGAGGACTTCCCGCATCCGTTGGGTCCGTAAAGGAGGGCGTGCTTCACCCTCCCGTCCTTTACGAGACCCTCGTTGAAATCGTAGTGCCTCGCCCTGTCGAAGCGGATTGCCGTCTTCTTGGCGAAGCCCCGGAACCCCTGGACGCTGAAGGAATCGAACATAGCCTTTGTCCTCCGTATATTTTCTACGGACATATTATCAGAACCCCATCTCGCATACACCCTACCTATAGGGTCCTTTCTTCGTGTTCTGCCCTAATGAGATAAGAAAGCCCCCGTTTCTGGCGGTAAATTCCATAGCGTTACTCTATTGAATTGACGCAAGCGTTTATGGTTGTTCCCTTTCTGCGGTGGATTTGTCGAGTCCAAGGATTGACAATCAAATTGTGCAGGCAAAAATAGAATGATTTGTTAGAGTCAGACTCTTTCAGATGGGCGGCTTGGGGACATTTAGGAGGTTCTTATGAAGCCACGTTATGAGTATGTCCCCGAATGCGAGTGGAACCCGGTTAAAAAGGTTCTCGTCCGTCTTCTCAGCGAACTTGCGGATTTGGTCTACCGCAATTTAGGTATCCGCATTCATTTCCAATTTGTCGGTAGCTCTAATCGAGGCGGCTCATGTTTCATCACTAGGGTTAGGGGAGGAAACAAGGGTTTTGACTTCGACGCCAATGTGATTGTGGAGCGTCCATCCGAGCATGAGTATTGGCGTGCAGCTTGGATACGGACTGAGATTCTGAAGTACTGCAAAAACGTCTTTCTGGGTGCTGGGTACCAGTTTCCTGAAGATAGGACTTCTGTCATCCGGGTGAAGTTCTTGGATGAATCTAACCGCACCATTATCCATTCTTGTGATCTTGCCATCTTTCAGGATCTGGGGGACGGAAAAGGACCCAAGTACTGCAGAAAATATGACAACGGGGGATATGGCTGGGTGTTGCGCGGAGGCAATAGCCGGGTCTCGGAAGAAAGGCTCTCTTGGCTGAAGCAATGTGTTCCCGATTGGCATGTGCGCCTGCGAGAGGAATATCTCAAGCTGAAAAACGTCAATAAAGATGAGCACAAGGCATCCTTTCAACTGTTCTTTGAGGCTGTCTCTAACGTTTATAACCAGGCGCTCCAAGAACTCGGCGATTAGGCCTTTCGTTCTATTTGAGCGGACACTCGGACGATAGTTTTGTCTTGGGTCTCTTACATGGAAAAGCCGCCCGCGTCCCGCAGGCGGCCTTCTTCCTCCTACCCCTTCCTGCCCAGCCGGAAGTCCATGTGGGCTACGATCTTCGTCGGGAGGAGGGATTCATCTGGCATGCTCTCCCAGTCCCTGTTCCGATAGTCCCCGTACACAAGCCTCAGGTAGCCTTCGATGTCCTGGGGGACGGGGAACTCTCTCCCATGGAAGGAAAGGGTTCTCTCTCCCTCCATCATCTCCCGGGGATAGACGGAATCGCGGAAGACGGAGTCCGAGTAAAGGTCAAGCCAGGCCTCTGGCTTCGATCCGTCCTTCGGGGCCATCTTCTTCTCGAGGGCCCTCCTCCTCTTCAGGAGGGACTCCTCGCTCCGGAGCCTAGAGAGGAGGCGGGAGAAAGGCCCCGCCATCTTCTTCTTGAGCCCTTCCGGGGCGAGCTTGAGGGCGATCCTCCTCTCGTTTTTCTCCACCTGGAGGCGAAGCCGCGCGAGTTTCGTCATCTTCCCGGTCCTCGAGGGATCCAGGGGACGGATCTCGATCGCCACCCCCTTGTCCTCTAGGCCTTGCTCGACTTCCGAAGGGATCTCCACCAGGGTGAAGCGCTCCCTCATGCGGAGGAAGCCCTCCGGGTAGCGGGGATCGGTGGTCCTGTCCTGGAGGACATAGAGCCTGGAGAGCATGTTCCCGGTCGCAAGGAGGATGCGGAACACCTCGTAGTCCTCCCGCGGCATTAAGAGGACCGCCTTGTAGGACCAGGGCAGGAAGTCCTTCCTGAGGTAGGCCCCGAGGAGGGTCTCTCCTCCCAGGAAGAAGCGAATCTTCTCCTCCTGGCACACGCGGAGGATCTCGACGAGCCCCCCGAAGAGGGCTTCCTGGAGCTCCTCGTACGTCTTGTTTCCAGCCATATGGGTAAGTATAGACGAGCCTCGCCCCTTTCGCGCGGGGGGTCTTCCGGAGGTGCTACAATCTCCCCATGAGAATCACTGTGGTGGGGCTTGGCTATGTCGGGCTCTCCCTTGCCATCCTCCTTTCCGAAAAAGAGGAGGTCCGGGGGCTCGACGTGGACGAAAGGAAGGTCTCCCTCCTCAAGAAAGGGATCTCCCCGATCAAGGACTCCCTGATTGAGAACTGGATGGAGCACAGGGACGGGCTCTCCTTCCTGCCCACCCTTGACCCGGAGGAGGCCTACGAGGGGACCGAGATGGTCATCCTCGCCGCCCCGACGGACTACGACCCGAGGAAGAACTACTTCGACACCTCAAAGCTGGAGAAGGCGATCGAACTGGGCCTCCGGATGACCGAGGGGAGGAAGGTCCCCTTCATCATCAAGTCCACCGTCCCCTTCGGCTACACCGCCTCCCTCAAGGAGAAGTACGGGAGGAACCTCTTCCTCTTCTCCCCGGAGTTCCTGCGCGAGAGCCACGCGCTGGCAGATAACCTCCACCCTTCCCGCATCATCGTCGGCGGGGACCTCTCCGATCCCTTCCTCAAGGAAAGCGCGGTGCGTTTCGCAAACCTCCTCCGGGACCAGGCCGACCAGGGGACCCCCGTCCTCTTCATGGGAAGCGGGGAGGCGGAGTCCGTGAAACTGTTCGCGAACACCTACCTCGCCCTCCGGGTCGCCTTCTTCAATGAGCTCGACACCTTCGCCGAGGTCCGGGGCCTTCGCGCGGGGGATGTCATCCGCGGGGTCTCCCTCGACCCCCGGATCGGGGACTTCTACAACAACCCGAGCTTCGGCTACGGAGGCTACTGCCTTCCCAAGGACACCAAGCAGCTCAGGGCGAGCTTCGAGAACGTTCCCGAGACCCTCATCAGCGCCCTCGTGGAAAGCAACCGCCTGCGGAAGGACTTCATCGCCGAGCGCGCCTTGGAGAGGGCCGGCTTTTTCGGGACGTCCCATGAGCTCGGGGAGAACGGCGTCCCTGGGAAGGACGTCGTCGTCGGGGTGTACCGCCTGACGATGAAGTCCGGCTCGGACAACTTCCGCAGCTCCTCCATCCAGGGGGTGATGAAGCGGATCAAGGCGAAGGGCGCGAAGGTCATCGTCTTCGAGCCGATCCTCAAGGAGGACTCCTTCTTCGGAAGCGAGGTCGTCAGGGACTTCGACCGCTTCGTCCATGAGTCCGACGTCATCCTCGCCAACCGGGTGGACGAGAAGATCCGCCCCTGCATGGACAAGGTCTACACCAGGGACCTCTTCGGGAGGGACTAGGGACATGAGGATCCTCGTCACCGGCGCCTCCGGCTTCATCGGCTTCCATCTCGCGAGGCGCCTCCTCCATGAGGGGCACGAGGTCCTGGGGATCGACGAGAGGAACGCCTACTACGACCCCGCCCTCAAGGAGGCGAGGGAGTCCCTCCTGAAGAAGGAGTTCCCCTCCTACCGCCTCCTCCGCTTCGGGGTGGAGGAGGAGTCCCGGCTCGAGGAAGCCTTCCGGGAGTTCCGTCCGGAGGTCGTCTACCACCTGGCGGCCCAGGCGGGGGTGAGGCACTCGATCGAGGACCCGGGCTCCTACGTGAGGAGCAACCTCCTAGGGATGTACTCGGTCCTGGAGAGGTGCCGCAGCCATCCCGTGCGGGCGCTTGTCTACGCCTCCTCCAGCAGCGTCTACGGCCTCAACTCCAAGGTCCCCTACTCCGTCCGGGACAAGACGGACAGGCCCGTCTCCCTCTACGCGGCGACGAAGAAGGCGGGGGAGGAGATGGCCTATAGCTACAGCAGGCTCTATGGGATCCCCATGAGGGGAGTCCGCTTCTTCACCGTCTATGGCTCCTGGGGGAGGCCCGACATGGCCTACTTCTCCTTCACGGAGAAGATCCTCCGGGGCGAGCCCATCGTCCTTTTTAACGAAGGAAGGATGGAGAGGGACTTCACCCACGTCGGGGACGTCGTCGAGGGGCTCCTCCGCATGGGGGAGAAGGAGGTCCTCCCGGACGAGGACGGGACCCCTCACTGGATCTATAACCTCGGGAACAGCCATCCCGTCCCCCTCCTGGAGTTCGTCCGGACCCTCGAGGGCGTCCTCGGCAGGGAGGCGAAGATCCTCTTTGCCCCCATGCAGAAGGGGGACGTCATGAGGACGTTCGCGGACATGGAGGAGACCGAGCGGGACTTCCTCTTCTCGCCCAGGACCCCTCTTAGGGAAGGGCTCCAGGAGTTCTATTCGTGGTATCGGGAGTGGAGGGGCCTATGAAGGAATACGACTATCTGATCGTCGGGGCGGGGCTATACGGGGCGAGCCTCGCCTATCTGCTCCGTAAGGCGGGGAAGAGGGTGCTCGTCCTTGAGAAGGAGGGCCACTCCGCGGGGATCTGCCACCAGGAGAGGGAGGAAGGGATCCTCGTCCATACCCGCGGGGCCCATATCTTCCATACCTCGGACGAGGAGGTCTGGTCGCTCGTGACCTCTATGACGCCGTTCCGGCCCTATATCAACCAGCCCAAGGCGAACTACCATGGGCGCCTCTTCTCCATGCCCTTCAACATGAACACCTTCCACCAGCTCTGGCCGGAGGTGGAGACGGAGGAGGACGCGAGGAGGAAGCTCGCCGAGGAATGCGCCCCCTACCAGGGGATCGACGAGGGGACGGTGGAGGGCTGGTGCCTCTCCCACATCGGGCCGACCCTCTACGAGACCCTGGTGAAGCACTACACGGAGAAGCAGTGGGGCCGCTCGTGCGCTGAGCTGGACAGCTCGATCATCCGGAGGCTGCCCCTGAGGTTCCGCTACGACGACAACTACTTCAATGACGCCTTCCAGGGGCTTCCGGAGCAGGGATACGACGCCCTTTCCGAGGCGCTTCTTGCGGGAACGAAGGTCGTCTACGGGGTGGATTTCCTCGAAAACAAGGGGAAATGGATGGGTCTTGCGGAGAAAACCATCTATTCCGGCCCGATCGACGCGCTGTTTGGCTATTCCGCGGGGACGCTTTCCTGGCGGACGTTGAAATTCGAGAAAGAGACCCTCGATCTGGAGGATTTCCAGGGGATGGCGGTCATGAACTACACCGACGACACCGTCCCCTGGACCAGGATCGTCGAGCACAAGCATTTCCTCGGGGAGCGTTCCTCCAGGACAATCATCACACGCGAGTACAGTGATGAGTGGACCCCCGGCAGGGATGCCCTCTATCCCGTGAAGGACGAGAGGAACCTCGGCCTGGCGTCTCGCTACAAGGAGATGGCGCTCAAGGAGGGGATCCTTCCCGGGGGAAGGCTTGGGACCTACCAGTACCTCGACATGGACGACGTCATCCGCCTGGCCCTCGACGACGGGAGGAAGATCCTTTCCTGAGGCCTTGCTCCGGATACCATCCGGGGGCCTCGCTCGCCTATAATGCCTCTAAGCGCAAAGGAGCATCCAATGGTCAAACTAGTACTGATCCGCCACGGGCAGTCCATGTGGAACCTCGAGAACAAGTTCACGGGCTGGACCGACGTCGACCTCTCGCCCAGGGGCGTGGAGGAGGCCACCGAGGCCGGGCGCACGCTGAAAAAGGACGGCTACGCCTTCGACCTCGCCTACACCTCCGTCCTCATGAGGGCCAACAAGACGATGGACCTCGTCCTCAAGGAGCTGGGTCTCGAGGGAATCGAGAAGCACTACAGCTGGCGTCTCAACGAGCGCCACTACGGCGCCCTCCAGGGCCTCAACAAGGCGGAGAGCGCCGTCAAGTGGGGCGACGAGCAGGTGCATATCTGGCGCCGGAGCGCGAACGTCCAGCCGCCCGCCCTCACCAAGGACGACCCCCGCTGGCCCGGGAACCAGGAGCTCTACCGCCATCTCGTCGAGACGGGCGAGATGGAAGAGGAGGACCTTCCCCTCACCGAGTGCCTCGTCGACACCGCGAAGAGAGTGAAGCCCTACTTCGACAAGGAGATCGCCCCCGCGATCAAGTCCGGGAAGAAGGTCCTCATCGCCGCCCACGGCAATAGCCTCCGCGCCCTTGTCATGGAGCTGGAGCACCTCACCGCCGAGGAGATCGTCGGGGTGGAGATCCCGACCGGGAAGCCTCTCGTCTACGAGCTCGACGAGAACACCCTCGAGGTGCTGAACAAGTACTACCTCTAGTAACCCTCATAGAGGAAAGGCCCGGGAGACCGGGCCTTTTCTAGATGATTCCCTTCTCCTTCAGGATCAGGAAGAAGGCGATGAGGGGGGCTACCTCGGGGGACTGCCTCGTCAGCTCCTCGTAGGAGAGAAGGTGGGATCCCTCCTTGGCCTCCTGGTAAAGGCAGGCAAGGAGGTCCATCCGGTGCTTCTCCTGGATTCTCCTGCAGTTCCGGTGGAGCTTGAAGAAGCTCGTGGTCTTGAGCGTCCTCCTGTGCTCGAGGATCTTTTTCTCGCACTGGCGGAGGAAGGGGCGGAACTCGTATTCATGGAGGTAGGGGATCCCGCACCAGGCGCCGACCATCTCGGCTGCGCGGAGGATGAGGCCTTCTTCCGTCCCCGGGATGAAGTCGCGGTAGGAAAGCGCCTCCTGGATCCTGTGGTAGTCGTAGATATGGCCGCGGTGGATGAGCATCGCGGTCAGCTCCTTCGCGTAGGAGAGGATCGCCTTCCCCTTATGGAAGGTGAACTCGTGGCCGAGGGAATCCCCGAGCGCCTTCTTCGCGTCGAGATAGCCGAGCTCGATGTTCTCGTCCACCGCGTTCCTCTCGAAGTCGAAGAAGGAGCCTGTCTTATGGGAGGGGGTGATGAGGGTGACGAAGGGGAGGTCCCTGAGCTCGGGATGCTGGGGCACCTTGGGCCAGCCGTGGAGCTCGATCGCGACCACCTCCTCCGCCCCGAGGCGGAGGGCGTAGTCGATGGGAAGGTTGTTCCGGTAGCCGCCGTCGAGGTACGCCTTCCCGCGGATCCACTTGATGGGGAGGACGGGGTAGCAGGCCGCGGAGGCGACGAGGAACTCCTTCATGAGGTCGTCCGCCACCTCGTTGAGGAGGATGTCGACCTCCTCGAAGGTGGGGAAGCGGACCGTGACGATCCCGACCTTCACCCCGGAGGAACGGAGCCGTTCCGGGTCGACGTTGTCCTCGATCAGCTGGACGAGGGGCGCGACGTCCCCGCCTCCGTACCAGAGGTAGTCGGCCGCGTAGTTCATGATCTCCTTCCTCGTCTCGCGGGAGAAGCCCTTGAGAAGGGAGGGCCCGAGGTTCACCCCGTTCCGGATCACCGCCTTGATGGTGATGTTCTTCCAGATCTCGAGGTTCTCCTCGAGCCTCCCCTGGGCGAACATCGCGGCGTTCAGGGCGCCGATCGAGGTTCCCGTCATGACGGAAAAGGTCATCCCCTTCTCCACGAGATAGCGGTAGGCCCCGGCCTCGTAGGCGCCAAGGGATCCGCCTCCGCACAGGACCAAGCCTCGTTCCATGAGTAAGGATTACCATAAGGCAAGGTCCTTTTGCAAAGGAAATGGAGAAGGAACCTGTTTCCTCTCGTCAATCAAGCCGTACGTAGTAGGTGGCCTTGCCCGTCCCTTCTCGCCTAAGCTCGCCCATCTCGACAAGCTTCCGGAGGGAGCCTTCCACGGAACTGAGGCTCAGCCAGGGGCAGACCTCGAGGATATCGGCCTTCGAGATACGCCCGATCTTCGTCCTTACGGCCATCCTCACTGTCTCGAGGGCCGAGAGAGTTCCGTCCATGAGGGAAGCCCTTTCGTCCAGGTCCTTGTAGGCGGCAAGGATCGTTCCGAGCAGGTACTTGATGAATGGGAGGGGTTGCTCTTTGCCCTCGTGCCATCCTTCGCTGCACTGTGAAAGGGCTTCGTAATAAGGTTCTTTGTCTCTCGCGATCTTCTCCTCAAGGGAAATGTACTTCCCGACTAGGAAGCCGTTTTGGCAAAGAAGGAGCGTTGTGAGAAGCCTGCTCATCCTTCCGTTCCCGTCGTTGAAGGGATGGATGCAGAGGAAATCGTGGATGAAGGTCGGGATGAGAATAAGGGGATCAACAACCCTCTTTCCAATTGCCAGCACGTATTCCTTGCAGGCTCGGTCCAAGGCCTCTGGGGTTTCTAGTGGTGATAGAGGGGTAAAAATGATTTCCCGATATCCATCGACCCGGGTTGCCACAATGTAATTCTGTACGTCTTTCGTCCTCCCTCCCATGGGATCGTTAAGCCTTCCATAGAGGATTTTATGGAGTTGGAGAATGTGGTTTTTTGAAATTTGGATTGCCTCGTAACTATCCAGGATCATTGAAAGGACGTCCCGGTATCCTACGATTTCTTTTTCACTTCGAGTTTTAGGGCCGGCCTGTTTCTCCATGAGTTGAGTCAGGCGCGGTTTGGTAGTGACAATCCCTTCAATCTCGTTGGAGGCAATTGTGCTGTCTGTCATCGCGGTTACTGTGAGAGTTGATAATTTGGCTTGATGGGCGTTTATAAAGAAATGTTGTTTTCCCACCTCTTGGTATATGCCTGCCACAAGGGAGAGAATCTCCGTATCCCATGTTAGATTGCTTAGGTTGAAGTAGTTGAAGTCTCTCATGATGTCTCTTCCTTTGATACCCTTATATAAAACCACAAATTAAGGGTAAAGGCAATTGACTAAGGGCAAATACACTTAAACAAATATAGAAGATAAGGGCAACAGGATTAAACCAAGCAGAGAAACCGATCAGTTCTGCCTTTGTTTTTCGTTCGCAAGAAGCAGGAACCGCGCCCCTTCCTCCTCCCTCGCCTTCTGGCGGAGCCTCCTCCTCGCTCTCCAGTCGAAGCAAAAAGGTCCATGGGCGACCCAGTCCCGGGCGGTCATCTTTCGCTCCTCCTGAGCCGATGGAAGATGGGCTTCCTTCTTTCCCCGAGCATCTCCCGGGGGATGGCCCCGCTCTTGATGAGGGCGAGCTTCGCGAGGGCGGGTCCCGAGAGCTCATAAAGGATCGAGGAGCAAAGGATGATGGAAAGGAAGAGGGACCCCTGCTCCGCGGGGAGGAGCCGTTCCCCGAGGAAGGCAAGGCCGATCGCCACTCCTGCCTGCGGAGCGAGGGCCAGGCCCAGGTAATTCCGAACGGGCTTCTCTTCCCTCGATAGGGCGGCTCCCGCCCATGCCCCCATGTACTTCCCGAGGAGGCGGACGAGGAAGTAGGTGACTCCGACCGCGCCGACGGTGAGGAAGGCGCTGAAGTCCATGCTCATCCCGGAAAGCACGAAGAAGAGGAGCATGACGGGCGGGTCGAAGTGGTCGATGTACTTGAAGAGCTTCTCGTCCTGGGAGACGTTCCGGTAGGAGGCCCCGAAGGCCATCGCGGCGAGCAGGGGCGAGACGTCGAGGAGGATTGCCGTCCCCGCGAGGAAGGCGATGAGGGCGACTGCAATCACGAGGCGAGAGTTCGGCGAGCGGCCCTTGACGAGCATGTGGAGGAGGAAGCCGGAAAGGAAGCCGGCGACGAGGATGAGGAGGTTATAGAGGAGGGGGTAGAGGATCTGTTCGGCGGAAAGCGCCCCTTGCCCCTGGGCCTCGACGAGCGCAGAGGCGAAGGTGAAGGCGAGGAGGCAGACGACGTCGTCGAGGGCCACCACCTGAAGGAGGAGGTTCACGAAGCGTCCCTTCGCCTTGTACTGGGCGATGGTCATGAGGGTCGAGGCCGGGGCCGTGGCGGTCGCCACCGCGCCGAGGAGCAGGGCGAACTGCCAGCCGAGCCCGGGGAAGAGGAGGAGGACGGCGAGGAAGACGAGCGCCCCCGCGAGAAGGGACTCCAGGAGGGTGACGGCGATCACCCCTTTCCCTCCTTCCTTAAGGGAGTCCTTGCGGAAAAACTTCCCGACCCCGAAGGCGATGAAGGCGAGGGCGAGGTCGCTCAGGAAGGACATTCCGTCGATCATCTCCGGGGAGATGAGACCGAGGAGCGAGGGCCCGATGAGGACGCCTGCCAGGATGTAGCCGGTGACGTTGGGGAGCGAGAGCGCCTTGGTGAGGCGGCTCATGAGGAAGCCGGCGAGGAACATGATCGAAAGGGCGATCAAGGGGCTCGCCGCACCCAGCCCGTCGTAATAGAGATAAAGCTCGAGACCCATAAGGAAAATACCTCCTCCTTTCCTTCTCCTTTTGCGGCTTTCCTTTTCCGGAAGCGTCGCTATGATAGGCGCGGAAGAAATAAGATACGCAAATAGTATCGAATGGGACGATAAGTCCGACTTATAGGAGGCCCTATGGTTGACCCTAAGCTTGTCACCTTGGTGAAGATCGCCGAGCTAGGAAGCTACACGAAGGCCGCTTCCGAGCTAAGCCTCACCCAGCCGGCGGTGAGCCAGCACGTGAAGTCCTTGGAGAAGGAGTGCGGGGCGAGGCTCGTCCGCAAGGAGGGATCGGGATTTTCGCTCACGAGCGAGGGCGAGCTCGTCCTCAAGTACGCCCGGAGGATCCTCTCCCTATATAAGGACATGGAGGCCCGGCTCCGGGACCAGGACACGGGGAAGAGGACCTACACGGTCGGGGTGACCCACACCGCGGAGAGCAACCTCATCGCGGAGTCCCTCGGCGTCTACGCCTCTCGCCACCGCGGGGTCCGCATAAAGATAAAAGGGGACTCCATAAAGAAGCTTTATGAGAGGCTCTCCTCCTACGAGCTGGATTTCGCGATCATCGACGGCAAAGCCCCGGGGAGGAAGTACTCCTCCGTCCTCCTCGACACGGACCGGTTCCTCGCCGTCCTTGCGAAGGATTCGCCCCTCGCGACAAAGAAGGTGCTCCAGGTGGGGGACCTCTCCTCCTCGCCCCTAATCCTTCGCTCCCGCTCCAGCGAGACGCGGACCCTCCTTGAGGCGAGCCTCGAGGCCTCGGGCTACTCCCTCGAGGAGTTCGACGTCCTCCTCGAGCTCGACAACATCGCGACCATCAAGGAGCTGGTCGCCAGGGGACGGGGCATCTCCGTCCTCCCCCGGAGCGCCTGCTACGGGGAGCTGGATTCCCGGAGCCTCGCCCTCCGTCCGATCGAGAACCTCGACATCTCGCGCGAGATCAACCTCGTCTTCCCCCCGGATTTCTCCGAAAGGGCGGTGCTCGAGGAGATCGTCGACATCTACCACGGCCTCATCGGGCATTAGAAAAGGGAGCGGAATCCCGCTCCCTAGGAAACAGTCTTTCCTAGAACTCCGCCTTCCAGAGCCCGTGGAGGTTGCAGTAGGCGTAGACGGTCCCGTGGGCGACGTGGCGGAACTCCGCCTCGGGGGAATCGCCCGCCTTGAGGTGATGAATCTGGACCTCGCCCTCGCTTTCGACGGCGATCCACTCGATGAGGTGCTCCTCGGTCATGGGGTGGAGGACCGAGCCGACCTTCACGTGGATGCGGTGCTCGCAGACCCTCTCGACGACGGGGACGTGCTTCTCGAGCGCGGCGTCGGTGGAGCCGGGGACGAGCTCCTTCATCTTCTCCCCGCAGCAGAGGGGGGTGACTCCTCCATCGTGGAGGACGAGGAGGACGTTCCCGCAGTGGGCGCACTTGTAGACTTTCATGGCATTGCTCCTTCTTGCTGCCCTTAGTCTAGGTTTCCGGGGGGCAAGCCTCAAGGGAAGCGCTTGAAAGACAGGAGGGGCTAGAATCTTCTTATGGAACGGATTCCTAGAAAGGCCTTGAGGGCGATGGGGGCGGACGATAACGCCTTCTTCGGCCGCTACTCCTTCTCCGCCCCGGAGGAGGTCCTTTCTCTCGGTAAAGAGGTCGACCTTCTCCTTTCCCGGGAGGAGTTCTCCTCCGGGGCCCTCGAGAAGGCGGTGGCGACCCATCTCCGATCGCTGAGGGAGGAGAGCCTCGTCCGGGAAGGACTCTTTCTGGGGGAGAGGAACCAGGACCTGCTCTCCCTGCTCGAGATCGTCTGGCGGCGGAACTGCGACTCCGTGAGGATCGTGGGCGACATGAGGAGGATTGTCGAGAGGGAGGGCTGGCCAAGGAGCGTCCGCTACTGCCTTAGTTCCTACAGCTCCGCCTTCTTGGCGGGAGATTCGGTCTCCTCGTGGTTCCTGAACGCCTTCTTCGTCGGGGAGCATCTCTTCGGGAAGGATGCGTCCGCGTATCTATTGTCCGAGAACGATCTGTCTAGGATCCCGGTGCCGCTCGTCTATTACCCGGAAGGGGAGATCGAACCGCTCGATTCGGAGGTGTATGCCTTCCTAGACTTGATCCGGGAGTCGTTGTCCCGTGAAGGATGACAGAAAGTTCACTGAATCAGTTGGCAAGATGACAAAAAATAAACCGAATAATTTGTCAAAGTGACAGAAAATAGACTGAATAGATTGCCATACGTCTTCATAACCCTATAATTTCCTTATGTTCCGGAGAAAGGCTGAGGGCAGGCTGCAGGCTTGGAAGGAAAGCGGGAGGAGGATCCCGATTCTTCTCCGAGGGCTTCGCCAGACGGGGAAGACGACCCTTGCCAAGATGTTCGTTCAATCTAACTATCCTTCCGATCGGATCGCCTTTCTTGATTTCCGTAGGAATCTTTCCCTGCATTCCTTGTTCGACGGCACCCTTGAGCCGGACGTCATCGTTTCCCGCCTCGCCGGCATCTTTCCTGAGCTAAGGATTCTTCCCGGCAAGAGCATCCTCATCTTCGACGAAGTTCAGGATTGCTCCCGGGCGAGGGCCTCCTTTCGCTATTTCAAGGAGGAGGGTAAGTTCCCCGTCATTGCAACCGGTTCCTATCTGGGCCTTGCCGGCTATAACCAGGAGCCAGGGATTTCCGTTCCTGTCGGCAGCGAGCGCTACATCGATATGCTCCCGCTCGATTTCGAGGAGTTCCTCTGGGCCCTGGGGTACGAGAGGCTGAGCGATGAAATCCGGAAGTCCTTGTTCTCGCGGAAGGCCTTGCCTGAGGCCTTTCACCAGAAGGCCGAGGAACTCTACCGCGCCTATATCGCCGTTGGCGGAATGCCGGATTCCGTCCTGGGGTATCTCGACGGGGGCCTCTCGCCCTCCCGGGAGGCATGCCTGTCCCTGATGCGGGCCTATAAGGACGATTTCGGCCGACACATCGGACGGGACGGGACCCCCGGAACCGACAGGACCCTCTTGGCGAAAACTTTGAGGATCATGGACTCGGTCACGCACCAGATTGCCGAGGAAAAGGGGGCCTTTGCCTATTCCAGGATTGAGGACGGGGCGAGAAGAAGGTCTTATGAGGATGCGATGGTCTGGCTCGAGGGATATCGCCTGGTCTATCGCTGCCACCTGCTCAAAAGGATTGCCTTGCCTTTGTTCGACTATGAGGACGAGGAGACGTTCAAAGTTTATCTTGCCGACACAGGACTTCTGCTTTCTCAGTTCGAGCACGGCCTTCACCAGGACGTCCTGGTCGATAAGGGCGGGATATACAAGGGGCCCCTATATGAGAACGCCGTCGCGACCGCGCTCGTCGCAAACGGATTCCCGCTCCGGTACTACAAGAGGAACAGCGGCCTGGAGATCGACTTCGTGATCGCCTTGGGGAATCACGCCGTCCTTCTTGAGGTCAAAGCTCGGGGAGGAAGGAGCAAGTCGCTTTCCACGGTTCTTGCCAATAAGGAGGCGTATGGGGACGACTCGATCCGCGCGATCAAGCTGACGAGCGCGCCTCTCTCGGTTTCCCAGGACGGGGAGACCATCTATATGCCCCATTACTGCCTGCCGTATCTGAAGCCGGACATGGATCTCTTCGGGTAAGGGGTGGAGCGCATTAAGATCTTAGGACTTCGTCATTTTGCTTCTCGGATATAATCCATTCATGGAGCAAAGGACCCGGAACAACAAAAGCGCCCTGATCAGGGGCGCTTCCGTTTGTCCGCATTCGGACTGAGGAGTCGGTCGTTCCGGAGGAACTACCTTATTTGGACTCGCAGTGCTGATTCGGGTCAGCGCGTGAAATATAGCATAAATTCGGAGGAGCAAGAGCCATGGCGAAGAAATATTTGATGGGTCTCGACATCGGAACGGACTCCGTCGGCTGGTGCGTGACGGACGAGACCGGGGCGATCGTCAAGAAGAGCGGCAAGTACCTCTGGGGCGTGCGCCTGTTCGACCAGGCCTCGCCGAAGTCTGATAGAAGGGCCCATCGCGTCGCGAGAAGGCGTCTTGCCCGGCGAAGGAGGAGGATCGACCTCCTCCAGATGCTTTTCGCCAAGGAAATGAACAAGGTCGATCCTCTCTTCTTCACAAGGCTCAACAACTCCTTCCTTTGGGAAGAGGACAAGGCCGAGGCTCTTGCCGGAGAGAAGGAAAGGGCGAGGCATGATGCTTTGTTCGCCGGAGTTAAGGTCCCTGGCCTTCCGGACATGACGGACGCGAAGTTCCACAAGCTATATCCGACCATCCACCATCTGAGGAAACACCTGATGGAGGAAGAGGAACCCGACATCCGTCTCGTGTACCTTGGCATTCATCACATGATCAAGTTTCGCGGGAACTTCCTTCATGAGGGATTGGATCCGAGAGGGGCGGCCGAGGTCCTGGAATCGTTCTCGATGCTGGCGGACGCGGTTGACGACGCTTTCAACGATGGGGTGAAAGACGAGAAGAACGTTTTTCGCATGAAGGAGGGTGACGAGGCCTTCCGTAGATTCAAGGGCGTTATCGAAAACACGAGGGGCAAGAACAATTTGGCCAAAGCCCTTGTTGAGCTTTTCGATGTGGGATCCAGCAACTATCTGAAGAAGACGGTTTGCTCGTTATTGGCATCCAAGAAGACGAATTTCAAAGACATCTTCTCCTACGAGGATGAGTTGGAACTTGAGGACCCCACGGCGGCGATCGAGCTGGACAAGGATAACTTCGAGGAGGCGCAGCTGCCTGCGCTCGCCGCGGTCGCGGGAGACGATTCCCCTGGGTATCGGACCGTTGTCGCCGCAAAGCGTATCGCCGACTACATTTCCATGCAGCGGCTTCTGGAGAGCGCGAAGACGCTGAGCGAGGCCATGGTCACCCGCTACGAGCAGCACAAGAAGGACCTCAAGTGGCTCAAGGGGTGGGTAAAGGAACATTGCCCGGAGAAGTACGACGCGGTGTTCAACGATCTGGGGAAGGAGGACAACTATGCCCGTTATATCGGCGCTTCCCGCGGGAAGTCGGGGAATCACTGCACGTATGAAAAGTTCATCCTTTTCCTCAAGAATAAAGTCTTCACTTATAAGGACGAAAACGGGAAGGGCGTCACGTACGAGGGTGATCCCGAGGTCACTGAGCATTTCTACTCGAAGTTGGAGGAGGAAGGGTTCCTTCCCAAGCAGAACTCTTCTTTGAACGGGGTCTTCCCCTATCAGCTCCATCTTGCTGAGCTGAAGAAGGTGATCGAACGCCAGAAAGGCCTCTTCCCTTTCCTTGCCGAGGGCGATGGCGTCTACGTCCGCAAGAACGGAGAGAAAATCAATAAGCTGGAGTCCATCCTTACCTGGAGGATTCCTTATTTCGTCGGGCCTCTCAACCCGTTCCACCCGCACCATGGCGAGAACGTCTGGGCCGCGATGGACGATTCCCAGAAATGGAAGCCGATCTACCCGTGGTCGATGGAAGACCAGGTGGATTATGAGGAAAGCGCCGAGCGGTTCATCAAGAGGATGACGAACCGCTGCACCTACGTGGAGGGCGCGGACTGCCTCCCTCGCTGGTCCTTGCTCTACACCTATTACGACACCCTCAACTGGCTGGCTGGGATTCAGATCAATGGAAAGCCGATTCCTTGGACCGCCGATCCCGGGACGACCGGGGAAATCGGGAGAAAGGAAATCATCGAAGGCTACTTCAAGAAGCAGGTGCGTCCGACTAAGAAAGGCCTTGGTGAATTCATCAAAAGCGAGCTGGACCCGAAGGCGGACATCGCCTATTCGAGCGGCAAGGAACTCGAGGACAAGCTCATTCCTTCGATGAGGCCGTGGGTCGACTTCGCCGACCTTATCGCGCAAGGCAGGCAGGAAGATGTTGAGAAGGCGATCCTTGCCATCACGCTTTTCGAGGACAAGAAGACTCGCAAGAGCCGCATCGGGAAAATCTTCCCTGACATCAGCGAGGAGAGGCTGAACAAGATCGCTTCCCTCTCGTATGCGAAGTTCGGGCGCCTTTCCGAGCAATTCCTCAACCTGCGTTCCTTGGTCGCTGACAAGGATACGGGCGAGGTCACCGAGGGCCACACCCTCCTCGAGATCATGGAGAGGTCCGGGCAGACGATGATGGCGGTCCTCCATAACGAGAAGTACGGCTTCGAGGAACAACTCGACAGGATCCGCGCGGAGAAGCTGGGGAGCGCATCCAGCGATCCGGAGCAATGGGTGATGGACTACATCGAGGAGCTATACGTATCTCCTTTGATGAAGCGTCCCCTCATCCAGGCCTGGAGAATCATCCAGGAAGTCCAGGACAAGATCCTCCATGCCCCGATCGACGAATTCTACGTCGAGTGCACCAGGGTCACGGACTCCGGGAAGAAGGGGCAGAAGGCGAAGTCCCGCTTTGAGGTTGTCGAGAATTTCCTCAAGGAAGCGGAGAAACTCTCCGCGGGAGAGGATTCCGTCTACAAGGAAGACCTCAAGGAGCGCCTCAAGGATCTCCGGGACGAAAAGGACCAGGCCCGCTACCGGAGCGACAAGCTGTATCTCTACTTCATGCAGCTTGGTCGTTGCGCCTATTCTCTGAAGCCAATCGATGTTCACCGCCTCATGACGGAGGATAGTTACTGCGAGATCGACCACATCATCCCGCAGTCCCTCGTCAAGGACGACAGTATCGAGAACCGCGTCCTCGTTCTTCACGAATACAACCAGAAGAAGGCGGCGAGGTTCCCGATCCCTCAGGAGGTCCTTGCCCCTGGGGCGCGTGCGTTCCACGATTATCTCCATCTGCTGCGCCTCATCGGGGATAAGAAACACAAGAACCTTACACGCAGGAAGGAGCTGACTGAGGACGAACTCATGGAGTTCACGAACCGCCAGCTCACCACGACGAACCAGGCGGTCATCGCGACCATTGACCTCATCAAGACGTTCCTTCGCCGTGCCGATGGAAGCGTGCCTGTCGTCCGTTACTCGAAGGCCGATCTCGTCAGCACCTTCCGACAGGAGTTCGACATCCTGAAGTGCCGTGACGCGAACGACCTCCACCACGCGCACGACGCGTATCTCAACATTATCGTCGGGCGTACCATGTGGGCCTACTACCCTGAAGCGACAATGATTCGCCGAAAGAAGGCGCAGGAGGCACTCAAGGAAATGCAGGCCCCTTCCGCCACCCAAGACACGGATTCTCAGAAGCAGAAGACAACCGTCTTCCAAAAGATCTTCATGGACTATCCGCCGAAGGTAGGGAGACATAAGGAGCCGATTACTGACTGGGACCAAAACGTGGTTTGGGACTATGGGAAGACCCTTGCCGATGTGGAGAAGAACATCTATGGGAGGCAGGGAACGGTCCTTTGTAGCATCCGAACCTACGTCGACCGCTCCTTGTTCAAGGAAATCGGGCTTCATGAGGCCGCCAGGAAGACGGGGGAGAACCTGTTCCCGATCAAGGAAGGCATGGATCCAGATAAGTATGGCGGGTACAACAAATTGAAGATTGGTTTCTTCACCGTAGCTTTAGAGAGGCAAGGAAAGGAGAGCAGGCCCTGTATCGTCCCTGTAAAAACAATTGATGTTCCTCATGGTACGCTGAAGGAGGTCGAAGAAGTCTGCAGAGGATATTTGGGTCCTTCGTTTGTTCGTGTCGTTTGTCCAATCATCCGGTTCCGGAATATTCTCGAAAAAGGAAAAGCCAGAATCCAAATTACGGGCTGCAATTCTGGTGGGAGCTCCTACCTTGCCCAAGCCATCGTTCAACCTCACTATTCGAAGGAACAGTACAGGACTATCCGATCCCTAGGGAGAATTCTCAAGGAGGCCGGCGAAAAGGGCAGTGAAGCTTCCGATTCAAAATCTCTCCGAAAAGGATTGGACAATCCTGCAAGGTTTGCTTACTGGGATTCTGAGGTTATAAAAATCGCTGTCCCAAAAAATACTTCCAGCAAGGCGTGCGTATTGAAGAAGGAAGACTTGGTTGCCCTTTATCTTTCAATCGTCGAGAAGCTCAACTCCGGAATTTACGGGTTTGTTTCCGCCTATGTGAAATTTGGGGCATCTCTTGATGAAAAGAAAGAGCGCTTCCAACAACTGGACATCGTGGACGCATGTATTGCAATGAGGGGCATCCTGGATGTCATCGCCCCGAGACATCAAGACCGAGTTCAGCTTGACGCTTTAGGCATGAAGATGAGCGGGGTAAAAATTATTTCCAATTTGCCACCTGCGGGGTTTAGGGTCATTAACCAATCCGTCACAGGCTTCTTCGAAAAGGTCGTCTGGGAGGCTCCCGCCGAGTAGTGAACTATGTCCTGGCGCACTGTAGTCATCCGTAACCGATGCAAATTGGAATACTCGATGAACTACATGGTGTGCCGGGGCGAGAACGAGACCCGCGTCAACGTCGACGAGATTTCGACACTCATCATCCAGAACGTCGGGGTCTCGATGACCGCCGCCCTTCTCTCCCGCCTCATGGAGGCGAAGGTTTCCATCATCTTCTGCGACCCTAAGTCGAACCCCCAGGGACAGCTTCTGCCGTACCAAGGGTCCTATGACTCCTACTCCAAGCTCAAGCAGCAGATGGGGTGGCTTCCTGGTACGAAGGGCCTTCTCTGGCAGCGAATCATCCAAGAGAAGATCAACCGCCAAGCGGATAACCTGGAGAAGTATGGGAAGGAAGGGGCGCCGTCTCTCCGGCATCTAGCAGAAATCACCCTTCCGGGCGACAAGGAGAACCAGGAAGGGCATGCAGCAAGGGTGTATTTCTCATCTTGCTTTGGATCAAACTTCCAGCGGTCCGCCAAGGAGGCCGAGACGAACATCTTCCTGAACTACGGCTATAGCGTCCTCCTTTCCTCCATCTCCAGGGAAATCAAATCCTTTGGCTACCTTACTGAGCTCGGCATCCATCACATCGGAGTGTCCAACCCCTTCAACCTTTCCTGCGACTTCATCGAGCCACTTAGGCCATACGTAGACTCCTACGTCCTCGCGGGCAAGGCCACGAAGGAGAACTTCAAGGACTCCCTCATCCATATGCTCGCGGACAAGGTGTACTTCGATGGATCGGAGATGTTCTTCGAGAACGCGATCCATACCTACGTCCAGGGATGCCTGCTGGCCTTGAAGGAAAACAACCCGGAGGGCGCGAAGTTCATCCGCTATGAACTCCCTTAGGTGCATGCGGCTCATCCTGTTCTTCGACCTCCCTGTCACCTCTGATTCCGAGAGGAAGGCCTATGCGCGCTTCGTTAAGGGACTTAAAAAGCAAGGCTTCTATCGCCTGCAGTACTCGGTCTATATCAAGCTCAACATGGACGACAGGGCCGCGCAGAGTTCCGTCAAGCAGGTCCGGGAGATTCTTCCTAAGGATGGGATGGTGGCCATCCTCAAGGTGACGGAGAAGCAGTTCGCAGGTATCGACTATCTCCTCGGGGCGCCAGAAAGCGACGTCCTGACGACGGACGAAAGGGTGGTGACCATATGATTCGACTAAGGACAGGCATGTTCTCCTTCCCCATCGACCTCGAGCCTGGGGACATCGTCTCCCTCGTGGTGGAGAACAAGAAACTTTTTAGGGACTTATCCACCGCCTTGGATACGTTGGACGAAAGCAGCGTTTTTCTTTTCCAAGATGGAGGAGAACGCCAGGCAAAGAAGCACGTGGTCGTTACCCGCGACCTTCTCAACCTCGACCCTAACTCCAAGAAGATCCTCACCGCGATCTACAAGAAGATCGACAGGACCGCCCTCACCCCAGAACGAAGGGAGAAGTTCGACCGCATAAACCAGGCGATCGCGGAACTCCTCGAAGATTTCGCCTCCGACTTCGAAGGACAGGTCTCCTTCAACGATCAGATAAGCCTGACCCAGCTACTTGGCCATTTCGACTTTAAGTTCGACTACGACGAGTCCTCGTTCCTGACGAGCTTTGTCTCTTACTTCCGAGCCTGGAGGGAGGCGATGGATCTGAAACTTCTCATCACCTACGACCTGTTCGCTTATCTTGAAGAAGAGGAGATTGCTGTCCTTTCCCAAGAGCTCGGCTACACCGGAATTGCCTTGGTGGATATCGACCATAGCGATGGCAAGCACCCGGGCGTGAAGCGTTTCCTGATCGATAAGGACCTCTGCGAGATTTATTGACCGTAAACGGGATGTTCCGCCTTACTTCGTAAGCCGATCCATCCCGTTTCCTGTATAGTTCTAGTGGCCCTAGGCCCTCGCGAGGCCGAAAAATGGTGCTTAAAACCCAAAATTTAGGTTTGGGGGCAGTGCTAATTCGGGTCAGTCCTCAAC
>CALVOS010000037.1 GCA_944350325.1 uncultured Bacilli bacterium | reverse complement strand
AGGTGAGCAACTTCCTCATCCTCGTCGGCGCGAGGAACTGCTGCCTTCGCTTCGAGAACTTCCGCGTGGACCGCGAGTTCGCTAACTACGACAACAGGGTCGTGAACCTCGACGGGGCGAACCTCAGGAAGAGCATGCGCTCCGGGGAGCGCCAGAAGGAAAGGATCCTCCTCTTCGAGAAGGAGCGGGGCCTTTCCTCCCTCCATAACCCCAAGCTCGAGGCCCTCCTCCGCCTCCGCCTCCTCCATCCCGAGGCCTCCCTCACGGAGCTCAGCGAGCTCCTGAGCGAGGAGCTGGGGAGCAGGGTCAGCCGCAGCAACGTCAACCATCTCTTCCGCAAGTTCGAGGAGGAATGGGGCGATGGACGCTAGGAAGGAATACCTCGCCCTCGTCGGGGCGCGGGTGCGCTTCCTCCGCGAGCTCCAGGGCCTCCCGCAGATGGAGCTCTCCTACCTCGCCGGGCTTTCGAAGAACTACGTCTCCGAGCTCGAGCTCGGGAAGAGGAACCCGACCGCCCTCACCCTCCTCCGCCTCGCGCGGATCCTCGGGGTCGCCCCTTCCGCCCTCCTCCCCCTTCCGGAGGCGCCGGAACCGGTAAAACGGGATTGATGGAAGCCCTTTCCTCCCTCCCTCTTTCGCGCGAGCCCTCGGGGCGCTACAATCCACCTTGCGATTAAAGGAGGACATCATCGAATGTCGATCAAACTCGCTATCAACGGCTTCGGGCGCATCGGGCGCCTGGCTTTCCGTCGCGCCTACGAGGTCGGCGGATTCGAGGTCGTGGCCATCAACGACCTGGTGGACGCGAAGACCCTCGCCTACCTCCTGAAGTACGACAGCACCCAGGGGAGCTGGCACAAGGACGAGATCTCCGCGGAGGTCGACGCCGAGAAGGGCGTGAACGACCTCATCTTCAAGGGGAAGAGGATCCCCGTCCTCGGGAAGAAGGATCCCCATGACCTCAAGTGGGGCGAGCACGGGGTCGACATCGTCCTCGAGTGCACCGGGCGGCTCAAGAGCAAGGCCGACGGCGAGGTGCATCTTGCCAACGGGGCCAAGGGCGTCATCATCAGCGCTCCCTCGAGCGACAAGGACATCCCGACCTACGTCGCCGGCGTGAACAGCGACAAGCTGACCGCCGACCAGAAGATCATCTCCGGCGGCTCCTGCACCACCAACTGCCTCGCCCCGGTGATGGAGGTCCTCTGCAAGAACTGGACCGTCGAGGGCGGCTTCATGACCACCGTCCACGCCTACACCAACGACCAGACGATCCTCGACCTCGCGAAGGGGAACCTCCGCCGCGGGCGCGCCGCCGCCGCGAACATCGTCCCGACCACCACCGGCGCCGCGAAGGCCATCTTCCTCGTCATCCCCGAGCTCAAGGGGAAGATGATGGGCGGAGCCGTCCGCGTGCCCGTTCCCGACGGCTCCCTCGTCGACCTCTCCCTCGTCATGAAGGACGAGGTGAGCGCCGAGGAGGTGAACGCCGCCATGAAGAAGGCGAGCGAGACCTACCTCAAGGACGTCCTCGGCTACACCGACGACCAGATCGTCTCCAGCGACATCGTCGGGGAGACCCACGGCTCGATCTTCGACAGCACCCAGACCGTCAGCTACACGGACGCCTGCGGGAACCACCACCTGAAGGTGGTCAGCTGGTACGACAACGAGTACAGCTTCACCTGCCAGTACATCCGCCTCGCCAAGATCTACGGCGACCTGCTCGACAAGTAAGCGCGAGAAGGAGATGGGGAGCCCCGCATGGGCTCCCCTTTCCTTGCTCCGGGAAAGGAATGGAACGCCATGAGGAAATCCCTGACCCCGCTCTTCGCTCTCGCCCTCCTCGCCCTCCCCTCCTGCGACCTACTCGGCGGGCTCCCGACGCACGGGGACAAGGAAGTGGGCCGCGAGGAGCTTTCCCTCGCCCTCGAGGAATGCTTCGGCACGTACTTCGAGCCGGGCGCGGCCTTCCGGCACGAATATAGCTACCTCTACGAGACCTGGATGGACATGCCTTCCCTCGGGGAGGGGCAGGCGCTCAAGATGAGCCGCACGCACGAGCTCGACAAGAAGGAGCTGAAGGTCGTCGGGGTCGCCCCCGGGAAGGAGGGCGTCCTCTCCCGCGGCTCCGGGGTGGCGCGCCTGGCCTCCCTCACGGAAACGGAGCCCCTCGAGGACGGGGCGCCCGCCGCGACCAGGACGGAGAAGGCCACCGAGGCCGAGATCCACCATCTCGAGGGCACGACCTACCAGAAGGAGGAGTACCAAGCCCTCTCGGGCGCGAGCTCCGAGAGCGAGTCCTCCAAGGGGAGCAAGGAGCAGGCGTACGAGGACTTCTTGAGCCTTCAGTACGACGCCGGCTCCCTCCTTGGCCTCGTCGAGTCCTCCGCCCGCTCCTACGAGGACGTCGCCTACGAGCTCGCGGAGAAGGAGGAGACCTATGTCGTCCGCGCCGAGGAGCCCGCGGACCTCTCCTCCCTCTTCGACGAGATCGTGAACGACCTCGCCTCGATCGGGCTGTCCGCCGAGTTCACGAGGGAGCCGGAGTGGACGCGCTTCGAGTCCAGGGCGTCCTTCAGGACCGACGGCACGCTCGAGCATGTCCTCGCGTTCGAGCTGGAGGCGAGCCTTCTCCTCGCCGTCCCCCTCGTCGGGGAAATGGAGATGTCCGTGGAGGCGAAGAGCGAGATGAGGATGAGCATGACGCCGGTCGCGGAATCCTCGGTCGGGGAAGTCGATCCCGACGACTTCCGGGACTATCCGGCGAGATAAGGACGAGGGAGGAGGCGGGCGTCTCCTCCCTTTTCCTGATGCCCGGGGGAGGTTACGAATCCCGAGGAATTGGGTAAGATGGTCCTATGAAAGCGACGCTCGCCATCCTTTTCCTCCCCTTCCTCCTGCTCTCCTGCGGGACGGGGGAGGGCTCTTCCTCGGGGCCGACCCTCGAGGACAGGAGAAGGACGCTCCGGGAGGCGCTCCGTCACTACGGGGAAGGGGACGGCTTCACTTACGAGGGGGAGAGGATCGAGCTAAGGCTCATCCCCTCCTCGGGAAGCGAGGACCCGGAGCCGCTACTCCGCGAGGAGACCCAGGTCGAATGGGCCGGGGTCCTCGGCGAGGAGGAGCGCGGGACGGGGACCATCCTCCACACCCTTGAGGAGGAGGGGTCCTCCCTCTCCTCCCGGATCGAGGAACGCTACCTCGGGGGGATCGCCTACGTATCCGTGGAAAACGATCTGCCCCTCGAAGGAGGGGACCCCCTCTCCCATTCCTACCGGAAGAGCACGGAGGGGATTCGGACACGGGTCGCCTTCTCCGAGGAGTCGCTCCTTTCCGACATGGAGGCCCTGGGAGAGCTCGCCCCCTGGGAGGAGGACGGGCTTCCCGCGATCCACGTGCGCTTCCATGAGGAGACCGCCCTCGTCGGAGGGATCGTCCCCTACGCCCTTTCCTACTCCCTTGCCTTCACGGGTGAGGGAAGGATCCTTTCCTCGCGCCTCCTCTATGGCTCCCACGGGGAGGAGGACGTCCTCCTTCTCGAGCGCTGGGAGGCGAATCCCGCGGAGCCCTTCCCGGCTCCTTCGCTCGGCGAGGAGGACCTTTCCCTCCCCCTCCTCGAGGGCGAGCCCCGCTTCCTGAGCGAGTCCTTCCTTCTCTAGAATCCCCAAAGTCGGTAACGCCTCGCGCGCGTATCTTCCCTTTCCTAGGGGGTGCTATACTCATGCCCGCAAAGGAGAAGGTTTAAGGACATGATCACAGTCAAGGACCTCAACGACATCCGCGGCAAGAACGTCTACGTCCGCGTGGACTTCAACGTCCCGCAGAAGAACGGCGTCATCCGCGACACGAACCGC
>CALVOS010000036.1 GCA_944350325.1 uncultured Bacilli bacterium | reverse complement strand
GAAGCGGCTCGAGCTCCTCGATCCCTCCGAAGAGGGTCTCACCCCGAAGCAGATCGAGCTCCTGCGCCTTCTTTCGCACGGAAGCGTGCCGAGGAAGTCCTGCTCCCCGAGCATCGCCGAGGCCCTCGTCCGGAAGGGACGCGCGCGCATCGTCTCCGTCGAGGTTCTCCGGCGGAAGCCCTTCCGCGGGGAGAAGGAGGAGGGGAAGGAGTTCCTTCCCGCCCAGAGAAAGGCCTATGAGGAAATTCTTTCCTCCCCTAAGGGGGTGCATCTCCTCCAGGGCGTGACCGGCTCCGGCAAGACGGAGATCTACCTCCATCTTTCCGAGCACTATCTCGCACAGGGAAAGAACGTCCTCATGCTCGTCCCCGAGATCAACCTCACCCCTCGGATGGTGGAGTACTTCGAGCGCCGGTTCGGGGACAAGGTCGCCGTCCTCCATAGCGGGCTTTCCGCCGGGGAGCGCTACGACGCCTATCGGAGGATCAAAAGGGGCGAGGCCCCGATCGTCATCGGCGCGAGGAGCGCCGTCTTCGCCCCCCTTCCCTCCATCGGGCTCATCGTCCTGGACGAGGAGCATGTGGAAAGCTACAAGCAGGAAGGCGCGCCCCATTACCACGCGCGGGAGGTCGCCATCTGGCGGGGGGAGATGGAGGGGGCGAAGGTGGTCCTCGGCACCGCGACCCCGAGCCTCGAGACGAAGACAAGGGCCCTCCGGGGCGTCTACGGGCTCACCCTCCTTTCCGAGCGCGTCGGGGGGCTCCCCCTCCCCACGGCCCGCATCATCGACATGAGGACGCCCGGCTTCGCCTCGGGGAAAGGGGGGAATAGGAAGATATCCCCGCCCCTGGAGGAGGCAATGAGGAAGGCGCTTTCGGAAGGGAAGCAGACGCTCCTCCTCCTGAACCGGCGCGGCTACTGGGTCGGGGTGGAGTGCCCCTTCTGCGGCTATTTCTTCTCCTGCCCCCAGTGCGGGAGTTCCCTCGCCTACCATCGGGAGGACGACCTCCTGAAGTGCCACCACTGCGGGCACGTCGAGCTTTACCCCGATTCCTGCCCGGAATGCGGGCGGAAGGGCTTCCGCCGGGTCGGCTACGGGACCGAGCGACTCGAGGAGGAGTGCCGCCGCCTCTTCCCGGAGGCCAGGACGGGCAGGCTCGATAGCGACGTCACCATCTCCCGTGAGCGGATGGAGAAGGTGCTCAAGGACTTCCGGGAGCACCGCCTCGACATCCTCGTCGGCACCCAGATGATCGCCAAGGGGCATGACTTCCCCGAGGTCCAGCTGAGCGCGCTCGTGGACGCCGACATCGGCCTCCAGGTGCCGGGCTACCGGAGCGCGGAGCGCGTGTTCAACCTCGTCTGCCAGACGATCGGGAGGGCGGGGCGCGCCCTTGCCCCCGGCACCGCCTTCGTCCAGACCTTCAACCCCTCCTCCTCGGCGATCCGCTTCGGGGCCCTCCAGGACTACGAGGGTTTCTACGAGGCGGAGATGCGAAGGAGGAAGGAGGCGGGGGAGCCGCCCTACCGCTACCTCCTTCTTCTGACCTACCTTTCCGAAGGGGAGGGGAAGGCCCTCCTGGCGGCGGAGCGGACCAAGGAGCGCCTCCTCAAGGAAGGATTCCCGCGCTTCCGGGCCCTGGGGCCGATCGACCCCTACTACCAGGAGCGCGGGCGCGAAAGGAAGAGCCTCCTCCTTTCCTTCTTCGATCCGGAGCCCGTGAAGAGGCTCGTGAAGGAGATCGCCGACTCCTTCCTTCCCCTCGGCGTGGACTATGACGTCGACGTCGACCCTCTCGACTCGTAGCGCTTTCCCGGCCCCACGTGCGCGTGGCGTGATATAGTAGCCGAGCCCAGAAGAGGTCACCGATGATTCTGATCACGTTCGCCGGGCTCGATCCGTTCGTGACGGGCCGCTACAGCAGGGAGCATCTCGAGAACCTCGCCTCTCTTTTCGAGACGGACGAGGACGAGATCTGCTTCTTCGCGCCGGACGGGACGATCGTGCACGACGGCGTCGAGCAGACCAGCTGGAACGTCCGCGTTACCGTCGAGGCGCCCCGGCGCCTGGCGGCCGTGGAGGAGGAGGTCAGTTCCTACCTCCTTCGCACGCTCCAGAGCTTCGCGATCAACATCGAGGTCCTCTTCCGCTATTTCGACGAGGAGCATCTTCACCGCCACCTCTCCGAGGACTACCCCCGCTACATCGGCAAGGACGAGATCCGCGAGGCCGAGGAGGAGGCGGGGGAGGAGCCGGAGCCCTGGCTCGGGGACGCCTTCGCCGAACGGAGGGAGGAGCTCGAAGAGCTGGAGCGGCGCCTTGGGGAAAAGGCCGCGCATGATGACGACAAGGAGTGACACATGAAGCAACTGGAGATCGCCGCTCTCCTTCTCAAGGAGATCGAAACGGAGGGGATTCCCTTCCATGACGCCGTGGGAGGCTACTTCCGCGAGCACGGGGAGGAACAGGCCCAGCGCGGGATCGTCAGCAACCTCGTGGGCACCGCCCTCCGCCACAAGATGCTCTTCGACTACGCCCTCAAGTACTACGACTCCCTGACCGAGGACGACAAGCGCCTGGCGAGCCTCGCCATGGCCAACCACTTCTACTCGAAGCGCCTCGACGACCAGGACGTCCTCGCCTATCTCTCGGAGTCCCTCGGCGAGGAGAAGGCCATCCTCATCCGCTCCTTCATGGAGAGGAAGAGGGAGGAGCTTTTGCCCCAGAACCTCCAGCGGTTCGAGACGCGCTACATCACCCTCAACTTCAACTGCCCCCAGTGGGTGTACCACCGGATCCGCTCCACCCTTCGCTCGGCGAAGGCCTACCACGCGATCCGCGAGCTGACCCGCCAGGCCCGCCCCACCCTCCGCGTGAGGAAGTCCCATCTCGACCCCGAGGTGCTCCTGAACCCCAGGGACGGGGAGCCTGCCTACGAGGAGAGCCCGGTCCCGGGCATCCTCCGCTACGTCGGGAAGTCGCCGCTCCGCCGCCGCCAGGAATGGACGAACAACAACGTCTTCCTCGAGAAGATGGGCACCAAGCACGTCCTCGACCAGGTGGGTGTGGAGGATCCCGGACAGATCCTCATGTACGCCGACATCGAGGACTCTAGCGCTCTCCGCGAGCTCGTCGAGACCTACATGGACACCCTCGGGCTGAACCTCGGCGTCCGCCTCCTCAACGACCATCTCGAGGTCCGGCGCATGATCCGGCGCGACCAGCTGAAGAACGTGAACCTCTTCGAGGCCGCCCCCGACGCGCTCGAGGCCGACGTCTCGAGGAAGCAGGAGGCCGTCTTCGTCCTCCCGCGCTCGACCGGCTTCGACGACATCCCGACCGCACCCGACTATTTGCTCCGCCTCAAGGAGGAGGACGTGAAGGTCCTCGTCGAGAACCAGGCCCGGATGCTCGAGTCCCTGAGCGAGTACGTCGCCGACGAGGGGAAGCTCGTCTACATGGTCTACACGATCGACGCCCTCGAGGCGCAGGACCAGATCCGCGCCTTCCTCGAGAAGCATCCCGAGTACTACTGCCTCAAGGAGGAGCAGCTCCTCCCGCAGGAGAAGCTCGAGACCGCCCTCTACTACGCGATCCTCGTGAAGGGGGAGAAGCCCCAGTGGCTGATCGAGCAGGAGGAGGCTGAGAAGGCCGCGCGCGCCCTCGAGGAGGAGCGCCGTCGCCTCGAGAAGGAGAATCCCGCGCCGAAGGCCGAGGAAGGTGCTCCCGCCGAGGAGCCCAAGGCCCAGGAACCCAAGGCGGAGGAGCTCCAGCCCGCGGAAGCCCCCGCGGAGGAGGCCCCTGCCCCGGAGGCTGTCCCTGAAGAGAAGCCTGCCGAGGAGCCCGTCCCCGAGGATAAGCCTGCCGAGGAGCCCAAGGCCGAGGAGGCCGGGGAATAAGGATGGAGGGGGCTCTCCCCAACATCCTAGGATTGACGCTTCCCGAGCTCCGCGAGGCCTTCGCCGCCATGGGCGAGAAGCCCTACCGCGCGGAGCAGGTGTACGACTGGCTCTACCTCAAGCGCGTCGACTCCTTCGAGGCGATGAGCAATCTTTCGAAGGCGCTCCGCGAGCGCCTTCTTTCCTCCTATTCGCTCCATCTCCCGAGGATCTTCCATGAGGAGCGGGCGAAGGACGGGACGATCAAGCTCCTCCTTGAGATGGAGGACGGGGCGAAGGTCGAGTCCGTTTTGATGCGCTACGACTACGGGAACGCCCTCTGCGTGTCGAGCGAGGTCGGCTGCTCCATGGGATGCGCCTTCTGCGCCTCCGGCCTCCTCCGGAAGGAGAGAGGCCTCCTCTCCGCGGAGATGGTGGGGCAGCTCCTCGTTATGGACGCGCTCCTCAGGGAGGAGGGGGAGAGGGTCACCCACGTCGTCGTCATGGGGACGGGGGAGCCCTTCGACAACTACGACGAGGTGCTCCGCTTCCTTAGAATCGCGAACGAGCAGAAGGGGCTCTCGATCGGGGCGAGGCACCTCACGGTGAGCACCTGCGGCCTTGTCGAGGGAATCCGGCGCTACGGGAAGGAGGGGCTCCAGCTGAACCTTGCCATCTCCCTCCATGCGCCGAACGACGAAATCCGCGCGAAACTCATGCCAATCGCCCGGAAATATCCAATGGACGAGCTCCTTGCCGCCGTGCGGGAGTACGTGGAGGAGTCCGGACGGAGGGTCACCTTCGAGTACATCATGATCAAGGGGCTGAACGATTCCCTCGACTGCGCGCGCGAACTAGCGGAGAGGATCCGCGGGACGCTCGGCTACGTGAACCTCATCCCCCTGAACCCTGTCGAGGAGAAGCCCTTCGAGCGCTCGCCCAGGAGGGACGTGGAGCGCTTCCGCGACTATCTGAACGCCCACGGCGTCAAGTGCACGATTCGCAAGGAGTTCGGGACCGACATCGACGGGGCCTGCGGCCAGCTCCGGGCCAAGTACGAGAGGAGGCGCTCCTGATGGGCAAGGTCTATCGCGGGGTCTATGCCGCCCGCACCGACAGGGGCCGGGTGAGGAACGGGAACGAGGACCAGGCCTCGGCCGCGGTGAACGCGGACGACGAGGTCTTCCTCATCGTCGCCGACGGGGTCGGGGGATTCGCCAGGGGAGAGCTCGCCTCCAAGATGGCGGTCGACTCGCTCCTGGAGAGCTTTAGGGCGAAGAGAAGGAGCCGCCTCCCCTTCCTCGACCGCCTCTTCTTCCGCCGCGCCATCCGCGAGGCGAACTCCCTCATCTTCGAGACCGCGCGCGGGAACGAGGATAACTGCGGGAACATGTCGACGACCCTGGTCTGCGCGCTCATCAGCGGATCGCGCCTCTGGGTCGCCTCGATCGGGGATAGCCGGGCCTACCTCCTCCAGGACGGGAAGCTCGTCCCCCTCACCGAGGACGAGAGCTACGTCCAGGCCCTCGTCCGGGCCGGGAAGATCAGCGAGAAGGAGGCCTCCGTCCATCCGAAGCGCCACATCATCCTGAACGCCCTCGGCGTCTATCCGAGCGTCTCCTTCACCCTTTCCTATCGGAAGTACCGAGGGGAACCGATCCTCCTCTGCTCCGACGGGCTCTACACCCAGGTGAGGGAGGAGGACATCGCCCAGGTGCTCCTCACCGACCAGCGTCCCGAGCAGAAGGCGATGTCCCTCATCCTCCAGGCGAACATGAACGGCGGCTCGGACAACGTCGCGATCAGCTACTGGGAGGCCTTCCCCCATGATTGAGATCGGGAGCAAGGTCGACGGGCGCTACCGCATCATGGGGCGCATCGCCCATGGCGGCATGGCGGACGTCTATGAGGCCTACGACGTCGTCCTTCGCCTTCCTGTCGCCCTCAAGCTCATGCGGAGCGACATGATGGGGAAGAAGGAGAACCTCGAGCGCTTCCGGCGGGAATGCATCGCCGCGGCAAGCCTCAACAACCCCTACATCGTGAAGGTGTATGGCTCCGGGGAGATCGACGGGCGCCCCTATATGGCCAACGAGTACGTCGACGGGAGGACCGTCCGCGACAAGCTAAACATGACCGCGGGCCATTCCCTTTCCGCCCTGGAGTCCTGCGAGATCATGCTCCAGCTGACGAGCGGGGTGAGCTACATCCACTCCCACGGGCTCGTCCACCGCGACCTCAAGCCGGACAACATCTTCTATCTCGCCGACGGGTCGATCAAGATCAGCGACTTCGGCATCGCGACGAGGCTCGGCGAGCGGGCCGAGGGGGATAGGGTGCCCGGGACGATCTTCTATACGGCTCCGGAGACCCTCCTTTCCGGGACGGCCATCGTCCAAAGCGACATCTACTCGATGGGGATCGTCTTCTTCGAGCTCTTGACCGGCAGGGTGCCCTTCGACGCCGGGAGGACGGAGGAGGTCGCCCTCGCCCACATCAACAAGAGGATGCCGGAGCCGAGCGCCTTCGTCCCGAGCGTCCCTCGCTCGCTCGACCGCATCGTATTGAAGGCCACGAGGAAGAGGCCCCAGGACCGCTACCGCTCCTCCGAGGACATGCGCCTTGCGATCGAGGAGGCCCTCAAGAGCGGCAACGACTTCCAGGAAAGGAGAGGCTTCTTCTCGCGCCTCTTCGGGTTCAAGTGACATGAGGATCGAGGATCTGAGGACGCCCCTGGTCGCCCCCTCCCTCCTGGCGAAGAAGGGGGAAGGGCTCCTTTCCTCCGCCCTCGGGCTAAGAAAGGAAGGAATCGAGGTCCTTCACTTCGACTTCATGCGCCCGCCCTACGTCGACGGGGAAGGACTCTCCTTCGAGGACTTCGCGCTCATCCATGGGAGGAGCGGCCTCTTCGAGGACGTCCACGTCATGGGCGCACGCCCCCTCGAGGACGGGGCGCGCTTCCTCCATATGGGGGCCGACGCGGTGACGGTCCACGGGGACGCGGGGAAGGAAGAGGAGATCCGCGAGCTTTTCCGGATGGCGCGCTCCCTGGGGAAGGCCCCCGGGATCTCGATCAGCCCCCACGTTTCCCTTGGGACGATCCTCCCCTTCCTCGAGGAGGCAGCGCTCGTCCTCGTGATGGGCGTCGTCCCCGGCGCCTGCGGGAAGTCCTTCGATCCGCGCGGAGAGGAGCATCTACGCGAAATCGCCGCGATTCGCGAGGATTTCCTCCGAAAAGGGAAGAAAAGGTTCCTTATCTCCTTCGACGGGTCGGTCAACGGGGAGAATGGAAGGCGCCTCATCAAGGAAGGGGCGGACATCCTCGTGACCGGGTCCTACTATTTCAATGGCGAGCCCAGGGAAAGGCTGGGCGCGCTTCTCGGGAAATGAACGCGCTTTGGGGGCTTTTGCCCTTCTTCCTGTCGCTCGTCGGGCTTGTCGCCCCCCTTTTCCTTAAGGAGAAGGGGAAGCTCTCCCTCCTCAACCATTTCCCTTCGGAGACCCTGCGGGAGGAGCCGAAGGGGCTTCGCCTCCTCTTCCTCGTTATCGCCGTCATCGGCCTCCTCCTCTTCCTCATCGTCCCGGGGATCCTCCTCGGGGAGACGAGCGAGGGTGGGACGAGGTCTTTCCTCCTCCTCTTCGTGTTCCTCGAGGCGCTTTACGCCTCCGGCTTCCTTGGCCTATCCGCCTACCATCCCTCGGAGAGCCGCCTCCACTTCGCCTCCCTCGCCTTCCTCTCGATCGGGGGCTCCCTCCTCTCGCTCGTCCATGGGCTCTACGTCCTGGCGGGGAGGGATTTCTCTGCATCCTTCGAAGGCTCTGTCGCCGGCGCCTCCTTCCTCTTTCTCTTCGCCCTCCTACCCCTCCTACCTCTCCTAGACCCGCGGCTCCGTTCCTGGAGCAGGCTCGAGGCTGAGACCGCGCCCGACGGGAGCCACCTCTTCGTGCGGCCGAAGGTCATCCTCCTCGCCCTTGTAGAGAGGGTCCTTCCCTTCCTCCACCTTGCCTCGGAGCTTCTCTTCATCCTCCTTCTCGTCCTTCTATAAGGAGGAAGAGGGGAGCGGGGCATGAGAAAAGGCGCCTCGGGATAAACTGGACCCCGTTAATCGGAGTCCAAAAGAAAAAGGTTAAAAGGGAAAGGCCTCCGGTTACACTGAAGCAACCGGAGGTTTTCTTATGGCAAAAGGCATCATCGACCCCAAGCTGGCCGAGGCC
>CALVOS010000035.1 GCA_944350325.1 uncultured Bacilli bacterium | reverse complement strand
CAGCGTCTTCGTGCCCGACGTCGAGATCGACGACATCGAGGTCGACGAGGACTACCACAACATCGTCCTCGCCGTGGGCGACACGCTCAACATCCGCGACCACATCACCGTCTACGACGTGGACGGGGAGGTCGTCGAGGACTACGTCCTCAACGCCACCACGAGCACTCCTGAGATCGTGAGCATTCAGGACGACGTCCTCACCGTGACGGGGATCGGCGACTGGCTCATCACCCTCAACGTCGGCGGCACGCCCCGCCAGTGGAGGGGCTCGGCCATCAGCAAGGAGAACCAGGAGATCCGCAAGTTCGCCTCCACGATCGGGCTGAACTACACCGCGAGCCTCTACACCCGGAGGAACGACAGGCTCATGGCCTCGGTGCTCCACGCGGAGGACTACGTCTATACCGACGCCTGGATGGTCAACACCCAGACTGGCGAGACCTTCGGCGGCGGCTACCTCCGCCTCTCGAACGGCACCTACAGCTACGACTACGACTACGACATGGCGAGCGGCACCGGGGAGAACCTCGTGATCAACCCGGGCATCATGGCGGACCTCTCCCTCTACACGATCGGGATCAAGCCCTCGCTCCCCGCCTCCGCCTTCCAGGACGTCACCGTCACCGACCTCCAGGGCAACTCCTACGACATGGTCGCGATCGGCTATGAGGAGGCGGACGCGCTCCTTGTTGCCACGACCGGCATCTACGGCGTCGCCGACATCCTCGAGGAGCTCGGCGGCGACACCTCCTCGGCGAGCACCTACAACTTCTACGTCGACCACCTGACCGCCGAGGAGAACAGCGCCCGCGGAGGGAAGGCCGTCGAGGCCCTCGCCATGTCCTTCTACCAGCTGAACACCCCGAAGGAGAACTACGCGATCGCCACCCTCTACCTCGAGGACATCGGCACCAGCGCGATCGCCGACGTGGACCAGGCGATCGCCGAGGACAGGATCCCCGAGAAGCTCACCTTCGATCCGATGACCGAGTTCTTCGCCGACGTCATCACCAAAAAGACCTACACGATGACCTCGTGGGCCTTCGTGGGCGTCGGGGTCCAGTACAACGACGGGACCACCGGCTACATCACCGTCGATCAGGCCGTCGAGCTCTACCCCGACGACCCCACCGTCCTCGCCTACGCTAACGAGATCTACCAGACCGCCGCGATGTTCGGCTTCCAGACCGACGACTACTGGACGACCTACGTCGATAGCGACGAGACCCTCAGCGTCCGCGACGACGGCGCCTACCTCGGCTACAAGAACAGCACGGACGGAGACATCTACGGCTATAGCGGAACCGACTTCGACCTGGACAACGGGACCGTCGGCAAGGCCCCGACGAATGTCCAGCTGATCCTTGAGGACGCCAGCGTCTGGGATGCGGGCATCAGCACTGACCTCCAGGACACCACCGGCCAGGTCGTGGGGAGCATCCCCGCGCCCTTCACCGTCGTCGACCAGACCGCCGATCTCCACGCGAAGATCGACTACTCCCTCGCCGAGAGCGACCTCGACATCGGGGACGGCACCCTCATCGACGTCGCCTACCCGACCGCCTATGGCGATAGCGAGGACTGGATCCGCCACATGATCGCGCTCCACCCGCTCACCGGGCCGGACATGGCCTACCAGCTGACCTACAACCTCGTGGGCTCCGGCGGCATGACCTGGAAGGACTTCATCAACAGCATCACCATCCAGATCGCCGATGGGTCCATCTACATCGACATCATGATGTACGGCATGGGCGGCATCTACATCCCTGACCTCGCCTCCTACCCGGTGAACGCCGAGCTCCACTGGGTCACCATGATCTCCGACGTCGGCGAGACCACCGTCCCTGACGTCGGCGCGGTCATCCCCCCTGCCTCTACGGGCGGCTCGGAGACGAGCGAGCCCAGCGGGAACTAGGGAGAAATCGCCTGTTGAGGGCCCTTCCTTCGGGGAGGGCCTTTTCCTATGCCGTGGAAGTCCTAGGGATCCTAAAGAGAACCGCAGGATATGGGAAAGCCCTGCAAATCCCCCGTAGGGCATAGGAAAAGCCGCCCTCCGAGGGAAGGCGGCCTAGGCTACTTCGCGAGCTTCGCCCGTTCCTGCTGGATGGCGCGGAGCCCAAGCTTGAGCTTCGTTCTCTCGCTGGGCTTCAGGGCGCGGAGCCTCGCCTCCTGCTCGTCGAGGTCCTTGAGCTTCCTCTCCGTCGTCACCGAGGGGTTCCCGAGGTTGGCGAGGACGATCTGCTCGTACTTGAGGGCGAGGACCAGGTTGTCGCTCTTGGGGGCGGGCTTCCTGGCGATCGCGACCTTCTTCTCCCGGAGGGGCCTTGGCTCCCCCTTCGTCTCCTGGGGCCTCGCCTCGCTTACGGGGGCTTCCTCCTTCTTTTCCGGGGCAGGGGCCTTCCTGGGGCCTGGCTTCTGATAGCCGGCCTTGTAGTCCCCCTTGCTCTCCTTCTCAAGGATGAAGGTCGCGCCCTTGATCGTGACGGACTTCCTCTCGCCGGGGCCGAAGGAGATGTCCTTCGTCGCGGCGCGGACGACGTCCTCCGTGAGGTCGAAGGGACCGTGGACGGCGGGAAGGTAGGGCACCCCGGTCCCGCGGACCATGCCCCCCTCGTGGGCGACGCTCTTGGCGATGGCCGCCTCAATGGTCGGCCCGAACTCGAAGAAGGGCTTGGGGAGAGCCTCCTGCTCGGGAAGCTCCTTCCTTGGGGTAAGAGGCTTTTCGCGTCCTTCCATCGCGGTGAAGACGGGGATCTCCTCGTCTCCGCGGGGACGTCCGCCCTTCCGCTCCCCATAGGTCTTCTCGAAGGATTCCTTGGGGGCCTCCTGGGCCTTCTCGACGACCTTGGGGGCCTCCTTCCTGGGCGAGGCCTCGATCTCGGCGAGAAGCAACTTCTCCGTCTCGACGAGCTTCGGCATGTCGTAGGTGAGGGATAGGGCCTCCAGCTCCGTCTTGGGAGCGTTCCTCATTCTCTCGATCTGCTCGCGCACGGCCTTGAGGGCCTTCTCGCGCGGGCATCCGGGGTTCTTGACCATCGCCCCGACGACGGCGTTCTTGGCGATCAGCTCGGACTGGATGTCGGTGAGCGCCTTGGGGTTCCTCACCTTCCTGGCGGGCATGGGGGCGGGCTTCGCCTCCTGGGGCTTCGCTTCCTTCCGCTCGGGAAGGCGCGGCTCCTTCGTCTCCCTCCGGACCTCGCTCCTTGCCGGGGCCTTCGGCGCCTGTCCCCTTCCGCGGGCGATCGCGTCCTTGATGGGGCCGATCTCTCCTCCCGGAAGAAGGGTGAACACCTTGAGGGCGCGCCCGTGCTGGGACTCCATCTCGTTCAGGTGGAGCAGGTCCCTGGCAAGCTTCCTGTCCTGGGTGATCACCATGACCTTGCTGTTCAGCCGAAGGGTGTTCGCGCGGTTCGTGATGACGTTGTCCGCGAACTCCTGCGCTTCCTTTGGATCCGCCTTCCAGTGTTCCAGTATCTTCTTCCCGAAGAGCCCCGAGTCCTTGGCGATGATCTTGAGGGCGCGGATCGCGCCGATCCGCGGCTCGGGATCGCTTGAGAGCTTGTTCTTCTCAAGCTCGTTCATCACCTGCTCGAGCAGCACGATGTGGACATTCTTGTCGAGATAGTCCTTGGAATCCTTGAGCACTTCCATGAATTCCGGGAACTCGTCGTCCATCAGGGAACAAGTATCCAGGAACACGTATTGGAAGCCGCTCAGGGCCATCGCCAGTGCCGAGGATCTTTTTTCCTCTATGTACATAGTATTTTTCTTTCTCCGTACCTCCTTTCTTTCCGTATTTTAAGTCCCTAGCCTCCCCTTGGGAAATCCAATTAGAAGGAGGAAGGAAAAGCCGCCCTTTCGAGCGGCTTTGACGAAGATTTCGGGATTTTCCTTATTCGAGGGTCTCCGTGGAGGAACGCCAATGCCACATGGACTCGTTCCAGATCCGGAGGCTGAACATAGAGGACTCGCTATAGAGAATCCCGATGTGAATCCCGTAGCCAGCCTTCCCCCAAGACTTGGAGATGTCCCCGTAGACGAACCCTTCCTCCACGAGAAGGGCCTCGTATGCTTCCGCGTACTCCTGGCTCTTCTCGCTCCCAACGAGGTCGCGATCATTGAAGATCTCGAAGGAGACGAGGGGATCCGTGTCGCTCAAATCCCACCAGCCGGAAAGATAGGAGTCGTAGAGGTAAGGGATCTTGTCCGCCCATTCCTCGCCGACCCACTCGATGCCCACGAGCTTCTCATAGACATCCGGCTCTCCCTTCGACCAGGTCGTCGGCTTCTCGAAGGACCCGCGGATGGCGCTGAAGTCGATGTCCGAGGGAAGGGTCGCCCCATAGGTGATCTCAACCTTCTCCTCCCCGAAGCCGTCCGTGCCGTAGGAGTAGCCCTGCACCTTCCCGTCCCTGTAGTCGAAGGACAGGGTGGAGTCGACGATGTACTGGCCGTTGGGGCCGAGGAAGAGGTGGTCCTTGAAGCCTTTGATGCCGGCCTTCGGGACGATGTGCTCGCCCGTGCCGTCGAAGGCGAGGGCGCGCGGGTCGATCCCCTTCACCGGGAGGTAGTCGGCCAGGGAAAGCGCCCCGACGCCCTCGTCGGTGAGGCGGGCGACGAGCCCGTCCTCCGTCTCATCGACGACGAAGGGAGAGACCTTGTCGTTGGCGAACACATAGCCACTGTAGGTGTGGATGATCCCGTAGTCCCCTCCCGGCGCGGTGTCCGTGGAGGCGATGTCGTAAAGGACGATGTCGTCGGCGACGGTGACCGCCCGGGGGAAGCTCTCGTCGTCCTTCTTGGTCGCGACGAGCTTATAGCCGCCGGTCTCGTCGAGGTCCTCGAAGGCGAGGCCGATGCTTTCGTCGTCGCTCCCGTCCTTGTAGGGAGCGACCTCCTCGAGGGGCTCGCCCTCAAGGAAGTCGATGCTCATCTCATAGTGGAAGATGCCGTCCCCGATCTGGACGTCGCGCGAGATGGCCTCGATATGGGCGAGCTTACCTTCCTCGTCCAGGGAGGCGGTCATCTCGATGACGACCCCCATCCCGATCTCGGAGCCGCCGATCTTCGTGGCGATCTCGTCATAGCGATAGCCGAAGTAGCGGTACTCGTTGGTCCCGGTCTTGCGGAAGGCCTTCCCTTCCAGAAGCGAGAGAAAGTCCGGGACGGAGGAGGCGTAGCTCTCCGTGGAAGAGACGTGATGGAGGAGGTTGTCCGGCCCGAGATATACCTCCTCGAGCATCCCTTCCCCGTCGGCCTGGTAGCGGCTTTCCACGGGGACCTCTCCCCTCCGGTCGGTGATGGAGCGCGCCTCCCCCGCGATGTCGTAGGTGGCGAGGATGTCGCTCGGGACGTCATAGATGACGTCGTCGAGATAGACGCTGACGTTCGCCTCGTAGGAGACGAGGTTCCCCGCGACCGGGGAAAGCATCTCCTCGGTCAGATGCTCCTCGGGAAGCGACCAGGAGAGGAGGAAGTCCTCCATCTTGCTCTCGGAGGAGGTCCCGACCTCGCCGATGATCCCGACCGTCCCGTCGATCAGCTCGATGTCGCTCCCCTCGGTGAAGGAGGGGGCGAAGCTCACCTTCACGGAATCCCCGTCCACGAGCGAGAGGGCGACGCGGAAGATGCCGGGGACCTGGGTGCTCAGCCCGAACATGTTCGCGAAGATGGCGATGATGTCCTCGTCCTCGCTCAGGTAGGAGCCGCTCTGGTAGAAGAAGGCGTCCTCGCTCCAGTCCACGCCCTCCACCTCGAGGAGACGGAGGTAGTCAAGCTCGCTCGTCGCGGCGTATGGCCGGGCCTCACCGGTGGAGGAATCCTCATAGGTGAGGGCGTTCCTCACCTCGTAGCCCTCGCTTCCGTGGACAAGGGAGTAGAGGAGCTTCCCCTCGCCCTCGTAGGAGTCGAGGGCGATCGAGGCGCTGTCGCTCGTCGTGTCGTAGATGTAGTCCTTGGTGAGGACGATCTTCCCGGTCACGGCCTCCCCGTCGTAAAGCCCGTAGGAGTAGTTGCTCCCCGCCTTGGCCTCGTCGATGAGGGCCATGATCGCGCCAAGGTCTTCCTTGTCATCGGTCTCGCCCCCGCCCTGGGACTCGCTTCCCGAGCCCTGGGAGATGCTCCCGGAGGAAGAGCTATCCCCGCCCTCAGAGCCACTCGAGGGGACGTCCCCGTTCCCGCAGGAGGCGAGGACCGCAGCCGCAAGAAACAGGGGCAATATGACTTTTTTCTTCATTTTTGGTCGGATATGGGTTCCTTTCCCGTGCAAGTTTCGCGAGATGAAGGGCAATGTCAACGGAAATCGCGCCGAAAAGGCATGCATTCCTTCGATAAAGAGGCTTCCCATGGCGTTTTTCCGTTGACATCGTCCCGCCCCGGTGTAGATTGCCGACGGTTTCCGGATATTCCGGATACAGGAGGTTACGCGCAAAGAATGCCAATGAACACGAAAGTAATGCTCCTGGCGGCCTTGCCGCTTCTTCTCGCCGGTTGCGCGGGAGGCGGCGCTTCCTCTCACTCCGGGGCCTCGTCCTCGGTGGAAGGCGAGTCGACCAGCCAGGGATCCTCGTCCTCGAGCCACAACCCCGCCCTCGACATCAGCGACTACTCCTACGAGTTCAGCTCCCAGGACGCCCTCATCGAGATCGCCGTCGGACGCGCCCTTGCGATCGGGCACGAGTATCTGATCCGCTTCTCCTACACCGACAACACCCCGCTCACGGGCACGACCATCGAGGTCGTCAACGGCCACATGCTCGAGGCGGAGGGGTCCGAGGGACGCTGGAACCTCATTCCTAAGGAAGAGGGCATCTGCGCCATCATCATCAAGGACGGGGAGGGGATCATCCGCTACCGCCACAAGGTCCGCGTCCTCGCGCCCAAGGACGAGACGACGATGGACGACTACCTCGTCTCCGTCGACCACTTCCAGAGCTGGCGCCTCGGAGGCCAGGACATGCAGCTCACCTTCATCCCAGGGAAGAGCGCGATCGTCACGGGGCAGGACGATGGAGGCGCCGACATCGGGAGCATCACCTTCCAGTACGAGTACAACTCCTCCTCCGGAGACGAGTTCGTCTACGACATCCTCGGCTGGGAGAACGAGTCCACCACCCTCAACCCGCACACGATGACGATCACCATGGCCGGCGACATGATCCACTTTATCGGCGGCCTGGAGGGCGACTCCTACACGGTCGCCGTCTTCCAGCTCCCCGAGCTCGCCTACTAGGCGCCCATCGATCAAGCACTATCTAAGGAACAAAGGAGATACCCATGAATTCCAAGAAGCTTCTTCTCCTCCTGGTCCCTGCCGCCCTCGCCCTCGCGGCATGCAACGGGGACCTTGCCTCCACCTCCAGCGCGGGAGGAGAGGAGTCCAGCGGCCAGAGCGCCCAGGATAGCCAGGGCTCCCAGGGCCAGGGCTCCGGGAGCGAGAGCACGGTCCCGCCCGTCGAGTACACCTACAAGGTCGACATCGAGGAGCGCCCCGGCATCACCATCGTCCCGGACAAGGACGAGGCCAAGGAAGGGGAGACCGTCACCCTCACCATCACCCTCGAGGAGGGCTGGACCCTCCTCAGCCTGACCGTCAACGGGACCGAGATCGAGGTCGTCGACGGGAAGGCGACCTTCACCATGCCCGACGTCGACGCGCACGTCCGCGTCACCCTCGGGACGGACGCCCCCGTCTCGATCGCCGGGGACATCGCCGCCGCCATGACCAAGGAGGGTGACCTCTACGTCGCCCGGAACGTGGAGTGCGAGACGACCTCCTCCTTCTACATCGCGATCCAGGGAGAGGAGCATGACTCCTACGTCGCCTACGACAAACTGAACCGCTACAAGTGCTTCGGGAACATCACCTATAGCAGCGACGACCTCCGGGACATCCTCGGGGACAAGGTTCCCGAGAGCCAGCGCCTCACCTCCCTCGTCGAGCTCGGCGGGAACGCCGCCTACGACATCTTCTACGACGTCGCCAAGGACGAGCTCTACATCCAGCGCGTCGAGGTGCTCACCCTCCCCGACTCTCCCGAGGACTACGAGGAGCTCTTCGCCGGCAGGATCCTGAGCGAGAGCAGCAGCTATCCCGAGGGCGTCAACCACGTCGAGTTCAGCGACTCCATGCGCGACCAGGACTACTCCTGGGATCTTTATGAAGGGAACGCTTCCCTTGCGACGGTCACCGACGAGGACGACAGGACCTACTACGAGTACCACTCCCTCGAGGACGGTGTCCTGACCACCGTCGACACCTACGTCGAGTACTACACGGTCCCTAACCCCTACTCCACGGGCGCGACGACCGAGATCGTCGACGACACGAAGAGCGAGGACACCACCCGCTACAGCGGCCGCTACAACATCGTCGAGGAAGTCGCCTCCGGCATGAGCCAGCGCGAGATGACCGAGGAGGACGCCCTCTTCGAGGTCGAGAACTACTCCCACGACATGGAGGCGATCGACCGCATGCAGTGGCGCGCCTACCGCAGCTCCTTCGACCTTGAGGAGGACCTCGTCAAGGCCGAGCGCGACGTCCAGAGCGTGGAGAACGAGGACGGCTCCTTCACCGTCACCGTCAAGAGCGAGAAGACCTACGACCCGACCAAGGGCAACGCCTCCTACAACTACATGACGGAGAAGACTCACATCGAGTACGAGATCGTCGCCACCTTCACCGAGGCCGGCGCGCCCCTGACCGGGAGCTACAAGGAGTTCAAGTACGGCGAGCTCGAGTACGACTTCGACCGCCTCGAGTTCGTCGCCGGCGGGGAGCTCGGCGGCATCAACGTCAAGAGCTTCGAGTGGAGCTACTCCTACGGCGACCCCAAGGAAGGAGCCCCTGACTTCGACCCGACCCCCTACTTCGCGACCGCGGTCGAGGCCCATCTGGAGGACTACCAGGGCAACCCCCTCGGGAACACCGTCGACAGGGGCTGGTCCACCGACGACGATGATGTCCTCCTTGTGATCGAGGCGACCGGCGAGAACGCCGGGACCGCCCTCGACGCCTGGCAGTACACCGTCACCGGAACCTCCGTCCCCGGGCTCTTCGTCCAGGACAGCTGGAACCCGAACGTCTGGACCGCCGACCCTGCCTATGACGGGGCGACCGACTCCGCGACCCTGAACCTCGGGAACAACGTGGACGGCGTGGTCCGCGGCACCTTCGACATCAACGTCGTCGACGCCACCGTGAACAGCTTCTACCTGACCCCGGTCGACCAGTGGTCGAGCGACCCGCACCTCACCACCGCCAACACCTTCGCCATGTATAGCGACACCACCTGGACGAGCGGCATCCATAGCTCCCCGGACGACAACGCCAACCTCAACAACGTCACGATCGAGACGAGCAACCCCGTCCTCCAGGCGGAAGTCGATCCCGTCACCCGCACGATCAAGTGGACCGCCGGCCATGTCGACGTGGACACCGTCGTCCAGGCCGTCATCCTCACCGACGACTATAACGAAGGGTGGGATGAGACCGTCTTCACCTGCACCATCGTCGCCACCGAGGTCCCTCCCATGACGGAGGAGGACGTCGTCGGCACCTGGAGGCTCGAGCAGAGCGAGGACAGCGACCTCCCCGACCTCACCGCCCCCGACACCCTCGTCTTCAAGGAGGACCACACCGGCACCCTCTACACCGTCATGACGGACGGCACGGAGTACAACTTCACTTTCGCTTGGGAGCTTGATACGAACGCGGGCCTCCTCTACATCACCGACGTCGTCGACGTCGAGGGGAACCTCGGCTATCTCACCGCGAACGTCGCGATCGAGATCCGCGACCCCTACCGCATCGGGATCGAGCTCCACGCCGAGTCGATCGCTGAAGGAGAGGACGGATGGGTATCCAACGTCACTCAGATCCTCGGAGCCCCCGACAGCCTGGATGACGAAGGGCTCCCTGTCGGGGACGCCGAGTACGTCTTCTGGCTGAAGGTCAGCGAGTAAGGGGCAATCCGCCTCATTCAAAAGGACGTCCGCGAGGGCGTCCTTTTCTCGTTGGAGAGGGAGGGGAAGGAAGGCTGGGGAAGTCCCTCTGACGGGCGGCCCGAGCCTCTCCATGGAATCTACATCCTATCTTGCAAGAGGGCTTCCTCATGGGGCCCTCGAGGCACCCTAGGGAAGGGGGCTAGGTAGCCAGCCAAAACAAGAAAATGACCGCGGTTGGATTGGCGGGGTGCCTTATGCGATTCCTTGGCAATTCCCGGGTGGATGCCCATCTATCGGCCCTCCCTGGGGCTGATTTTCACGAAAAAGCCAATCAAACAAAGCCATTCCCTTCTATCCCGTTTTCGCTTGAGATAGAGGTGTTCTACAAAAGAAAAGGGAGGGCAAGCCCTCCCGTTCCCCTAAGAGGAGGAAACCTAGAGCAGGTTGTTCTCCTCCATGAAGTCGTCCACGGCGGGAATATTCGCCGTCCCGAAGGAGGTGAAGGGGTAGACGCAGGACCCATCGCCGTAGGGGCTCTCATAGTCGAGGGAGAAGGTGACCACGGTGTTGGCTTCCGCGGCGGGATCGGTGATGGCGATCGAGAGGGAGACCGGCTCGGCGGAAATCTCGGAAAGGAAGCTCGCGGCCTGGTTGTTGCTGATGAAGTCGGCGATCAGCGCGGAATCGTAGGTGACGTAGGCGCCCTCTCCCTCTTCCCCGAAGAGCTCGAGCCGGTTCCAGAGATCCATGTTCCCCGGGTAGTTGAAGACGTTGGGGCTCGTGATGTCGGGATCGTTGTTGTAGGCGCCCTGGAACATGGGCGTCACGGTCACCCCGTCCACGATGAACATGTAGGTGCCGTTGAGGACCTTTCCCTGGTACTCCTTGTTCCGGATGCCCATGTAGCCTCCCGAATAAAGGGCGGCATCACCGGTGTAGGAGCCATAGAAGTAGTGGGGAGTGTAGCGTTCCGTCCCCTGGCTTTCTCCGCTGACGTAGTTGATGACGTCGCGGATGAAGTTCTCGGCGAGGAAGCCTTCCTTGGCGAAGGAAAGCCTCTCGTCGAGGACGAGGGCGCTCCCGCCCTCCGCAAGGAAGCTCTCGACGGGCTCGTAGGCGGTGCTGCCGAACTCGTCGAAGGACATCTCGTACCGCGTGAGGCCCATCGTGATCTGGATTGAGAGGTCGAGGAGGGAGTCCCCGCCCTCAAGGAGGTCGATGGAGGCGCTATCGATGTCGAGAAGGCGGTCCGGCTCGAACCCGAAGAGCTCGAGAAGCGTGATCTTCGCGAGCTTGTCCCCGCTGAGGTCCAGGCTCTGGAGGCCTTCCTCCCAGGAAGAGGAGTCGATGTCGGCGACGGTGGGGAAGAGGCCGGAGGAGTAGAGATCTCCCTCCGCCCCGGAAAGCTCTCCGCCCACGATCTTCCCGGACCCTTCCTCGTCCATCCTCATGGCGAGGGGATAGATTCCTTCAGAAGAAGAGGCGTAGCCATGCTCGTCCTCGTACTCGTCGCTGAAGAAGTAGTCTTCCGTGAAGTAGTCGCAATAGTACATCCCGACCCCTCCCGTCGTGGAGGAGAGCTGGACGTAGGCGGTGTAGTTCCTGGCCTCCGAAAGAAGGGCGAGGGCCTCCTTCACGCCGGCGACGGGTTGGGTGGGATCGAACCCGGATCCCCCTTGGGAGGAAGAGGCGCTTCCCTCGCCATCCCCGCAGGAAGCAAGAAGCAGGACGGGAAGGGCCAGGAGAAGGGCTGGACGGATGCTTTTCATATTTCTTGGGAACCTCCTTGGTTGGAGCGAAAGGAAGTTACCACCCTTTCGCCGCTAAGTCATGCCTTATCCACGCGCACGCGAATGAAAAAGTGTGAAAACGTCCTAGGACACACCATAGCAAGACCCAAATCACTAAATGAAAACGATTTCAGAAATTCAATAGAGATTCTCGATGCCATCTGTATTTCCTAAAAAGAGATTTCCTAGTAACCGCTTTCTGAAAAGCCTTTCTCAGAATGTCCTATTGATTGGGTATTGCGAAGTCCTATATTGAGGGCGCTCCGGGAAAGAACGACCGGGGCGAGAAGACTTAGAAAAAGGAGGACAGCGTATGGACAAGGCTATCGAGACCGTTGCGATGGGCGCCCTCTTCAGCATGAGGCTCGAGGAAATCGCCGAGGAGGGACCTCTCTTCTCCGACGACGAGGAGTACATCCCCGATCCTGAGCTCCAGTAAAGGGCAAGACGCACATTCCTGCCGGGCATAGCCCGGCTTTTTTCGTCCCTTCCGGGGTAGGGTATACTAGCCACGCCATGAAAAGCCTCGAGGAAATCGTCGCAAGGAATCTCGCAGAACTGAGGAAGGCCCGGGGGCTGACCCAGCTTGAGGTCGCGGAGCGCTTCAACTACACGGACAAGTCCGTCTCGAAGTGGGAGCACGGGGACGGCCTTCCCGACGTGAGGACCCTCCAGGCGTTCGCGGATTTCTACGGGGTGACGCTCGACTATCTCACCCACGACCAGAGCGATGCCTCCCTCCACGAGAAGGGACGCATCTCCCCTAAGGACCTCCGGATGAACAAGATCATCCTGACGGCCCTCGCGATCGTCCTCATCTTCTCGATCGCGACGGTCATATTCGCCGCGACGGTCGTCATGGACAACGTCTGGTGGAACGGCTGGCTCGCCTTCGTCTGGGCGGTGCCCGTCTCCTTCCTCTCTCTCATTTCCTTTAATCGTAGGTGGGGCAAAAGGGAATGGGCGCTCCCCCTGGGGATTGCCTTCGTGTGGACCTTCCTCTTCGCCGTCTATATCGAGCTCGCCGTGGACCTCGACTACGACTCCGGCTACAACCTCTGGTTCGTCCTTCTCCTCGGGATTCCTCTGACGTTGGGAATCTTCTTGTTCTGGAGGTTCCGCGAGCTCCATCGGCGTTCTAGGGATCAGGAAGAAAGTAGAAAGGAATAGGCCTGCCCCCTTCCTAGTTTCCTAAAGAAATGCGGAGACTGTTTGCTTCAAAGGTAGCTCAGGCGTCCAGAGCGCTGCAAAAGAGGCGCCTGAGCTCGTAAATGTCTCGGGAAACAATTTCATAGACGGTCATCAGATCGACCTTGCCATAGGCGTGGACAATTCCGTTGCGGAACCCAACGATTTCACCCCAAGGAACATCCGGGAACCGTCCTTTGAAAGGTTCTGAGAGAGATTTGATTTTCTCAATCAGCTGCTGAAGACGGAACATCGTCGCATCGACCGTTTTGCCGTCCTTGGCAAATTCTTCATAGGAAAGATGCCGCGTGTATCGAACGATGACATCTATGTCATCAATTGCCTGGCGAATGTAGTAAAGATCCCCTTTGCTACCCATAAATCCTTATGCCGTCTCTCAAAATTTCATAGACCAGCTCCCAGTTGCCATCTAGTTCGCTATCGCGAATCACGTCAACCTTCTTGTGAAGCCTCTCGCGAACGCGTTCCATCAACCCAAGAAACGCAATGCCTTCCAAGGAAGAAGAAACATAAATATCCACATCGCTCTTTGGGTTCGGATTACCCTTTGCATAGCTACCGAAGAGATAGCAGAAACGCACCTCGCCTTTATATTCCTTCGCGAAAAGGGAACATAGCTGATCCCGAATCCAATCAATCGTCAAAATGCCTTTTTCTTCCGTTATCTCGCATTGCTCATTAAGCCGTGATATAAGAGCCGACCTTTTCAACGAATTCCCGTAGGAATCGTCCTTTTCGTAGCGACGATAGGTTCTAAGCGGAACGCCAGCGACGCGGGCTGCCTCTGCCTGCCCAAGCCCGTATTGCTTCCTTGTTTCGTATAAGTTCATGCATTTGCCCCCACAGGCATTCTATAGAAGATGGCCTCTCTTGTATACAGATAAAGGCCATTTTGGCTTCTTTAATATATATGCCGAGGCCATATTGGCATCAAAACAGAAAAAGCGGGCCACCTAAGGAAGGTCGCTCTCTTAGCAAAGTTTCCGCATCCAACCCGTTTCCTCGTCCAGCACTCGAAAAGCGAACTCCGTCCGGAAGTCCAGATGGAAGACATGCCCGAGCCGGTTTCCTTCCTTCGACCAGCAGTAGCGGTACTCATGGGAGATCCCCTTCGACAGAAGATAGCCATGGAGCCACTCCGTCTCCCAAAGGAGGAAGTCCTTCTCGGAGCTCAGGAGGAACAGGGGAGGGATCGACTTCCGGATGTAGCGAAGGGGATTGAGCCTCGGATCGTCCCTGTCGTAGTCCTTCCAGAGGAGGTTCTTCGCGACGAACCTCGTCGTGAAGTCGTTCTTCCTGTCCCCGAAGCCCATGTAGGTCCCGCAGTTGAGGACGAGCCCTCTTAAGGGCAGGGGGAAGCGAAGGGGGTAGAGCATCCCGTGCTCCGGGACGGTCTCGGCGATTCCGTAATGGAGAGCCATCGAGGCGCCCGCGGAATCCCCCACAAGGAACACCCTGTCCAAGTCGGCGCCCCATTCCTCGCGCCGTCTCTTAAGAAGCCCCAGGGTCTCGTCGAGGGCGACGAGCTGGGTCGGAAAGCGCGCCCCCGGGGCCAAGGGATACTCATAGACGAGCGAGAGGAAGCCCTTGGAGGCGAGCATCTTCCCATAGAGGGCGTACTCCTTTATCCCTCCGTAGACCCAGCCTCCCCCGTGCACGACGATGGCGACGGGAAGGGGCTCCCCTCCCTTCTCCTCGCCCCGGTAGAGGGCGACCCTCATCCTCCCGAAGGAAAAGGATTCCTCAACGATTTCTTCCCTCACGCCCTCGGGAGGAGGGAGGCTATCCCTCTTCCTGTCCCCGTGGGAGGAGATGGAAGCGAAGCAACGGGCAAGGAAGGACATACGGGATATATAGCACTCCGGAGGAGGATGCGCGAGAAAAGGGGGCGTCCCCGCCCCCCTGGCGATCACTTCTCGCGGATGAGGATCCCCTCCTTCGAGGCGTCCAGCACATAAGGCTTCTCCGCCCTCATCTCGCCCCGGACGATCCTGTCGGCGAGGAGGGTCTCCACCTTGTCCTGGATGTAGCGCTTGATCGGCCTTGCCCCGAAGTCGGGCGAGTAGCTTTCCTCGAGGATCTTGTCCACGAGGGCAGGCGTCCACTCCACGACGTAGTACTGCTCCTCGAGCCTCGCCTTCAGCTCCTGGAGCATCTTCCCGACGATTTTCCGCTGGACCTCCTTCCCGAGGGGATTGAAGTAGCAGATCTCGTCGATCCGGTTCAAAAACTCCGGCTTGAAGGTCTGATGGAGAAGGCGCTCGACTCCTTCCCTGTCCCCGTGCAGGAGGAGGTCGCTTCCAAGGTTGCTCGTCATGATGATGACGGTGTTCCGGAAGTCGACGAGACGCCCCTGGGAGTCGGTGAGCCTCCCCTCGTCCAGGACCTGGAGGAGGAGGTTGAACACCTCGGGATTCGCCTTCTCGATCTCGTCGAAGAGGACGATGGAGTAGGGGGCCCTCCTCACCTTCTCGGTGAGCTGGCCTCCTTCCTCGTAGCCGACGTAGCCCGGGGGCGCCCCGATGAGGCGCGAGACGCTGAAGCGCTCCATGTACTCCGACATGTCGATGCGGATGATGCTGTTCTCGTTGTCGAAGAGAGCCTCGGCGAGGGACTTTGCGACTTCGGTCTTCCCCACGCCCGTGGGCCCAAGGAAGAGGAAGCTCCCGATCGGGCGCCCCGGGTTCTTGATGCCGGCCCTCTGGCGGAGGATGGCGTTCCCGACGAGCTCGACGGCCTCGTCCTGGCCGATCACCCTCTTCTTCAGGGTGTCCTTCAGGTCAAGCACCTTCTCGCGATCCCCCTTCTCGATGCGGGAGACGGGGATGCCGGTCATCCTGCTGACGATGCGGGCGATCTCCTCCTCGTCGACGACCTCGGAAAGGATGCGCCCGGCCTTGGAGGAGGACTGGATCTCGCGGAGCCTCCTCTCCAGCTCCGGAATTTCCTGGTACTGGATGCGGGAGGCCTTCTCGTAGTCTCCCGCGGTGAAGCTGTTCTGGAGGGCGAGCCGCTTCCTCTCCAGCTCCTCCTTGATGGACTTGGACTCGGAAAGCTCGGACTTCTCCTTCTCCCACTCCGCCTTCAGCTCGTCGAACCTGGCGTTGAGGGAGGAAAGCTCGGCCTTGAGGGCCTCGAGCCTCTTCTTGCTCCCCTCGTCCGACTCCTTCTCGAGGGCGTAGCGTTCGATCTCGAGCTGGCGGATCTTGCGGTTGACCTCGTCGAGCTCGGTGGGCATCGACTCGATCTCCACCTTGATGCCGGCGCACGCCTCGTCCACGAGGTCGATGGCCTTGTCGGGGAGGAAGCGGCTGGTGACGTAGCGGTTGCTCAAGGTCGCCGCGGCGACAAGCGCCCCATCGGTGATAGTGACGCCGTGGTAGGTCTCGAAGCGTTCCTTGAGCCCGCGGAGGATCGAGATCGTGTCCGCGACGGTCGGCTCCCCGACCATCACGGGCTGGAACCGGCGCTCCAGGGCGCGGTCCTTCTCGATGTACTGGCGGTATTCGTTGAGGGTGGTCGCCCCAATGCAGTCGATCTCCCCTCGGGCGAGAAGAGGCTTCAGCATGTTGGAGGCGTCCAGCGCCCCGTCGGACTTCCCCGCCCCCACGATGAGGTGGATCTCGTCGATGAAGAGGATGATCTTCCCCTCGCTCTCCTTGATCTTGTTGAGCACGGCCTTGAGGCGCTCCTCGAACTCACCGCGGTACTTGGCCCCGGCGACGAGCGCGCCCATGTCGAGCTCGTAGATCCTTTTCCCCTTGAGGGTCGCGGGCACGTCGTTCTTGACGATGCGCTCCGCAAGCCCCTCCACGATCGCGGTCTTGCCGACGCCAGGCTCGCCCAAAAGGACAACGTTGTTCTTCGTTTTCCTTGCTAGAACCTGAATTACTTTTCGGATTTCCTCGTCTCTTCCGATGACGGGGTCGACTTTCCCGGACTCCACGGCCGTATTGATGTCGCGTCCGAACTTCTCGAGGATGTTCTCGTCCTCGGCGTAGTTCTCCATTCCCTGTTCCATTGGAAAGTCCTCCTTTCTCCCAAGCGGGCAGAAGGAACTATACCCATGGCTTTAGCAGTGTCAATATTTGGTTGCTAGATTGTAACGCTAATGCTTCATCAGTTTGGCGAAGAGGATCTCCCCAACATAGAGGTTCTCCTCCCGGGGGATCATCGCCCCGAGAGGGCGTCCCTTCTCGTCCTCCAGGGAAAGGGCCATCCTGCCTTCTTCCCGAAGATCCTCGATCGCGAGGATCCGGTAGTGCTTCCTCCTGGCAAGCTCCTTGTCGGGAAGGAAGAGGAAGGGCGACTTCCCGACCATGCGGAAGGCCGCTTCCACGAGAGGGTGGGGAAGAGGGATGCTCCCGGCGACGGTCTTTCCGTCGACGAGCAAGGACCCCTTCGCAGGCTCGAGGTAGATGGTCCTTCTCTCCCCTTTCTTCAGGAGGGGCCCGCCTTCCGGGACGCGCATGGTGATCCTCGTCCCGTCCTCGAGGAGCAAGTAGATCGCCTGGTAGCCGCTGTACTGGTCGATTGCCTCCACCGAAGCCTTCATAGAGATCGAGCCTTCCCCCTCCTCGAGATGGATCGCGTCCATAGGGAGGGAAAGGGCGGCCTTGAAGTCCCCCTTCGGCGCCTCGGCAAGGAGACGCTCCGCGAAGTTCGGGTAGAGGATGCCTCCGACGTAATGCTCCTCTCCCCTCTTCTCCACCTGGACAGGGACCAAGGCGCGGTCGCGGAGGCGGCTGAGGGAGACGCCGTCCTTCGGGGAGAAGAGATGGATGTGGCTCCGTTCGATCCTGAGCGAAGGATGCTCGTCGAGCCGGTCGCTCATCTGGAGGCGAAGGGAGGCCAGGGTGGCTTCCTTCCGCCCGGGAAGCTGGAAGTAGAGGAGGGTCTCGTTCCCGAGCTTCTCCACGAGATCGAGCTTCTCCACGAGGACGTCCCTATCCTTCTCGTTCCCGAGGGAGAAGTCGCTGGGGCGGATCCCGACGATGGCCTTCTGCCCTTCCTCGTAATGCTCCATCTTGAGGAAGGTCTCAGGCAGGAGGTCGAGGGCAAGGGGCTCCTCCCCCTCGCCCCCAAGGAGGGCCTTCCCTCCCTCTAGCCTCGCCTCGTAGAGATTCATCTGCGGGCTTCCGAGGAAGGTCGCGACGAAGGTGTTCGCCGGATGCTCGTATAGGTTCTCCGGAGTGTCCACCTGCTGGATGAGGCCATCCTTCATGACGACGATCCTGTCCCCCATCGTCATCGCCTCGGTCTGGTCGTGGGTGACGTAGACGAAGGTCCCGCCGATCCGCTGGTGGAGGCGGCTGATCTCGCTTCGCATCTGCACGCGGAGCTTGGCGTCGAGGTTCGAGAGGGGCTCGTCGAAAAGGAACACTTCCGGGTCGCGGATGAGGCAGCGCCCGAGGGCGACCCTCTGCCTCTGGCCGCCGGAGAGTTCCTTGGGCTTCCTCTCAAGGAACTCCTCGATGTCCAGCATCCTCGCGACGTCATGGACCTTCTTCTCGATGACGTCCTTCTTCTCCCCGAAGCAGCGGAGCGAGTAGCCGAGGTTGTCGTAGACGGACATATGGGGGTAGAGGGCGTAGTTCTGGAACACCATCGCGATGTTCCTGTCCTTCGGCTCGAGGTCGTTGACCAGGCGGTCGCCGATGTAGATCTTCCCCGAGGTGATCTCCTCAAGGCCCGCGATCATGCGGAGGGTCGTCGACTTCCCGCAGCCGGAGGGGCCGACGAGCACGACGAACTCCCCGTCCTTGATCTCGAGGTTGAACTCCTTGACCGCCTTGACCTTGCCTCCGCACACCTTGCAGACGTCGGAAAGAACCACCTTTGCCATATCGCTATCCTTTCACCGAGCCTGCGGTCAGGCCCGTCACCATGTTCTTCGCCAGGACGAAGTAGAGGACGATGATGGGCACGGCGATGAACACCGAGCCCGCGGCGAAGCGGGAGAACTCCTCCTCCCCGAGGCCCATGAGCCCGACCGCGACCGTGTAGTTGCTTTCCTCGGAAAGAAGGAGCTTCGGGAGGATGTAGTCGCTCCAGGGCCAGGTGAAGCTCGTCAGGGCCGTGTAGACGATCATCGGCTTGGCCAGGGGAAGGGTGATCGTCCGGAAGATCCTCGCGTTCGTCGCCCCGTCGATCCGCGCGGCCTCGTAGATGGAATGGGGGATCGTGTCGAAGAAGCCCTTCTGCACGAGATAGCCCAGGGGGGCGGTGCAGGAGTAGATGAAGACAAGGCCGAGGAGGTTGTTCAGGAGGTTGAACTGGGTCATCAGGAGATAGACCGCGGTCATCCCCATGAACGAGGGGAACATCGAGAGGACGAGCGTCAGCTTCATGAGGGGCTTCCGCGCCCGGAACTCGAAGTAGCTCATCACGTAGGCCGTCCCAATGAGGAGGACGGTGGAAAGGATGCAGGAGAGCGAGGCGACGATGAACGTGTTCAGGAGCCAGTTCGGGTAGTCGTAGATCTTCGTGTCCGTGAAAAGCTTCACGAACGCGTCCACCGAGAGCCTCGTGTCGAAGAAGCCGTCGATGTTGTAGAGGTTCCCCGTCGCGGAGAAGCTCCCCATGACGAGCCAGAGGCAGGGGAAGACGAAGATGAAGGCGACGATGATGAGGAGGCAGTAGGTCCAAAGCGCGGTCAGGACTTTCTTGGCTTTCGCGTTCATCGGAAGGTTCCCTCCTTGCGGTAGGCCGGCGAGCGGACGTAGACGATGAGGGAGATGATGGAGGTGATGAGGAAGATGAGGAGGGAGACCGCCGCGCCGATCGAGTAGTAGTTATTGTCGATCGAGAGGCGGTAGAGCCAGTTGATGAGAAGGTCGGTGTCGTTGGCGGCCGTGTAGCCTTCCGAGGGAACGATGTCGCCCCGGAGGAAGTAGAACACCCCGAAGTTGTTGAAGTTATTGATGAAGGAGGTGATGAGGGTCGGGGTCGTCGCGAAGACGACGAAGGGGAGGGTGAGGTCCTTGAACTGCCGGAAGGAGGAGGCACCGTCGATCCGGGCGGCCTCGTACATGTCCGTGGGGGCGTTCGAAAGGATCCCCGTGGCGAGGAGCATCGTGGAGGGGACGGTCAGCCAGGCGTTCACCATGAGGCCGATGAAGCGGGCTCCCCAGGTGTTGTCGAGCCCGAGGAAGTGGATCGGCGTTCCGCCCAGGTCGGAGATGATGTCGTTGATGGGGCCGCCCATGGAGAACATGAACTTGAAGGCGGTCAGCGTGATGAAGCCCGGGATTGCGTAGGCGAGGATCGGGAAGAGGCGCCAGAAGGCCTTCCCCTTGACCACCTTCTTGGCGAGGAGGAGGGCGAGCAGGAGCCCGAGCAAATAGTTCACCAGGGTGGAGGCAACCGCCCAGAGGAGGTTCCATCCCAGGATCTTCGCGAACGTCGACCCGATGTTCGTCGCGGAGAAGATCGTCTCGAAGCTCTCGAAGCCGGTCCAGTCCACCAGGTTCGGCGGGATGTGGTCGGGACCGTAGTTGGTGAAGGCGATGAGAATCATGAAGACGATGGGGAGGACGGAGAAGACAGAGACCCCGAGAATCGGAACAAAGAGTACGGATTTGTAGAACTTTTTGTCCAGGAGGTCCTTCAGCTCGTCCCGGAAGGTGGGGAGCTTCTTTCCCTCGAGGACCATGAGCTGGCTCTTCCGAGCGTCCTTGACGTTGCTGACGTAAAGGACGAGGAAGAGGATGAGGATCACGAAGGCGAAGAGCCCGAGGAGCATCATGATGACGGAGTTATCGCCTTCCTGTCCCGTCCACGGGTCCGCGGCGATCGTCCCGAGGGTGAAGAAGCCGGAAATCCAGGTGAAGCCCACTAGGGAAAAGAAGAGGACCGCGCCGATCTCGATGGCGAGGTAGAGGATTCCCTTCCCGTACTGGCGGTACATGAGCTGGCCCAGGCCCATGAGGCAAAGAGAGGCGCGGACGTTCTGGTTGCTGCTTTTGAAGAAGTTCAAGAAGGAGGCGAAGAGGTCCGCGGCTCTCTCGTAGAGGCTCCGGAAGAAGCGGGCGCTCCTCCCGGGGAGGGAACGGAACCAGGAGGCAGCCCTCCCCGGGAATTCCTTCAGTCGCTTCAGGAAGGAGTTCATCCTCAGACCCCCAGGATGTGGATGGCGTCGTAGATGTTCTGGCTCGTCGTCTCAAGCCCGGCCTGGATCTTCTCGATGGTGTCGTACTTCCTTTCCGCGACCGGGCGGATGAGGTTGTCCTCCGCGAGGTCCCCGAAGAAGGAGCCGGCGGGAGACCACACCTGGCTGAGGCTGGAAAGGGAGGGCATGAGGTAGATCGCCCCCTCGTCGACCTTGTCGAAGAGCTGCTTGGACAATTCGCCGGCGATCTCCGCGGCATCCTCCCGGCAAGGGGCGATGCCCAGCATCTCGTAGCGCCGGCACACCATCTCGTAGGAGGCGGCGAAGTTGATGAAGGCGAGGGACGCCTTGGGGTACTTGCTGTAGCTGCTGATGGCGAAGCCGTTGATGCCGCCCATCGTAAGGGCGGAGGTGAATCCTTCCGAATCGTCCTCGAGGTCCCCGGAAAGGGGGAAGTCGGGGAAGGGGACGGAAAGCAGGTTCTCCCTGGCGAGGGCGTCGCACTCCTCGGCGGTGCCCTTCCTTTCGGCCTCGTATTCCGTGGCGAGGGCGCTGATGATGACCTCGTAGTTGTCCGGAGTGGTCACGGAGGCGAAGTACTTCCCCGAGGCCATGTTCCCCGAGATCGCGAGCTTCGCCGAGTCGTCAATGCACTCCTCGCTCATGACGCCGGCAAAGGTGCGGGCGATGTTGGCCCCGATCGCCGCGTCCCCCTTGTGGAGGCCGATGTCCGTGTCGTCGGTGTCCCCGTTCCCGAACACATAGCCCCCGTAAGTGAAGAGGAAGGAGCCCGAGAAGTAGAAGTCGTTCAGAGAGAAGACGAGGCCGTACTCATCGTTGTTCGCCTCGTGCCGGATCTGGGAGAACCGATAGAGGTCGTTCATGTTCTCCACCATGTCGGGGATGCCGTTCTTGTCATCGTCCCATTCCGCCTCCCAGTTCTCCGGGAGAAGGTCGGCCCGGTAGTAGAGGAGCCCCGTCTGCACATTGATGGGGATGCCGAAGGTGTACCTTTCCCCCGTTGCGGCGGACTCATACGCCTTCCAGGCGGTCGCCGGGATCTTGCTGTAGTCGGGCATGTAGTAGGTCGGGAGCGGGGTTACGAGCTTGTCGTCCACGTATCCCATGATGATGTCGTTGGCCTGGTAGATGACGTCCGGGCCCGTCCCGTAGGGTCCCATCTGGGCGAGGTCGTTATACTCGCCGATGTTCGCGTCCACCGCGGTGATCCCGTATTCCTTGTATGCCTCGTTGAAGGCGTCGAAGAGTTCCTCGCTATATCCGACCTTGTCCGCGTTCCCGTTCTCCAGGACCTTGATCTCGACGTTCCTCTCGAGCTCCCCTTCGAACTTCTCGAACACCGCGGGGATGACGTCGGGCTTCATGGTCGGGTCGTCGGGGTCGTAGCCTCCTCCGCTCCCTCCGCCAGTGGAGGAGGCGCCAGGCTCTCCGCATCCGACGAGAAGGATCGCGAGGACGGCGAGGGGAAGGATGATGCGCTTTTCTTTCATAGGGAATCCTCCTGGAGCGCGATAAGGAGGCCGTCCGGGGATAGGGTGTTCCCCTGAAGGCCGCGGGAGTAGAGAAGGCGGACGCCTTCGCGGATGGTGCGAGGAAGGGGCGAGGCAGAAAGGATGAGAAGCACCTTGCCCCTCCTCAGGAGGATGAGACCGCCCCTTTCCTCGATCCTCTCGGGGGAAAGGACGTCGAGATATTCCTTGCGGATAGAGAGAATCCTTTTCATTCCCTCTCGTATCTCCGGATTTTGGTCTTCTTCCCTCCAAGGGAAGCAGCGCCTGCTGTCGGGGTCGTAGCCCCCCTCCAGGCCCATCTCGTCCCCATAGTAAAGGCAGGGGAGCCCGTCAAGGAAGAGGAGGAGGGCGTAGCTTCCCAGGAAGCGCCCGGGATTCCCCTTCGTCTCCGTCAGGAAGCGGTAGGTATCGTGGCTCCCAAGGAGGTTCAGGAGGTTCCGGTTCGTCCCGTCCTTGTAGCGTATCCGGATGTCGACGAGCCTCTTCAGGAAGGTGGAGGCGTCGATCTCGCGGTCCCTTTGCAGATCAAGGAACGCCTTCGTGAGCGGGTAGTTCATCACCCCGTCCAGCTCGTCGCCCTTGTCGAGAAAGGAATTGGCCTCGTGCCAGTTCTCCCCGAGGAGAAGGAAGTCCTTTTTCTTTCCGTCGAGGGCAAGGCGCATCTCGTGGAAGAAGCGGTGCGGGATCTCGTCGGCGACGTCGAGCCTCAGCCCGTCGATGTCGAAGCGGTCCACGAGGGAAAGCACATAGCGGACGAACCAGTCCCTCGCCTTCTGGGAATCGAGGTTCGTCCGGGGCATGTACTCGCAGAAGGAGAAGGTCTCGTAGTTTCCTTTCCTCGGCAAATCCCCCTCATAACGGAAGAAATCGGAATATTGGGAGGAACGACCCCTGCGGAGGACGTCCTGGAAGAGGGGGTTCTTGTCGGACATATGGTTGTAGACCGCGTCCAGGACGAGAAGGATGTCCGCCTCGTGGCACTTCTCCCCCAGCCTCCGGAGGTCCTCGTCCGTCCCGAAGTCCTTGGCGACATGGAGGTAGTCCGTCGTGTCGTACTTGTGGTTGCTCGGGGACTCGAAGACCGGGGTGAGGTAGAGCGCCCCGACCCCAAGGGACTTCAGGTAAGGGATCTTCTCCTCGATCCCGCGGAGGCTCCCTCCTGCGATCGAGTCGGGGTGGACCGGGTCGCCCCAGCGGATGTTCGTCCTGGGGTTCACCCAGCCCTCGCTCCGGCTGAAGCGGTCGACGAAGATCTGGTAGAAGAGGCGGCCCTGGAAACGGGGGTTCGCCTCCACCATGTCCGCCTGGCTCACCGCTGGCATTTGGAAGAAGGAATAGAAGCTTTCCTTGAGGGGGTAGCGCTCCGTCTGCCCGAGCTCGGAGAAGTAGGAGACGTTCCCCTCCTTGTCATAGAGCCGGAAGGCGTAGGCGAAGCGCGGGTCCTCCTGCCGGATGGTCGTCTCGAAGTAAAGGCAGTCCGTGCCCTCCTGGATTTCCTCCATCTCCTGCGGGAAGGCTTCCTCGTGGAAGCGGTACTTGCAGTTATGGAGCACCTCGACCCGCGCGGGCGCGAATCCTTTCCATGCCTTGAGGCGCACCCTCAGCGAGTGCCCATCCAAGGGGAAAGAGAAGGGGGAATCGCTATGATGCTCGAGGATGAATCGCTCCAT
>CALVOS010000034.1 GCA_944350325.1 uncultured Bacilli bacterium | reverse complement strand
CCCTCTACGGGCACATCATCTGCCGCTGCGAGGTGGTGAGCGAGGGCGAGATCGTCGAGGCGATCCGCCGGGTGCCCGGGGCAAGGGACCTCGACGGCATCAAGCGGAGGACCCGCGCCGGGATGGGAAGGTGCCAGATGGGCTTCTGCACCCCCAAGGCGATGGAGATCCTCGCCCGCGAGCTGAAGGAAGACATCACCGACGTCACGAAGAAAGGGCGCTCGTCCTTCCTGGCGCGGAAGAGGTAACCATATGATCCATCATGAGCTAGTGATCGTCGGCGGAGGCCCCGCGGGGCTTGCCGCCGCCCTGGGGGCCTACGAGGAAGGCCTCCGGGATATCCTTATCCTTGAGCGCGAGGACCAGCTGGGCGGGATCCTGAACCAGTGCATCCATAACGGCTTCGGGCTCCACACGTTTAAGGAGGAGCTGACCGGCCCCGAGTACGCCTCGCGCTTCATCCGCGAGGTCCTCGAGCGGAAGATCCCCTATAAGCTCGGCGCGACCGTCATCGACGTGAGCAAGGACAAGGTCGTCACCGCCGTCAGCCAGGAGGACGGGCTCCTCCTCATCCAGGCCGACGCGATCGTCCTCGCCTGCGGGTGCCGCGAGCGCCCCAGGGGCGCCATCAACATCGCGGGCAGCCGCTGTGCCGGGATCTATTCCGCCGGGACCGCCCAGAAGCTCGTGAACATCGACGGGCTCAAGGTCGGGAACGAGGTCGTCATCCTCGGCTCGGGCGACATCGGCCTCATCATGGCGAGGCGCATGACCTTCGAGGGGGCCAAGGTGAAGGCGGTCCTCGAGCTCATGCCCTATAGCTCGGGGCTGAACCGCAACATCGTCCAGTGCCTGAACGACTTCGACATCCCCCTCTACTTCTCCCACACCGTCGTGAGGATCCATGGCAAGGACCGCGTGGAGGGCGTGACCGTCGCCAAGGTCGACGACCATCTCTCCCCGATGATGGACACCGCCTTCGAGATCCCCTGCGACACCCTCCTCCTCTCCGTCGGCCTCCTTCCTGAGAACGAGCTGGCGCGCGGCTGCGGGGTCGAGCTATCGAGGGTCACGAGCGGGGCTATCGTCGACGAGAACATGATGACGAGCCTCGAGGGCGTCTTCGAATGCGGGAACGTCCTCCACGTCCACGACCTCGTGGACTTCGTCTCCGAGGAGGCCCGGAACGCCGGGCGCTCCGCGGCGAGGTACCTTCATAAGGAAATCTCCTCCGACGCGGAGGAAATCGAGATCAAGACGAGCGGCGGGATCCGCTATAGCGTCCCCCAGAAGATCCTTCGGAACGGCGACTTCTCGCCCATCCAGTTCAAGATGAGGGTCAACAACGTCTACAAGAACGTCGAGATCGTCCTCCTCGTCGACGGGGAGCCCGTCGCCAGGAAGATCAAGCAGATCGTCACCCCGGGCGAGATGGAGACCCTTCTTGCGAAGGAGGAGTCCGTCCGGAGGATCAAGGAAGGCAAGGAGGTCGAGATCGCCTTGCGGAGGAGGGGATAGCCATGCGCGAGCTCATCTGCATCTGCTGCCCGCTGGGCTGCCACATCAAGGTCGACGACAGCGACATGGCCGACCTCAAGGTCTCCGGGAATAGCTGTCCCAGGGGCGCCAAGTACGCGAAGGACGAGGTCACCTGTCCCAAGCGGGTGGTCACCTCCATCTGCCCCGTCGAGGGAGGGGAGATCCAGATGGTCTCCTGCAAGACGAAGGACTCCGTCGAGAAGAGGCTCATCTTCGACGTCCTCCGGGAGATCCGGGGGAAGAGGCTCCTCGCCCCCGTCCACGAAGGGGACGTCATCGTCCCGGACGTCATGGGGACCGGCGTCGACGTCGTCGCGACCAAGACCGTCCTAAGGAGGAACGATGGATAGCGGGAAGTACATCCTCGCCCTGGACCAGGGCACGACGTCCTCGCGCGCGATCGTCTTCGATCGCCACGGCGAGATCAAGGGCCTCGCCCAGCAGGAGTTCGCCCAGATCTACCCCCACACCGGCTGGGTGGAGCATGACCCCGTCGAGATCCTCGGCTCCCAGCTCGGGGTCATCCCCGAGGCGCTCATCCGCGCGAAGGTGCAGGCGAAGGACATCATGGCCATCGGCATAACCAACCAGCGCGAGACGACAATCGTCTGGGACAAGGAGACCGGGGAGCCGGTCTATAACGCGATCGTCTGGCAGTGCCGCCGGACGGCCCCCTTCTGCGACATGCTGATCGAGAAGGGCTACAAGGATCGGATCTACGAGAAGACGGGCCTGGTCATCGACGCCTACTTCTCCGCGACGAAGATCAAGTGGATCCTCGATAACGTCGAAGGCGCGAGGAGGAAGGCCGAGGAGGGGAAGCTCCTCTTCGGCACAATCGACACCTATCTCATGTACCGCCTTTCCGGGGGCAAGGTCTTCGCGACCGACTACACGAACGCCTCCCGGACGATGCTCTTCAACATCCACACCCTCGACTGGGACGAGGAGCTCCTCGCCCTCTTCGGCATCCCCAGGAGCATGCTTCCCGAGGTCCATCCCTCCTCCTACATGTACGGCTACGCGGAGGAGGGGCTCCTCGGACACAAGATCCCCATCGCCGGGGTCGTCGGGGACCAGCAGGCCGCCCTCTTCGGGCAGCTCTGCGTGAGGAAGGGCGAGGTCAAGAACACCTTCGGGACCGGCTGCTTCCTCCTGGCGAACACGGGGGAGAAGTGCGTCCGTTCCCGGCACGGGCTCATCACCACCCTCTCCGCCTCGCTCGACGGGGAGAAACCGAGCTACGTCCTCGAGGGCTCCGTCTTCGTGGGCGGTGCCATCGTGCAGTGGCTGCGGGACGAGATGAGGCTCATCCGGAACGCCGCGGAGACGGAGAAGTACGCCAACGCCGTTGATTCCTGCAACGGGGTCTACATCGTCCCCTCCTTCGTCGGGCTCGGGGCGCCCCACTGGGAGCCCGACGTCCGTGGCATCGTCTGCGGGCTCACCCGCGGGACCAAGAAGGAGCACTTCATCCGGGCGGCCCTGGAGGGGATCGCCTACCAGGTCTACGACATCTACAAGGCCATGGAGGAGGACCTCCAGGTCGAGCTCACCTCCCTCAACGTCGACGGGGGCGCATCCAGGAACGACTTCCTCATGCAGTTCCAGTCCGACATCCTCGGCGCGAAGGTCGTCCGTCCCAAGGTGGTGGAAGTCACCGCCCTGGGGGCCGCCTACCTCGCCGGGCTCAAGGTCGGCTACTGGGAGGACATCGAGGACATCAAATGCAACAAGGAGATCGAGCGGGAATTCCTCCCCTCGATGGACCTGGAAAGGAGGGAAAGGCGCCTCACCGGCTGGCACAAGGCCGTGCGGATGGCGTGCATGAAGGAATAGCGGATCCCATCTTCGACCACATCGACCAAAAGAAAGGAAGAAAGCAAGAACCATGCTGATGAACTACTTCAAAGAGCACAAGAAGAGCCTGATCTGCCTGGCGATCGGACTCCTTGCGATCCTGATCAGCTCCTTCTGCGGCTCCCTCATCCAGACGGCAGGCTATAGCGTCTCCGTCACGGACCTCAGGGACGCGAGGAACGAAGGCACCATGACCTCCATCGTCGTCGACGAGGGGGGACAACAGACCGAAGAAGAGATCGAGATCGCCGGGAAAGTCGTCTCCGGCCTTCTCTTCCGGCCCAACTCCGCGACCGCGGAAACCCCGCACCCTGGAGTCGTCCTGACCCATGGCTACCTCAACAACCGCGAGCTGCAGCTCCCCTTCGCGATCGAGCTCGCCCGCCGCGGTTTCGTCGTCCTCGCCATCGACCGCGAGGGCCACGGGAACTACGAGAACACGGGAACCACGGGCGCCATGATGGCCACCAACGGCCTCTATGACTCCGCCAAGTACCTCTATAATCTCGACTACGTCGACAAGGACAGGATCGGCATCTCCGGCCACTCGATGGGCGGCTTCACCACGGCGATGGTCCTCATGCAGGACGCGAGCGTCGGCATCGTCTCCGCGGGCCTCATGCAGGGGTGGTCCTCCTTCATGGGCGCCGGGGCGGACGTCGACGTCGGCTTCCTCAAGGCCAACGACGACGAGTTCTTCTTCTCGGGCGTGGACGCCTCGGGGAACCCGACCATCTCCCGCGAGTTCCTCCACTCGACGACCGCCGCGAACTTCGTCGGCCTCGCCTATGAGCAAGGCGGCGAGATCAACGTCGAGAACTGCGCCTACTACGTGAACGGCGAGGTGGTCGAGCGCACCCTCGGGACCGCGATCGACGAGCCCTTCCGCGTCATCTACGAGGCGGACGAGATCCACCCGCTCAACCACTGGTCCATCCCCTCGACGGCGAACCTCGTCGACTTCTTCTACACCGCCTTCGGGACGCCGGATGGCTACTCCGTCATCGACACCTACAACCAGGTCTGGTGGCTGAAGGAAGCCTTCGCCCTCATCGGCCTCATCGCCATCTTCTTCCTGATCTTCCCGCTCGTCTCCCTCGCGCTCACCATCCCCTTCTTCCAGTCGCTCAAGACCAGGAGGGTCAGGGCGGAGCTCGCCCTCGCTCCCTCCGGGAATGGCGGGGAAGGCCCGCGCGACGTCGCCATCGCCTATCGCGAGATCCCTGTGACGGAGGAAGAGGTCAAGAAGGAGGAGAAGCCCCTCAAGGGACCCTTCGACTGGGTCTTCTACTTCCTGCCCGCCGTCGCCTGCACGATCTTCGCCGGCTTCTCCATCCAGAGCTTCGTCAACGAGTGGGGGGACAGGTGGTTCCCGAACACCCAGCTCTATCCCCAGGACACGACCAACTGGGTCGCCCTCTGGTCGGTCGCCTGCGGCCTCTTCGCCGTCGGCATGGTGTTCCTCTTCTATTTGATCCGCTACTTCATGAACAAGTGGAAGTACCGGAACAATCCCGGCGAGCTCGTTCCCGTCGACAATCCCTTCTCCACCGCGAAGATCAGCGGGACGAACCTCCTGAAGACGCTCGTCCTCGCCTTCGGCATCGTCATCGTCCTCTACCTCATCCTCTTCATCAACTGGGGCATCTGGAAGACCGACTTCCGCATCTGGACCTTCGCCATGAAGGTGTTCAACGTGCCGGAGATGGTCCCGACCGCGATGCGCTACCTCCTCTTCTTCGGCCTCTTCTACCTCCTCAACGGCATCGCGAACCAGACCTACCGCACCTCGACCCTGCCGGAGTGGGCGACGATCGCCATCAACGCCTTCTTCAACGTCTTCGGCATCTTCCTCGTCATCATGATCCAGTACGGCACCTTCAAGAGCACCGGGGTCCTCTGGCAGGGCGACATGGCCCTTGGCTACATCGTCCTCTTCCCGATCATCCCGATCCTCGTGATCGCCACGATCATCTCCCGCCTCCTCTACAAGAAGACGGGGAACGTCTGGCTCGGCTCCCTCATCAACGCGATCCTCTTCACGATGATCACCGTGAGCGGGACCGCCGCCTCCTTCTCCTACGTGATGGGCTAGTCACCCACTCCATCCTATGGGCGCCCCTCCGGGGGCGCCTTTTCCTTGTCCTGGGGCTAGGGGAAAGGGAAGAGGTCCACAAAGGGGGGAGTTGTGATATCCACCCTATTGCAGCCTCCTTTGGGCGATTTCCGCAATCCCTTGCCATTTGAGGGCTCCTTGCTCGCAATTCAGGCCTAGAGGCTCAAAATCAACTGCAAAACCCCTTCTAAGCAAATGAAAAAGCCCTCCTCCTGAAGGGAGAGGGCGTGGCGTCTTCCTAGAAGATCGCCTTCGTGGAGATGGGGTCGAAGACGTGCGCCTTGAGCGTGTCGAAGGAGAAGCCGAGCTCGTCCCCGACGAGGACCATGTCCCGCGCGTCCGTCTTGGCGACGACGTCCTTCCCCCCGAAGGGGAAGTGGAGGTCGTACTCGCGCCCCATGAGCTCGGCGACGTCGATCCTCGCCCGGAAGAGAGGCTTCTCCTTTTCCCGGCGGATGTCCTCCGGACGGATGCCATAGAGGATCCTCATCGCGTCCTTCGCCCTTTCGAAGCGGAGCCTATGGAGCGTCTCCTCGAGCTTTTGGAGCTTCTCGCTCGAGGGGTTCTTGAGCGCTTCCTCTTTGTCCTTGATGCGCGGGTTGTCCTCGATTTCCTCTCTGAGGGCGGCGCGCTCGGTCTCGATCCCTTCCTGGAGATGCCTTTCGTAGTCGTCGTAGAAGCCTTCAATCCGTTCGATCTCACCCTTTGTGAGCGCGATCGAGGCCCCGCCCTGGAAGTGGATGGATCCGGACTTCCGGTACTCCGCTTCGAGGATGTTCATCGCCGGCGCGCCGATAAAGGTGGCGACGAACGCGTTTGCCGGGTGATCGAAGATTTCCTGGGGCGTGCCGATCTGCTGGATGCGCCCGTCCCGCATGACGACGATGCGGGTCGCCATCGTCATCGCCTCGGTCTGGTCGTGGGTGACGTAGATGGTGGTCGCCTTCAGCTCGTTATGGAGCTTGACGATGGAGGCCCTCATCTGGACACGGAGCTTGGCATCGAGGTTCGAGAGCGGCTCGTCCATGAGGAACACCCGGGCGTTCCGTACGATCGCGCGCCCGAGGGCGACCCTCTGCCTCTGGCCGCCCGAGAGTTCCTTGGGCTTCCTGTCGAGGTAGTCGCCGAGCTCGAGGATCTTGGCGGCGACCTTCACCCTCTCGTAGATCTCTTCCCTCTTCTCGTGGCGGAGCTTGAGGGAGAAGGCCATGTTCTGGTAGACGTTCATGTGAGGGTAGAGGGCGTAGCTCTGGAACACCATCGCCATGTCCCTGTCCTTGGGGGCGCGGTTGTTCGCGCGCTCCCCGTCGATATATAGGTCGCCCGTGGTGATGTCCTCGAGGCCGGCGATCATGCGGAGGGTCGTGGACTTCCCGCATCCGGAGGGACCGACGAAGACGATGAACTCGTGCTCATGCACCTGGAGGTTGAAGTCCTCGACCGCCTGGACGAAGCCGTCGTACACCTTGTTGACGTGCCGGAGCTCGAGGAAGCAGTCCTTCTCGGGGACGTAGGGCCCTTCCTTCTCCTGCCGCTCCCTCTCCTCCTTGAGGAGGCGGCGGTAGTTCCGCTCCCTCTCCTTGAGACGGTCGCGCTCGCTCTTCTTTGCCTCGCGCCTTGTCCGAAAGCCTTCCTTGAGGCTTTCCAACTGCCTTCCGAACCAGGCGGAAAGAGCGTTCCCTGGCTTCTTGCCTTCTTTTTCCTCGGACATTGGAATTCCTCCTGTTAGCGATAACATTCTGCTTGCAAGCGCTATTATACGCACCTACAATACAGGTGGAAGCGGTTTCATGTTTATGAGAAGGAATGGCGAGTTCCCAACGCTCCGCGCGATAGCCGAGAAGACCGGCTACTCGATCATGACGGTCTCGCGCGCCCTCAACCACCCCGAGGTGGTGAAGGAGGATACTAGGGCCGCCATCCTTTCCGCCGTGGGGGAGCTCCAGTACTACCCGAACTCCGTCGCCCGCGCCCTGAGCGCAGGGAAGACCTCGATCGCCTATGTCTATATCCCGAGCGACTACGAGGCCACCAACCTCTTCTTCATGAACGTCGTCGCCGGCATCGGCGAGGCCCTCGGGGAGCGGGACCGCTCCCTCATCGTCAAGAGAAGCTGGTACGCGGGGGAGCCTTGCGACGGCATCGTGCTCATGGGCCTCAGGGAGCATGACATCCCCTCCGCCCTGGATCTTGCCGGAAAGAAGAACTGCGTCCTTTTCGGGCACGTGGACGGGATCGACTCGATCGACGTGAACAACTTCGAAGGACTCCGCCTCATGACGGAGCATGTCCTTTCGCGCGGAAAGAGGAGGCCACTGTTCCTTTCGATCGACGAGGACCGCCCCTTCGTGCGTGACCGCGAGCGCGGGTTCCTGTCGATGCTTCCCCTAGGGGCGGAGAAGGACATACTCCGCGCCCATAACAAC
>CALVOS010000033.1 GCA_944350325.1 uncultured Bacilli bacterium | reverse complement strand
GATCCCTCTACCCTTGAGAGGGAGCGGAAGCGTCTCTTCACGAGCCTGTCCTCGAGGGAATGGAAGGTGATGATGGCGGCGACTCCCCCGGCTTCGAGCGCCTCGGGCAAGTCATGGAGCATGTCCTCGAGCGCCCCGAGCTCGTCGTTGACGGCGATGCGGAGCGCCTGGAAGGTCTGCTTCGCCGGATGGCCCTTCCCGTGGATGCCCCGCGGACCCTTGGCCTCGCGGACGACGTCCACGAGGTCCCCGGTCGTGAGGACGGGGCGGCCTTCCTCTCGCCTCCGGACGATGAGATGGGCGATGCGCCCGGCGTCGCGCTCCTCCCCGTACTCGAGGAGGATCCTCCGGAGCGAGCGCTCGTCGCTCTCCCGGAGGAGGTCCTGGGCGCTTTTCCCCTTGGTGGGGTCCATCCTCATGTCGAGGGGCGCCTCCGTCCGGTAGGAGAAGCCCCGCTCCCCCTCGTCGAACTGGGGGCTGCTGACCCCGAGGTCGGCGAGGATGCCGTCGACCTTGTCGATCCCCCGGGAGCGGATCTCCCAGAGGAAGTCCCGGAAGTTCGCCCTCAGGACCTCGTGCTCCCCCGGGAGGGTGGAGAGACGTCTCCCTCCCTCCTCGATGGCCTCGGGGTCGACGTCGAAGGAGAGAAGCCTCCCCGCCCCCTTGAGCAGGCGGAGGATCCCCTCCGAGTGGCCGCCTCTGCCGAGCGTCAGGTCGAGGTAGGTGCCTCCGGGGCGGACGTCGAGGAGGCGGAGCGCCTCCCCAAGGAGGACCGGCTCATGGGCGCCCATCTCGGTGCACCCTTTCCGCGAGCTCCTCGAAGCCCGGCGCTTTCCTCGCGAGGTAGTCCTCGTAGGCCTTCTGGTCCCAAATCTCGAAGTGGTCGAGGGCGCCGATGATGGCGACCTCGCTCCCGATCCCGAGGCGGCGCGCTAGCTCCGTGGGGAGCTGGACGCGGCCGTGGGAGTCCACTTGGAGGGGCTCGACGCTCGCCGCGGTGATCCGCACGTAGTCGCGGGCGTCCTGGTCGAGGAAGTCCCGCCCCTCGAGCTCGGAAAGCTTCTTCTCGAAGCCTTCCTCGTCGTAGACGGCGAGCGCCCCGTCGAACCCCTGCAGGGCGAAAAGGGTCGCGCCGGGAGCGAACTTCCCCAGGCGCGAGGGGATCTGGAGCCGCCGCTTATCGTCGAGCGAGCGGCCATAGGTTCCGAAATACTTTCCCACTTCTTCCCACCTCGCGCCCCTAGAATAGTCCATGAACGTCCGCGCATCCAAGGGTTTTTCGCGCACGAAAAAGGGCGGGAGAGCGACCTCACCCCGCCGATTAGTAGTTTTTCTGTATTTATCTAGTTATTAGATGAATTCTATTCCGTCCCGCTCTCATCGAGCATTTCCGAGCGAACGATGCGGAGGGGAAGCTCCGAGCGGATGGCAAGCGCGGCGACCAGAGAGAGATCAAGCTCCTTCCCCGGGAGGATGTAGACGAGGGAGTCCTCCTCCCCCACGAGCTCCTCCTCGAGGGCGGGGTCCTCCTGGTCGAAGACGTAGACCGGCTCCTCTAGATGCGCGCGGTAGCGGAAGGGACGGAGGTCCTCCCCGTCCTCGAGCGTGAGCTCGGCCTCCGCGGAAAGCTGGAGGCGGATCGCCCCGGGGGCGAGGCGCTCCATCTCCCCCCTGTAGCGGAGCCCCTCGATCCCCAGGAGCGGGCTCCGGGGCAGGAAGCCCTCCTCCGGGAGGCCCTCCCCCTCGAAGGGGGTGGGGGCGAAGGGCACCTGGGACTTGAGGATCCTCATTCCCGCACCTCCGCGCCGAGCTTCTCCTCGAGGGCCTTCCGGGCCTTGAGGACGGCCCCCTGGATCTTCTCCTCCCCGAGGGTCTTCCCCTCGTCCTGGAGGAAGAGGGCGATCGCGAGGGACTTCTTCCCCGCGGGGATCCCTTCGCCGCGGTACTCGTCGAAGGGCAGGACGTCCTTGATGAGGCGCGAGGCGCGCTGGGCCGTCTCCCGGACCTCGCGGAAGGGGACCTCCTCCCGGACGAGGAGGGCGAGGTCCCTCCTCGTCCCCGGGAAGCGCGAGGGGACCCTCGCCTTGCTCCCTTCCCCCGGGAGGGAGAGGAGGAGCGAGAGGTCGATCTCCATGAGCGAGCCGGAGCGGAGGCCGCGCTTCTTCAGCTCGGAAGGATGGAGCTCGCCGAGGACGGCGAGCGTCTCCTTCCCGACCAGGGCGACGGCGCTCCGGCCGGGATGGAATTCCTGGCGCTCGCTCCTCAGGGGCTCGAAGCGGACCCGCGACTCCTTGATCCCGAGGAACTGGAGGATGTCCTCGAGGACGCCCTTGAGGTCGAAGAAGCCGTAGGGCGCGCCCTCCATGAGGGAGCGGGACCTCCTCTCGCCCATGAGGGCGATGGCGAGGCGCTCCCCGCCCTTCCCCTTGGAGAAGACCTCGCCGATCTCGAAGAGGGCGAGGTCCCCGGATTGGCGGGCCTGGTTCCAGAGGAGCGTCTCCAGGAGCGAGGGAAGGAGGCTCTTCCGGTAGGAGAGGCGCTCCTCGGTCAGGGGGTTCCTGACCCGGAGGGACTCCCCCGGGAGGAGGTAGGGGTAGCTATCCTCCTCCTCTTTCGGAAGGAGGGAGTAGGTGAGCGCCTCCGAAAGCCCCTTGTGGCGGAGCATCCTCCGAAGCGCCCTCTTCCGTTCCTGGCGGGGGGTGAGCCCGCCCTCGGGAGGAAGCGCGGGAAGGCGCGAGGGCACCCTCTCGTAGCCGAGGAGGCGGATGACCTCCTCGGAGACGTCGGCCTCCCCGAGGACGTCGATGCGGCGGAGGGGCACCTCCACGAGGATCCCCTCCCCGTCCTTCTCCGCGCGGAAGCCCTCGCTCCGGAGGGCGAGGAGGACCTCCTCCTCCCCGAGGGCGGTCCCGAGCCTCCGGTTGATAAAGGGGAGGGAGGTCTTGATCCTCCTCCTCTCGGGGCGCTCCCCTCCGTAGAGGGCGATCCCGGAGACGGAGTCGGGATCGGCAAGCTCCTTGACCAGGGCGAGGGCGAAGGCGAGGGACTCCTCCTGGAGGGGCGCGACGCCCTTGGCGAAGCGCTGGCTGCTCTCGCTAGCAAGCCCGAGGCGGAGCGAGGTCCGGCGGACGCTTGGCCCGTCGAAGAGGGCGCTCTCGACGAGAATGTTCCGGGTGGAGCCGTCCACCGCGCACTCCATCGAGGTCATCACGCCTCCGAGGCACATCGTCCTTCCCTTCGAGGCGATCGAGATGTCCCCCTTCTGGAGGAGGTACTTCTTCCCGTCCATCGCCTCCCACTCGCCCTCGATGTCGTCCCTCGCCTCGAGCCTCCCCTCGGGAAGCTTGTCGAGGTCGTACATGTTGAAGGGTTGCCCGGTGAGGAGCATCGCGTAGTTCCCGATGTCGACGATGTTGTTGATCGGGCGGATGCCGGAGGCGATGAGGCGGAGGCGGAGCCAGCGGGGGGAGGGATGGATCTTCACCCCGCGGCACTCGGCGAGGGCGAAGCGGGAGCACCTCGGGGTGAGGGAGGAAGGAAGGACGGAGGGGTCCTTCCCTTCGACGAGAGGGGCCTTGGGAAGGCGGAGCTCCCGCCCGAGGAGGGTCGCCGCCTCCTGGGCGACCTGGACCATCGCGTTCATGTCGCTCCGGTTGGCAAGGAGGGAGAGCTCGAGGACGACGTCGTCGAGCCCGAGGTAGGAGAGGGGCTCCTCCCCCACCGGGGCATCCGGCGGCAGCTCCTCGATGCCGGCGCACTGGCTCTCGCTCAGGTACTTCCTGTTCATCCCGAGCTCGAGGAGGGAGCAGCACATCCCCTCGCTCTGGACCCCGCGGATCTTGCTCCTCCGGATCGTGGCCTCGGGAAGGACGGCGCCTTCCGTCGCGACGATCACCTTGATTCCCGCGCGGGCGTTAGGGGCGCCGCAGACGATCTGGCGGACTCCCCTTTCCTTCCCCTCGTCGACCTGGAGGACGTGGAGGTGGTCGCTATCCGGATGGGGCTCGGAGGAGAGGACCTCCCCGATGAGGAGCCCCGTCCCTGAGGCGAGGGGGCGGATCTCCTCCACCTCGACGCCGGCGAGGGTCATCCTCCGGGCCAGCTCCTCCGGGGAGACGCCCGTCAGATCGACGTACTCCCCGAGCCACTTGTAGGAAACCTTCATCTTCTCAATCCTCCTCCCGGAAGCCCGCCAGGAAGCGGGCGTCGTCCTGATAGAAGCGCCGGATGTCGTCGATGCCGTAGCGGAGCATCGCCACGCGCTCGATCCCGACCCCGAAGGCGAAGCCCTGGTAGCGCTCCGGGTCGTAGCCGCCCTTCCTAAGGACGTCGGGATGGACCTCCCCGGCCCCGAGGATCTCGATCCAGCCCGTCCCCTTGCACATGGAACAGCCCTTCCCCTCGCAGCGCGCGCAGCTCACGTCGACCTCGACGGATGGCTCGGTGAAGGGGAAGTAGGAGCTCCGGAGGCGGATCTCGCGCTTCTCGCCGAACATCTTCCGCGCGAAGAGGGCGAGGGTGCCCTTGAGGTCCGCCATCGAGACCCCCTCCCCGACCAGGAGCCCCTCGACCTGGCCGAACTGGTGGCTGTGGGTCATGTCGTCGTCGTCCCGCCGGTAGCACTTCCCGGGCGAGATGATGGCGAGCGGGCCCTTCTCCTCGTTCTCCTCCAGGACGTGCGCCTGGGAGGCGGAGGTCTGGGTGCGGAGGAGTCCCTCCCCCTCGAGGTAGAAGGTGTCCTGCATGTCGCGGGCGGGATGCCCCTCGGGCATGTTCAGGAGCTCGAAGTTATAGCGCTCCGTCTCGACGTCGTGCCCTTCCTCGACCCGGTAGCCCATCCCGGCGAAGATCTGGACGATCTCGTCCTCGATGAGGCGGAAGGGGTTGATCGCCCCGATCCCGTCCCGGCGCCCGGGGAGGGTGACGTCGACGCGCTCGCTCTCGAGCTTCTTAGTAAGCGCCTCCTCCCGGAGGGCGCGCTCCTTCTCGCCGAAGAGCCCCTCGAGGGCCTTCCGCGCCTCGTTGAGCCCGGCGCCGAGGGAGCCCCTCTCCTCCGGGGGAGCCTCGCGGAGCCGCGCCATCAGGGCGCTCAGGGGCGCCTTCTTGCTCAGGTGGCGGTTCCGCCATTCCTGGAGGGAAGGAAGGGAAAGGACCTCGTGGAGCTCCTTCTCCGCCTCTTCCCGGAGGCGCCGCGCCTCCTGGATCAGATCTTCCATCCGTATGCCTCCTTCTTGAAACAAAAGGGACGGCCGGGAACGGGCCTCGCCCGCGGTGCCATCCCGCTTCGGGCGCGTCGCGCCCGCTCTTTCGCCCCTAACCCCGGGCGGGGGCGGGTCTCCCCGCGTCCTCACGGGGCGAATTCGCCGGAGCCATCCCGGGGCGGTCTCTCTTTTCGCCCCTCCCACCTGGGAAGTTCCTGCCGGCTACTATTCCCGATCAACGGACGGCTGGAATTATGCGCGGGCGCGAGGAAAAGGGCTAGCCCCGGCGTGGGAGGAAGGCCCCTACCGCTTCCCCGGGCGGAGGGCGTGCATGAGGATCCCTCCGGCAACGGCGACGTTCAGGGAGTCGATGCCCTCGATGGGGATCCGGAGGAGGAGAGTAGCATGGCGGAGCGCTTCCTCCCCCACCCCCTGGCCCTCGCTCCCGAGGACGAGGGCGAGCCTCCTCTCCTTGGGGAAGGAAAGGTCGTCACGCTCCTCGCCTTGGAGAGAAGTAGTGATTATCTGGTAGTTACTTCTCTCTAAAAGAGAGAAGACCTCTTCCTTATCCTCGGAGGACACGATGACATTGAGTGCGAAGATCGCCCCTTGGGTGGCCTGGAGGGCCTTCTTTCCGTAGGGGCGGACGGAACCCTTGAGGAAGAGGACGTCCTGGAAGGAGAAGGCGAGCGCCGTCCTCATGAGGGTGCCCGCGTTCCCGGGGTCCTGCACCCCGTCGAGGACGAGGAGGCGCGATGAGGAAAGGGGGCGGCTCCTCCCCTTCCGGCAAAGCGCCATCACCCCTTCCGGGGTCTTCTGCCCGGCCAGGGAGCGGAACGCTCGCTCGGACAGGACGACGTTCCGGACGGGAGAGGGATAGGGGGCGAGGGAAAGGACGGCCTCCGCCCGGTGGAAGCGGATCGCCTCCTCGGCCATGTGGCGCCCTTCGACGAGGAAGAGCTCCCCCTTCCCGTCCGCCTCCTTCCGGAGGGACATCAGCCAGGGGTTATGGGGGCTATCGATTCGTTCCATCCTGTTCCTCCTCGAGGCACTCGCGCCTCAATAGCCTCCTCCGGCACTCCCAGTAGTCGGGGAAATGCTCGAGGAGCCTCTGATAGAAGAGGGGCCCGTGGTCCCTCCGGAAGTCGTGGGCGAGCTCATGGGCGACGACGGAATCGATCACGCGCCCGGGGTAGTGGACGAGGGTGAGGGCGAAGGCGAGGGAGCCGTCGCGGGCGTTGTTGCTCCCGAACTGGCTCCGGTAGGGGCCGATCTTGACGATCCTGTCCCCTCTCGTCCCCATCCTCCCCGCCCAGAGGGGCACGGCCCGCGCCAGGTACTCGCGGAGCCTCCTCTCGAGGTAGCGTTCCTTCGTCTTCTCCGTCATGAGGCTGAGCCCCGGGACCCTTTCCCATTTCCCGAAGAGGAGGATGGCGTCCCCGCTTTCTCTCTTCCTCTCTTTCTTCTCCATCGGGTACTTTCCCCGATAGCGGGCAAGAAGGCGCTCGAGGGCCGGGTGCCAGAGGGACTCCGGAAGGCCCCTGGGGAAGGAGAAGAGGAAAAGGTCCCGCGCCTCGTCGTAGCGAAGCGAGTAGGTCCTCCCTCCCTTCCTCGGGCATAGGAGGACCCTTTCCCCGGCGGGGAGAAGCAAGGTGGAGGAAGCGTTCCCTGTCGCCATCAATAGGAATTATAGGTTGCCCCAGGGAAATCTGCCCTTCCCTAAGGGAGGAAGGACGGGGGAGCCCCCCGAGACTCCCCCCCTCCCTCCCCGGGTTTCTTCCCTAAGGAAGCCCTTTCGGGTGGAGGAGAGGCTCCCTTTGTCCTAGAATCCCCGCGATGGACAAGATTCTCGTGAGCGCCTGCCTCCTGGGCGACCGCTGCCGCTACGACGGGGAGGGAGGGGACCTCCCGATCCTTAGGAGGCTCCAGAAGAAGTACGACCTCGTGCCCTTCTGCCCCGAGGTGGAGGCCGGGCTTCCCGTGCCCCGCGCCCCCGCGGAGATCCTCCGGGGCAAGGTGGTGACCAAGGAGGGGAGGGACCTCACCGCGGAGTACGAGTCCTCCGCGCGGAAGGCGGTCCGCCTTTGCTCGCTCCTCGGGATCCACATGGCGATCCTGAAGGAGGGCTCCCCCGCCTGCGGGCCCCGCAAGGTCCATGACGGGACCTTCCACGGGGGCAAGGTCCCCGGCATGGGGGTGACCGCGCGGGCGCTCGTCCAGGCCGGCGTGAAGGTCTATTCCGACGAGGACGCGCTCGACTACCGCCGCGAGGAACGGGAGGAAAGGAAAGAGAGCTTCCGCCGCGGGAAGAAGGAGGCGCGCGAAAGGAAGCCTTCCTACGGGAAGAGGAGGAAGGAGGAGGAAGGGGCGCTCTTCCGCCTTTCCCCCGGGAAGGAAGGGGAAAGGAAAGCCCGTCCCTCAAAGAAGGGGAAGCCCTTCCGGAAGAAGGATGGGGAAGGCTCCTCCGAAGGGCGTCCCTCCTTCGGGAATAAGGAATACCGCGGCAAGGACTTCCGCGGCAAGCGCCCCTCCTTCGGGAAGAAGGCGCCTTTCGTCCGGAAGGACAAGGAAGGAGGCGCGGGGGAAAGAGGGGAAGGGAAGCCATGGTCTCCCAGGAAGGGTTTCCATGGGAAGAAGCCGTTCCATGGGGATCGCCCGCATAAGGAAGGAGCCCCGCGTCCCGAGGGAAAGGAGTTCCGCGGGAAGAAGGAGTTCCGCGGGAAGAAGCCTTCCTACGGGAAGAAGGGCTTCCGCGGGAAGGGACGCTCCTTCCCCGCGAAGGGCAGGAAGAGGGAAGGGTGAGGAAACGCTACCTCCTGAGACGGGCGCCCCTGAGGCGCCCTCTTTCGCATGTGAGGCCGATGCTCGGGAGCGCGATCCTCGCCGCGCTCTCCGTCCTCGCCGGGCTCTTCCTTACGATCCCCTACCCCGGGGGAGGGCGCTTCTCCTTCGGGGACGCCTTCCTCATCCTCGGGGGGCTCCTCCTCCCCTGGAGGGAGGCCCTTCTGGGCGCGATGCTCGGAGGGGCGCTCCTCGATTTGCTCGGGGGCTCCTTCTTCTATCTTCCCTGGACGATCCTCGCCAAGGGGGCGCTCGCCTCGTCGCGATCCTCGCCAGGAAGCTCTCGCACGGGAAAAGGTGGGCGCTCGCTCTCCTCCTGCTCCCCGCGAGCTTCCTCCAGGCGGCGATCTACCTCGTCCCCTACCGCCTCCTCCTCGAGGAGGGGATGATCGTCCTCTTCCTCATGGACCTCATCCAGGGGCTCGGGGGGACGATCCTCGCCCTCCTCGCCGAAAAGCCCCTCCGGAGCCTTAGGAGGGAGTAGCTACTCCCCGCGGGAAAGAAGGAAGAGCCCGTGGACGAGGAAGATCAGGAAGAGAAGGGAAAGCGCCGCTCCCCCGCCCAGGGCCGCCCCATGCTCCGGCGGGAAGAGGAAAAGGGCGAGCGCTAGCATCAGGAAGGCCCCCGCGAGGAGGAGCGAGAGCGCGCTCTTTTTCTTCTGCACGGGGGGATTATAGCGAAAAAGGCCCCGCGCGAGGCGGGGCCCTTCGGGATAGAGAGGGCTAGTAGATCCTCTTCTCGGTGATCGGGTCGAAGATGTGAGACTTCTTGACGTTCACGAGGATGTCGAGGTCCTCGCCGATCTTGATTTCCTTCACCAGCGGGATCTTGGCGACGAGGTCCCCGGAGCCGAAGGTCGTGTGGATGTAGTACTCGTGGCCGAGGAGCTCGGCGACCTCGACCTTGATGCGGTAGGGGCTCACCCCGTAGCGCTCCTCCCTCTCGGGACTCCACTCGTGGATGTCCTCGGGACGGATGCCGTAGATGACGTCGTGCTCGCCGAGGAGGGCGGACTGGAACTTGGCGATGTTCTCCTCGAGCTTCGCCACCTGGGCGTCGACGTTCGGGTCGCGCTTGGCGGCGTTCTCCTCGGAAAGCTCCTTGATCTTCGCCTTGGCGCTCTCGATCTCGCCCTTGTAGAAGTCCTCGTGGGCCTTCCTCACGGCCTCGGTGGTCTTGACCTCGAAGGTGCGCCCGTTCTTGTCCAGGAGGATGACCCTGTCCCCCGCCCAGCGGGCCTTGATCATGTTCATGGCGGGGCTTCCGATGAAGGTGGCGACGAAGACGTTCGCGGGGTTGTTGTAGATCTCGATGGGCGAGCCGATCTGCTGGATGTAGCCGAGTTTCATGACGACGATGCGGGTGGCCATCGTCATGGCCTCGGTCTGGTCGTGGGTGACGTAGATCGTGGTCGCGCCCAGGGCCTCGTGGAGCTTGATGATCTCGGAGCGCATCTGGACGCGGAGCTTCGCGTCGAGGTTCGAGAGCGGCTCGTCCATCAGGAAGAGCTTCGCGTTCCGGACGATGGCGCGCCCGAGGGCGACCCTCTGCCTCTGGCCGCCGGAGAGCGCCTTCGGCTTCCGGTCGAGGTACTCCTCGATCTGGAGGATCTTCGCCGCGCGATGGACGCGGGTGTCGATCTCGGCGCGCGGGAGGTGGCGGATCTTGAGGCCGAAGGCCATGTTGTCGTAGACCGTCATGTGCGGGTAGAGGGCGTAGCTCTGGAACACCATCGCGATGTCGCGGTCCTTCGGGGTGACGTCGTTCGAGTAGTTGCCGTCGATGTAGAGCTCGCCGTTAGTGATGTCCTCGAGGCCCGCGATCATGCGGAGCGTCGTGGACTTCCCGCAGCCGGAGGGGCCGACGAAGACGATGAACTCGTGCTTCTGGATGTCGAGGGTGAAGTCGAAGACGGCCTGGACGCCGTTATCGTAGATCTTGTCGACGTGACGGAGCGAGACGTAGGCCATCCCGTCGTCGGACTCCCTCTTTTTGGCGGAGAGGTTCTCCGCGGGAAGGGGGGCGGGCTCCGCCGTCTCCTCGTTCGGGGTAACCTCAAGGGTCGGTTTCTTCTTGAACAACGCCATGGAAATGAGCGCCTCCTTGTTTCTGGAAGGGATTATAGCAGGGATGTAAGCGCTGTCTTGTGCATCATGCACAATCAAAGGACGTCTTTTCCTTCTTCTTCCTTAGATAGAGCTCGATTGGCAGGAAGAGGAGGTCGAGGAATAGGAGCAAGAAGGTGATGAGAGGGACCGGGCACCATAGGGTCGACGTCCCGAACGGAAGCGGGTCCTGGCCGAAGTTGCTGCATTCCTCGCTGTGGGCGCACCAGTTGGTCCAGTAGGGCTCGTAATGGATTGTGCCATACCATTCGGTCCTCCGGTAGATTCCGATTTCGGTAGACACGTGCGGGCCCAAGGGGACGAAGGCCAGGGCGAGGAGCTCTATCCCGAGAAGCAGGACGAACAGGACGAGGAGCTCCCATCTCCCTTTCTGCAGAATCAGGAACGGGATCGTGAAGAGGGCGAGGAGGAGCCAGAGGAGCGCAAGGAAGATATGGTCAAAGGGATACATCGGGAGGAACCCGCTCCAGAAAAAAGTCCCGAGGCCGAACTCCAGAAGAAGCGGAACTAGGAAGAGCAGGGTCAAGGGAAGCTTCCTCTTCCCGGTCGCCAAGGATCCTTTGCTCACGGCGTCAGCTCCTTGTCACGTGGCCGCATGAACAGCAGTTGTAACGGTAGGGACCAGGCTGGATCGACTTGATATGGAGATGTTCGTGTGCGCCGTTGAACTGGATGGCACAGAACCCATAAGGAGTTATGCCGGAGAGCTCAGTATGCGTGCCATCAAGAGTTCCAGGATACCAGCCCATATGAACAAGATAGCGGGTCCCTGCGGAAGTTTCCCTATAGCCGTATACAACGACATTATGTATATCCTCCAGGTTTTCCCAGATTTCAGTAATTCCAACGCCTGGGAAATAGGTAAGAATCAAAGGCCTTCCTTGGTCCAAGATGGATTTCATCGTCGCATCGTTAGCAAGACCGCACGCATAAGATGTCCCTAAAGGGAGGCCGCCCATATACGAGCTCATATAATCACTCATAGTGTCTCTGATAGCGGTATGTTCCATCGGATAGCCAGTAACTAAGCCTAAGGATCCGGGTTCCAAGTTCATGAATGTGTGAATCTTGGACATCAGCATGTCAAACATAGCGGGCGTCGTCCCAGGCATCAGGTTGTCCCAAAGGGCGAATGGGAACTGCCCATAGGACAGCGACCCACCCAATGACAATGATTCCCAACAGGAAGTGGAGGAATTCGGCGTCGAAACGACTTTGGAACCGTTGGAAAACCCAGTTCCATAGGGAAGGAACTTAGCAGAATGGAATACGGCGAGATAGCCGATATAAATGGCAAGCGCGACAAGTCCGCACCGACCCTGCGAATTTTGCGGAAAGGATTCGAGCATAGCGAAGTAGCGGGCGTTCGGGATGATGTCGAATTGGTTGACGAAGGCCATGACGCTCTCCGCCTCGTCTTCGGAGATATTGGCCGGCTCAGCAGTTGGAAGCCGGCAATCATCGACATCCTTGATCTCACCATGGTGATAAACGTAGTACTCGCCGGGACCACCATAGTAAAGATCATCTCCGATAACGCCGGAGTAAGGCGAGACTGAAGCAAGGCTTCCCTCAAAGAACATGGAGGGATCGTCCCACGTCCCCCCGTAGATGGCATAGCCGTCATCCAGCTCGTAAAGGGTGTATTCCCTCGTGCTGTCGCTAACGTCGAGGAGCGTCCTGACGGAGACGACCTCGGAGGAAGGAGAGTATTCGCAGGTGACTGGCCCGGGGCCTGCGCCGAAGAGGGAGCCGATGCTCATGACGATGGAGACGCCTAGAGATATTGGTTCCATATTGAACCTCCTTTCATACCTTATGTTGAGAAGGAAAGTTCAAAATGTCAACTAAATTATGTAAGCGCTTACCTACTTACAGTTTAAAGGGAAATAACCCTCCCTATGACCCGAGCCCGAGGTAGAGGGCGAAGAGGAAGGCGTCCTGCTCCTTCCGGAGGTCGAGCCCCGTCTCCTCGTGGAAGCGGTTCAGCCGGTAGAGGAGGGTGTTCCGGTGGAGGAAGAGGGCCTCGGAGGCGATGTCGCCCCTGCCGTTGGCCCTGAGGTAGGTCTCCCCCGTGCGGAGGAGCTCCGGATCCACCCCGCGGAAGAGGAGGGAGAGGTCCTTCAGAAGGGCGAGGTCCCCGAAGGAGAAGGCCTTGAGGATGACCTCCCCTCCCCAGGAGATCCTCCCGGGGAGAAGGGCGAGCGCGGACGGGAGAAGCTTCGCCAGGAGGCGGTTCCCCTCCCCTCCCATGACCCCGGCGATCGGGGAGGAAAGGTCCTCGCTGAAGGCTGGGAAGGAGGAAAGGAGGCGCGAGGCCTCCTTTCCCTCCAGGAGGAGGGAGGCCCCCCTTCCCTCGACGCGGACGGAGGAAAAGGGGATCGCCAGCCCACGGAGGAAGGCGCGGAAGGCGTCCTCGGGGAAGGCGCCCTGGGCGAGGAGGAGGATCTCTTCCATCTAGCGCACCGCCAGGAGATAGCTCTCGAAGGGGCGGAGCCTCAGCACCCTCTCCTCCGAAAGGAGGACGCCCTCGTAGTTATGGAGGAGGACGTCGGCGATCTGGAAGTTGAAGGTGAAGTACGTCTCGTAGGGACGCATGTTCGTGATGACGAGGATCGTCCGCTGCCCCCGGTGGAGGTAGGCCATGACGTCCGGGTGGTTCCAGTCGACCCACTCGAGCCTTCCCTCGCGCACGATCTTCCCGAGGATCCCCTTCCGGAGGCGGATCGCCTCCTTGTAGAAATTGAGGACGGAGTCGGGGTCCTTCTCCTCGTCCTCGACGTTCACGCCGAGGAGATAGTCCCTGCTCATCGGGAAGAGGGGCTCATGCGAGGAGAAGCCCCCGTGCTCCCCCCTGTCCCAGGGGATGGGCGAGCGGGCGTTCGTCCTTCCCGTCCGCCGGAGGAAGGCGAGGATCTCCTCCTCCGAATAGCCTTCCTTCCGATAGGAGGCGACCGCCTCCTTCGTCCCGGCGTCGTGGAGGAAGTCTTCGATCGGGGACTCCATGAGGTCGTCCATCCCGAGCTCCTCCCCCTGGAAGAGGAAGGGGGTGCCGTAGAGGAAGAGGAGGGTGAGGGCGAGGGCCTTCGCCGACTCCTTCCGGTACTCCCGGGAGCCGTACTGCCGAAGCACCCTGGGGTGGTCGTGGTTGCACCAGTAAAGAGGCATGTCGCAGGTCTCGTGACAGGCCTCGTACCAGCGGGAGAAGTTGTGCTTGAGGAGCATGACGTCGGTCCGGATCTCCTCGTCCTTCTTCCCGATCGAGCCGAAGTTCCCGTTGTTCCAGGCGGTGTCGAAGTTGAAGAGGAGGTCGAGCGGGCCGGAGCCCCTCCTCGCCATCCTCTCCCCTTCAGAGGGCTGGATCGAGCCTCCCACCTCCCCGATGAGGAGGGCCTCCCTCCCTTTGAGCGCCTTCCTCCGGAACTCCTGGAGGTAGCCCATGAGCTCGGGGCGGTTCGAGAAGCGCGAGGGATCCAGGACATAGCCGTCCCCGTCCTCGTCCGGGAGGGGGGAATCCTGGAAGGACATGTCCTTGGCAAGGTGGGCGGTCGCGTCCATGCGGAAGCCGTCCACCCCCATGTCGAGGTAGGAGGAGGCGAGCGCCGCCATGAGGTCGACGACCTTCGGGTTCGACCAGTCGAGGTCGGGCATTCCCCGCCCGAAGGCGTGGAAGTAGAACTCGTCCGTCCCCGGGACCCTCTCCCAGGCGGAGGGCGAGAAGAAGGAGCCCCAGTTGTTCGGGGGAAGGAGCCTATCCCCTTCCCTCCTCCCCTTCCGGAATATGTAGTAGGAGCGCTCCTCGCTAGTTGGATCCTCGAGGGCCTTCCGGAACCAGGGGTGCTCCTTCGAGGTGTGGTTCATCACGAAGTCGAGGAGGATCCGAATCCCGCGCGCGTGCGCCTCCTTGATAAGGAGACGGAGGTCCTCCATCGTCCCGAAGCGCGGGTTGACGCGGGTATAGTCCCTGACGTCGTAGCCGTCGTCCTCCATCGGGCTATCGAAGATCGGGCATAGCCAGAGGAAGGTGACCCCCAGCTCCTCAAGGTAGGGGAGCTTTGAGATGAGCCCCCTGAGGTCCCCCACGCCATCCCCGTCCGAGTCCTTGAACGAGGCGGGATAGACGATGTAGCCGATCCCGTCCTGCCACCAGCGATCGAAGCTCATATTCCGCGCGTCCTCGGTTGTCACCATTATATCCGGGAAGGCAAGTGGGCTCCTCCGGGCGGAGGCGCCCATGAGCGCCTTCCTTCCGGCCCATCGGACAAGAGGGGCCGAGGGCACGCTGGAAGATTTCGTTCCCTTCTCTTTGCCAGAGGAGAGCGAAGGACAAGGGAAAGGGCCCCTCCTTCCGGAGAGACCCATGGTGGCTACTTCTTCCTGAGGATGAGCTTCCCGTAGTCGAGCGCGTAGAGGGGGCGCTTCTCGCCGAAGCAGCTGTCCTCCGCCCCGCCCTTGATGGTGAGGTAGTCCTTGAAGCCCTTGACGTTCGCGTAGAGGATCGTGCAGTCCCCGAGGTGGTCCTCGTTGACCGGGTGGATGCGGAAGGTCTTCCCTCGGAGGGCGAGCTTCCGCGCCTTCTCCTCGGCCTTCTTCCGGGCCTTCTCCTCCTTCTCCGCGGCCTTCCTGGCCTCCTTTTCCAAGAGCCGGCGCTTCTTCTCTTCCTCGATCTCCGCGGGATCCTTCCCGGCGAGGCTCCTCTTCCTCTCGGCGCGGAGGACCATCAGGCGGTCCCAGCGCTCGCGAAGGAGGGAGGCGAGCTTCTTCCTTTTCCCCTTCACCTTCTTCCCGCGCGAGGCCTTGAGGAAGGCGTCGTAGGGGATCTCGAGCTCATAGGGGCCGACCTCCCATTCCTCGGGGCAGAGGAGGTCGAAGGAGGCGAAGCGGAGGTGCTTCCTCCCTCCCTTGAGGACGACTTCCGCGTCCACGAGGTTCCTCGTGTAGGGATGGAGGGCGACGAGCCTATGGCCGTGCCCCTCGTCGACGAGGACGGCATCCTTCCGGGGCACGTAGAGGGTCACCTCGTCCCCCGGCTTCTTGTCGAGCGAGGGGAACTTCGCGCCCACGTAGCTCTTCCTGCCCGGGAGCGAGAAGAAGGCGAGCGTCTCCTCCTTCCCTTCCTCGAGGGAGACGATCTTCGCCTGGAAGGCGAGGTCGTCCTCTCCCGCGGGGAGGAGATGGAAGGAGCGGGAGCCGACCTGGAGGGCGCACTTCCCCTCCTCCTTCCCCCGCATTTCCGGGACGAGGCGCTCCATCTCCTCGGGGGAAAGGGAGAAGGAGGCGCCGAGGCACATGGCCTTCCCGGAGTTCCCATCGAGCGTGGCCTCGAGGTAGTTCTTGCTCATGAGCCCGGCGATGCGGCGCCCCTCGCCCTCGCCTTCGAAGAGGTGGAACCTCCTCTCGTCGAGCCTCACGGGGAGCACTTCCCCTTCCTTGACGCCGAGCCTCCCGTCCGCGCGGACGAGAAGGCGGATATGGCTTCCCTTGAGGTAGCAGTAGAGGATGAGCTCGGCGCCGAGCTTCTCGATCATGTCGACGACGACCTCGAGCTCCGGGCTCTCCCTGTCGATGAGGACGTCCTCGGGACGGATCCCGAGCCGGACCTTGAGCCCGTCCCTCGCCTCCTCCCCGAGAAGCTTCCCCATCGTCTCCCCCAGAGGGAGGGAGAGCTCGTAGTCCCCGTCCCTCACGTAGCAGGACCATTCCCCGCCCTTCTCCCGGAGCGTGCCTTCGAAGAGATTCATCTGGGGCGTCCCGAGGAAGGTCGCGACGAAGACGTTCGCCGGGTGGTCGTAGAGGTTCGCCGGGGTGTCCACCTGCTGGATGAGGCCGTCCTTCATGACGACGATCTCCGTCCCCATCGTCATCGCCTCGGTCTGGTCGTGGGTGACGTAGACGAAGGTCGTCCCGAGGCGGCGGTGGAGCTTGGCGATCTCCGCGCGCATCTGGACGCGGAGCTTGGCGTCGAGGTTCGAGAGCGGCTCATCGAGGAGGAACACCTTCGGCTCCCGGACGATGGAACGCCCGAGGGCGACCCTCTGGCGCTGGCCGCCGGAGAGGGCGCGGGGCTTCCTCGTGAGGTAGGGCTCGAGCCCGAGGATCTTCGCGGCCGCCTTGATGCGGCGGTCGATCTCGTCGGGCGGAAGCTTCTGCATCCTAAGCCCGAAGGCCATGTTCTCGTAGACGGTCTTGTGCGGGTAGAGCGCGTAGTTCTGGAACACCATCGTGATGTCGCGCTTGCTCGGCGGGAGGTCGTTGACCCGCTCCCCGTCGATATACAGGTTCCCCGCGCTGATTTCCTCAAGCCCCGCGATCATGCGGAGGGTGGTCGACTTCCCGCAGCCCGACGGGCCGACGAAGACGACGAACTCCTTGTCCTTGATGTCGAGGCTGAGGTCGGTGATGGCCCGGACTCCCCCGGGATACACCTTGTAGACGTGCTCGAAGCTGACGCTTGCCATGGGTGGTTCCTCCTGTCAGTTGCTGTCTGGTTTCGTATCTTCCCCCGCCTCCTCCTTCCGGAGCCCTTCCCCGAGGATCTCGGGGGCGTGCCTCCTGTTGACGAAGCGGTCGTAGACGGATAGGGCGTATAGCTCGTAGGCGAGGGCGAGGTGCCCGAGGCCGTAGAGGGCGATGAGAAGGAGCAGGATCTCCTGGACGAGGAGGTAGGGGATGGCCTCGAGGAGAAGAAGGAAGAGGGTGGAGAGGAGGAGGGCGAGGAGGTTCCTTGGATAGAGGATCGCGGCGAGGAGGAAGTTGTTCTTGAGCGTGGGCCCGAGTCGGAAGCGGTAGAGGGTGGCGCCGGAAAGGAGATAGAGGGCGAGCATGAGGGCGAGCAGGAGGAGGAGCCCCATGGGCACGAGGAGGAGGATGATCCCCCAGCCAGGCACCCCGAGAAGGGGCAGGAAGCGCGAGTACATCCGGAAGAGGAGCGAGGAGAAGCCCCAGATCCCTCCCGCGAGGAGCGCGGACTTCCCGTTCTCCCTTACCCCGCGGAAGAAGTCCTTCCCGAGGAAGATCCCTCCTTCCTGGAAGGAGAGCTCGCGGGCGACCTCGAAGGCGCCCCCGAGGCCGAGCGCGGCAAGGAGCAGGAGCGGCCACTCGACGAGCGCGCCGAAGCTCTCGAGCCAGAAGGAGCGCTGGAGCTCCAGCGCCTCAGTGAGCTCCTCCGCGGGGGGAAGCGCCATGTAGGCGCCCCAGGAAATCCGCCAGAAGTAGTAGGGGAGGAAGAAGAGGAAGGTCAGGAGCGAGAGGAGGACGATCGTCCCGAGGCGCGTCCTCGCGATGTCGAAGTAGGCGCGGAAGCGGTTCTTCGGGAGGAGGCGCTCGGAAGGCCTCTCGTAGCTTGGGTCGAGCGAGGGGAAAAGGCGCATCAGGAGAGGAACTCCTCGATCTCTTCCTTCCGGGGGAAGGAGCTGAGCGCCCCCTGGGCCTGGGTGGCGAGCGCCCCGCAGGCGTTGGCGCGGAGGAAGATGGCCCTCATTTCCTCCTCCCCGAGGTCCCGGGGCTTCCGTTCCCCGAAGGCGTGGAGGAGATAGGCCATGAAGGCGTCCCCGGCCCCGGTCGTGTCGACGGGGCGGAGCACCTTGGGCGAGGGGACCTTGAGGATCTTGCCGTCCAGGCAGGCCATCGAGCCCTCCTTCCCGAGGGTGAGGGCGAGGAGCTGCCCGGGCCTAGAGAGGGCGAGCAGCCCTTTCTCATAGTCCTTCTCCCCGGTGAGGAGCGTGAGCTCCTCCTCGGTGAGCTTGAGGAGGTCCGCCTCATGGCAGACGGGAAGGAACATCTCCCTCATCCCCTCCCCCTCCGGGTGGATGCCCGGGCGGTAGTTGACGTCGAAGGAAAGGAGCGTCCCCGGACGGGAA
>CALVOS010000032.1 GCA_944350325.1 uncultured Bacilli bacterium | reverse complement strand
CCGCGAACGGGGATGGGACCTACGATCTCAAGCCCAACGAGACCTACACCATCCTCATCGCTCCCGGAAGCGGGACGGGCGCCTATCGCGTCCGGCTCGGCGAGACGGTCATCAACGCGAACGAGGGGTCCTACTCCTTCACGATGCCTGCTGCGAACGCGACTCTCACCATCGAGGGCGTCCCCTCCTACAAGGTGACCTTCGACTATGACGCGGACGCGATCTCCGAGGTCTACCTCATGGATTCCGACGCGATGACGGAACTGAACGCCGGCTCGATCGTCGAGGGGACGAACGTCTATGTCTCCCCGACGGCGAAGCCGGGCTATGCGGTCACCGCGATCCTCCTTGACGGGGAGTCCCTCGAGCTCGAGGGCACAAGCGCCCACTTCGAAATGCCCGCCAGGGACGTCACCCTCACCATCGAGACCGAGGGAGAGGCGCCTGCCGGCCACGCGATCGACATCCAGGAGCCGGACGGGATCAGCATCTCCATCGGCTCGGCGATCGTCGAGAACGAGACCTACTTCGGCATCCAGCGCGAGCTGACCCCCTATCCGTTCGACCAGACTACCTGGGAGGCCGGGGAGACCATTTACGTCCAGGCCGAGGTCATGGCCTCCTACAGGAACATCCTCACCCTTGAGAAGGTGACCTGGAACGGGAATGAGATCGCCCTCGACGAGGACGGGTTCGGTTCCTTCGTGATGCCCGAGGAAGGCGTCGTCCTGACCGCGGAGACGGAGTGGATCTACTACAACCTCTCCTTCGACGGCGGGGACACGGGGATCACCGCGACTTTCGCGAACGAGGAAGGGACGACCGCGGTCGCCCACCAGGGCGAGACCATCACCGTCACTCTCGATGTTCCTGAGGGCGTCACCGTCGACCAGGTGCTTGTGAACGGCACTCCTGCCGAGGACAAGTACATCGGGTGGACCGAGAGCGAGGAAGAGCCCTACGTCTACACCTTCACGATGCCCTATCAGGACATCGCGATCAGCGTCGAGGCCAGCGTCCCGACCACCGGGCACGCCCTCTCCTACAAGATCGAGGGATCGACCGACCCCACCCTCTCCGCGACCTTCTATAACGAGAGCCAGGAAGAGATCACCACCGCCAAGGCGGGAGAGATCGTCTACATCTGGGTGAGCAACGCGCCCCTCGGCTACAAAATCGTCGGGGTCTATCTCGGAGATACGCCGCTCGGGACCACCCTGGTGGATGGCTGGATGACCAGGTACGTCATCGAGGAGATGCCTGCCGAGGACGTCGAGATCCGCATCGTCTACGCGGAGGGCCACTCCATCTCTGTCGATAAGGCGGGGAATCCCGCCGGGACGAACGTCGAGCTTGGCCTCATTGACTCGATCACCGGGGCGCCCGCCGTGGTCCATAACCCCAACCAGACCTACTATGCCGGCGATACCGTCTATGTGAAGGTCACCGCGGGCGAGAACGTCGTCTCCAAGGTTCTCGCGAACGAAGCCGAGATTCAGAAGGACGCGACCTATTCCGACTGGTATTCCTTCGAAATGCCCGACGAGGACATCGTCATCAAGGTCCAGTGGGCTTCCGAGGAGGAAAAGCACGCGATTACCTGGGCTGAGATTCCGGATGATATCAATTACGACCTGTTTAATAAGGTCATTCAGGTCGGCGGCACCAGCGTGAATTCCGCTGCGGCGGGGTCCGAGGTGACCGTGTACCTCCAGTGGTTCTCGGGGGCGCGCCACGACGTCGTCCTCTCGATGAACGGCACCCCTCTTCCGATCGACCACACCGCGGGAAATATCGACTACTACGTCTTCGAGATGCCGGACGAGGACGTCGTCCTGACCGTCGCTCCGGCGGAAACCGAGCCGGCGGAGACCTACGGCCTCTCCTACAACACGAGCATCGCGGAGCTCTATGACACCATCTACGTCGATTTCTACACCGACCCGAATAGCTCCGAGCCGGTCCTCGAGGCCGAGGCGGGGACGAAGATCTACGCCTGGATTCGGAACTTCGATGGATACGAGATCGAGTCCGTCACGCTGAACGGCGTCGCCCTTGAGACGGAAACCGTCGGCTATGTCCAGAACACCTACTACGTCTTCAACATGCCGGAGGCCGATGCACAGATCGAAATCAACCTCAAGGCCCTCGAATCCACCGGCCACGCGATCACCTACGAGTTCGTGAATGGCGATGGCAGGGAGTATGTCGCTTTCTATTCCGACAACGGCTCTGGCGGCCTTGGGAGCCAGATTGCGCTTGCTGCGCTGAGTAACATCGAGGCGGGAGAGCGAATCTATATCGACGTCACCAACGGAAGCTGGGCGGTTCCTTCCAAAGTGACCATGAACGGCGAGGAAATCACCGAGATGGACTCGACCGGTATCTACTTCGCCTTCACGATGCCCGACGAGGATGCGCACTTCGTCTTCACCTGGGAGGAGGAGGCGCCTGTCGAGGAGACCGAGCATTCCCTTACCTACCAGGGGAGCGAGAGCGACCCTGAAGGCTTCGAGGTCGTCTTCATGGATTCGATGAGCAATCAGATCTACTCCGCCGAGGCCGGGGAGCTGGTCCTGGTCAGCTGCTATCCTTACGAAGGAGTCTCCGCGGTCTATGCGAATGGCGAGGAGCTTTCTCCCTACGTCGGTAATCCGGGCCTCTATACGCTCGTGATGAAGGACGAGGACGTCGTAATCACCGTCGAGTGGGAGGGAGGCGCGACCTCCTATGGCATTTCCTACGAAGCAGGGGAGGGGGATCCCACGGACCTCGAGGTCTCCTTCTTCGCCTCCATGGAAGGCGGTGCCTCCATTTCCGAGGCTGAGCCTGGGAAAACCGTCTATGTGAACGTCTGGGCCGGCAACCTCGACAAGCTCGTCGCGGTCTATATGAACGGGCAAGAGATTGATCCGGTCATGGAGGAGTACACCACATATTCCTTCACGATGCCCGAGCAGGAAGCCGTCATCACCATCGAGTGGGCCGAGGAGGCTCCTGCGGAGGGACTCCCCATCAGCTGGACCCCCGAGGAGGACGCCCCCGCTGATGCCGAGGTGACGTTCTATAGCGACTTCGGCGACACGGAGATCACCCACGCGAAGCCGGGGGATGTCATCTATATCTCCGTCAGCGGCAGCGCTCAGCCTCGCAGCGTCTCCGTGAACGGGGAGGTCACTGCTGAACTCGCGGGCTATTACTACTACGAGATTCCCTCGACTGCGTCGGAAATCGTCGTCACCATCGTCTGGGGGGTCAGCATCGGCTAGCCTCCTGGCTGCAGCCAAGACGAGGGACGGGCGACCGATGGCCGCCCGTTTCCCATGAAAGGAGATATATGAAGAAAGCGTGCCTATTGCTACTGGGAGTGCCGCTTCTCGTCCTTGCCGCGTGCGGGGACGGGACGACCACTTCCGCGGACTCTTCCTCGGGAAGCGGGGGAGGCTCCTCCTCCCTCCCCGTCCAGGAGAACTTCATCAACGACAAGATCGCCGCCCTCAGAACGGGCTTCCGCGTCGAGGGCGACCTCCTCGTGAAGGAAAGCTACTTCGCGGACTCCTCCTTCCAGGTGCCCGACGAGGCGCTGGAGGCGAAGGAGGAGCGCTACCGCGTCGTCTTCCTCTTCCAGGACCACTCGGACTACGTCGGGATCGACCGGCGGTCCTATGAGGTCCTCGAGGACGGGAGCCTCGTCTACACGGGCGGGGAGAACGCCTATGACGAGGGAGGATACGCCGCGCTGGTGTACCTCGACTACGGGAACCAGGTCGTCCGCGGGCTTGCCGCGAATGCCGACGGGGAGCTCATCCCCTATGGGGCGAACGGCCTCATCAATCCCTTCAAGATGATCCAGAGGGAGGATCTTTCCCCTGTCGAGGGCTGGACCTTCTCCCTTTCGCCCTCCAAGGCGAGCATCTTCTTCAGCACCCTCTTCTCCCAGACGGAAGGCTTCCGGCAGAACGTCGCCTTCCAGACGAGGGAGGTGACCTTCGGGGATGGCTCGGCCTCCGCGCATTTCGTCTCCGAGGCGATGGACGGGACCTCGGCCTCCACGGTGGGGACCGAGGAGGATCCCTATCACCAGACCTGGGTCAGGAGGAACTACGAGGTGTCGCTCGCGATCGACCAGATCGGGACGGCGAACGCGAAGGACGTCATCCAGGCCCAGCCGATGAAGGCGGAGAACGAGCCGCTCCGGAACGCTCTCCAGAACATGGAGGGGAAGGAAGTCACCCTCTCCCGGAGGATCTCGCCCTACATGGACGGCGTCTACGTCGGGGAGGACTCCTGCCTCACCGTCTACAACATGGGCGAGGACGAGGGCATCTACAGCCAGTCCTATTCCCTCGAGGAAGGGGAAGAGGCCCCGACCGCGCCTAGCGCCTCGGACTTCCTCCTCAAGAGCGTCCTCCCGGGCGGGAAGCTCCGGGTCCATCAGTGGAACGCCTCCCAGAACGCCTTCCAGATGAACTCCTCGAACTTCACGGGGATCGACAACGTCTTCACCTACGCGCAGGTCGCCTACTCGCTTTCCGGCCTCTCCGCGAACATCTTCGATCGGAACGAGGACGGCTCCTACACGCCGAACCTCGACAACATCCCCTTCATCGTCCGCGACGTCTTCATGTCCACCTTCGACACCTTCACTCCCGTCGACAACGGCTACGTGACCGACGTCAAGGTGTACGTCGACGAGGCGGAGAACTGCATCTCCCACGTGGAGTCCTCCTATAGCGACTTCCTCGGGAATTCCGGGACGATGACCATCTCCTTCTCCGGGCTTGGCGACTCCAAGCCTCCCTTCGCCATCGAGATCGCGTGAGGTGACCTATGAATAGCAAGAAACCGATCCTCATCCTCCTTCCCGGGCTCCTCGCCCTTCCCCTTCTCGGGGGCGGGACTTTCCTCCTTGCGAACGGCAGCCCCGCCGTCAGCGAGATCGAGCCTTTCTCCGACATCGCCCTCGGGGAGAACATCCGCCTCATGCGCGAGGGCTTCGCCCTTAATGGGACCATCGTCCAGGAACGATACCCCGCCTCCTATGACGAGGAGGGCTTCCCGGTCGTCTCCGGGCAGCCACTGGAGACGAACACCTACTACAACGAGATCGCCTTCAACGGGCCCGAGGAAGCGATGTCCCGCTACTCCTACCGGGTCGAGGGCGGCGTCACCATCGACGCGGAAGGACCCTACGCCTATTTCGCCGACGAGAACGGGCGCGCCTACCAGGAAAGCCTCAACGAGAGGAACGAGGTCGTCCAGGAGTTCGCGGACCTGACCTTCGGGGACAACGGGTTCTACAACTTCGCGACGATCCTTCTTGAGGAGGACCTCGTCCTCGACGAGGACTTTACGGCCTACGTGCGCTACGACGTCGACCCGGGCAAGGCCGGCATCATCGCCAACAACCTTCTCTACTCCCTGAACTCGGGCGCCTTCTCCCTTCCCCAGGAAGCCTACTTCCGGATGGACGGAGGGAGGTTCACCTCCCTCTCGCTCGTCCTCTCGCCCATCACGAGCATCGACTCCCTGACCGGGGAGGCGAGCCTCATCTCCAACAGGGCGACCTTCTACATCGAGAGCCTCGGCGAGAGGACGATCGAGCATCTCTCCCCTCTTGAGGAGGATGCGGACGCGGAGGCGGTCGAGGAGGCCTTCTCCACCCTCGAGGGCCAGAGCTTCCTGATGAAGGTGGAGGACAAGAGGACGGAGAAGAACCTTGCGGACAACACCACCGAGCAAGTCGAGGAGACGATGGAGTATTCCTTCACCGGGAAGGAGCTCTATGTCCATGACGTCACAAAGACCGGCGTCCCGGGCCCCTACTTCGAGGAGGACTACTACCTCGCGCCTCGCTCGGAGACGGACCCGAGCCTATATCCCTACGCCTACGACTCCGAGTCGGGCGAGTGGGTGATCCACGAGGAAGGCATCTACAATGACGACGGGAGCTCTCCCTTCCCCGCCGGCTACTGCGGGGCCTATCTCTACGAGGACCTCGTCCCCGAGATCGCGGGCGTCTCCGGTGCCTTCTTCGAGAAGGTCGGGGAGGAGTATGTGTCCAAGGAAGGCTACGCCTCCTTGCTCACCGATTGCTTCCACATCGACAGGAGGCCCTTCGCCCTCGACGGGATGGACGGGCTCGAGGAGGTCCGCCTCACCCTCGACGAGGAGGGCGGGATCGGGAAGATCGTGCTCTCCTACGGTCTGATGGACAGCATCATGGGAACCCTTGTCACGGGCGAGGCGACGATCACCTTCTCCGGGATCGGGTCCACCACCCTTGAGGGGTTGATCGGGTGAGGAAGTCCTTCCTGCTCCTGGCCCTGATCGGGTCGGCTTCGCTTCTTGCCTCCTGCGGGAACGGGGAGGAGGGCTCCTCCTCCCTGTCCCAAGGCTCCTCTTCCTCTTCCTCGGAGGCCGAGGAGTCCTTCTCCCTGAGGATCGCCATCCTCGAGGGAGAAGGGACGATCCGCCTCTTCAAGGACGGGAACGAGGTGACTGAAGACAACTTCGCCTCGCTTGTGTCCCCGGGGGACACCGTGACGGTGGAGGCGCGTCCCGCGAAAGGGGAGCACCTCGTTTCCTTGACCTTGGACGGGGATCCCCTCTCCCCGAATGGGCGCTACTACACCTTCCTTGCCAAAGAGGGGGAGAACCTCCTCGAGGCAAGGTTCGCCCTCCTGGAGACGGACCCAACCGACTTCACTTTCCGCGTAAAGGAGGACGGGACTGCGGAGATTCTTTCCTATGAGGCCCCGGTCGACCTTCCCTCCCCCGTCCTTATTCCGGACGAGATCCTTTCCTCCGGGGAGATGATCCCGGTGACGAGCCTCGGGGAAGGGGTGTTCCGGAACCTCGCGGTCGACTCCGTGAAGCTCGGGAAGAACATCTCCTCCCTCACGGGGG
>CALVOS010000031.1 GCA_944350325.1 uncultured Bacilli bacterium | reverse complement strand
GGGGGTGAGTCCCCGGATGGGGGTGGGGGAGCCGGCGAGGACGGGGACATCCTCCCTTCCCGCGGCGCGGAGCATCCTCTTCGCGAACTCCGCGCGGAGAGGGGTGTTCTTGAAGACCGTGGACACTCCGACGAGCTCCAGGGACGGGTTCCTGAGGATTTCCTCGAGGACGAGGGTGTCGTCGATGTCGTCCCCGATGTCGGTGTCGAGCCAGATCCTTGTCTTTTCCATGGGGCTTTCTCCTTTGCCGCTATTCTCTAGCAGGAAGAAAGAGGACCGCAACCTCGGCTGCATTGGAATTCCTAAGTAGATTTGCCATATCTTCACGAAACGGGATGGATGGACGTCCTTATCGGCGAGAGGCGTCCTGTAACTGTCCCCGACTCCTGAGCGCAGGGACCCCTTGCTCAAGGGGCGCCGAGGCTTCGCGCACGGCTTCCGCTTCGTCATTTTGGCGCTTGCCGAGCCTATAGGACCCCTGCGCTTCATGGTCATTTGAAGAAGAGGCAGATCGCTAAGCTACGACCACCAACCATTCGATAAGCAAGGCCGTATTCGACTTAAGGAAAATGAGTTGCGAAATACGAGAGAGTAAGTTAACAATTGAACATGGCAACGGGCACAATCTTGATCTTGGTAGGCGGCTTTCGCCTTACTGCAGAGGATCTCCCCCTTGGGGATAGCAACAGGGGCCGGGTCGTCATCGACGGGATTCGACTCTGGATCAAGGAAGCGGACATTCGGAATCCCACGCTATGAAACCTTGTCTTCCCTTGCTTCTTGCCCTTGGGCTTTGCGGGCCGCTCCCCTTTTTCTCCTGCTCTTCCGTCGAGCAAGGCCCTGAACGCCTGTCCTACGGGGAGCATGAGGTGAGGCTCGTCCAAGAGGACGAAGAAGGCAATGTGGCGGCTGAGTGGGAAGGCCTTTTGGTCGTAGAGCCTTTCGAGGACCCTCCCGAGATAGAGTTTCTCCACTATTGGAGCGGGAAGGACGATCCCGAGCAAATCGCCGTTCCTGTTTATCGGGACGCAATTCGAAACAGGGGGCCTATGCTCCCGTGCGACGGCGCTCCTTCGGCAACGGACTTCGACAAGGCAAGCCTGTTTCTCGATGTGAGCGGCTCCTTGGAGAAGGTCCCGATTTTCGCGGACCCCTACAGCAACGATTCCTACGCCATATCCTGGGCGCTTATAGGGAATAGCGAAGAACAGCCGGCAGAGGAGGATGTCTTCTGGTTCTCTTGCTGCGGGCTCCTGACCTTTCCTGGGCCTAACGGCCGTGGGTCCTATTGCATCCTGTTCCATCGCGAGGACGGGTCCTGGACCATGGGGTTCCCTTACGAGTCCGCTCTCCTGGAGGAGCGACGTCGCTTTGCCTCTCCGGGTCCTAGGGAGCTTTAAGGGGGCGCTATCGGCAGAGGATGTGCCTGTCAAGGCTTGGATGCCTTTCGGGGCCAAGAGGCAGTCCAGACTCCCCATTTCTACTGCGAGCCCTGACTTCTCCATGGGACAGGAAGGCGGGGAGGAAGAGGTTCCCTATCCTCCGTCGGGACATTGGGAAGCCGTTCGGAGGCTCGAATTTCGGAAGAACCTCGAAAGGGGGACTTTCTCCCTTGCATGAGGGGGGCTCATCTACTAACATACGTCCGCTGCCTGGCAGCATGCCCCGCTAGTTAAATGGCATAACAGATCCATGGTAAGGATCAATCCGTAGTTCGATTCTGCGGCGGGGCACCATATCGAAAGGCCATGTCTGATACATTCCGGAGTTCTCCGGGGTGTGCAGGCATTTTTTCGTTTTTGCCGATGGAATGGGCATTTCTTGGATGAACCACGTGTAGCCATGGTCAATCCTTAAGGGCTCTGCGGTGATTTTTGACGGTTCGTGGCCAGACCGACAACCCCATGGTTACACGTTGCCAATGGTTACACGGCAGTTTGCACACCCCTACGACCGTGCGCGTCATCTCCCTATATCCTCTTAATTTAGCCTCGACCTCTTCGGCCGCTTGTCCTTGAACGGGATGGGCGGCCTTTTTTCGTTTTTTCGCGATCCGACCCCTGTCAAAACCCCTCCTTTTTCGCCATACAGCGAGAGGGAGACGTGGATTCCCTTCTCCACTGGCAAGGAGGTCTTTATGAGACACAAGCTGAAGATCGGCATCTCTCGCGACGCTGCCCGGGGGACCGTGATGGCCTGCCTGCTTGCTCCCGAGACCGCTATTTGTTCACGCATCATCATACTTCTTGGTTGCTTGTTGCAATTACCACCATAAACTAGTATATTGTGGTTGGAAATGGAACAAGATGACAAACGAGGAAAAAATAAACCAACTACTGGATTCCAATGGCGGCTATGTCACGAGGAAGCAAATCGATGCATTTGCCATTCCGTCCATCGCCTTGACGAGGTTTGTCAAAAAACACGGTCTCAGGCAGATTGCCAGGGGGTTCTATGCACTCGAGGATTGGATCGTCGACCACTATCTTGTTTTCCAATATACGTATCCGCGATACATATATTCCTTCAACTCCGCCGTCTATCTTCATGGCTTGGGTGACATCCTTCCAAGCTACTTGGAGGTGACCGGTCCTTTGAACTATCGTCCGTTTTCCAAACGTAGACGCGATGTCATCACCCACACCGACACAGTGAGCGGATCCTATTCACTCGGCATAGTCGAGATCAAGACAAGCCTAGGTAATTGGGTGAGGGCGTATGACAGGGAAAAGACCATCTGCGACCTTATCAGCCATAAGGACAAGGTGGAATTCGAAACCTATGCGAAGGCATTGGTCCTGTATTCGAAATCGAAGGATAGGAACATCAATAGGCTCATGGATTATGCCAAGGCCCTAGGCATCGAGAAAAAGGTGCGCGATCAAATGGAGGTAATGCTCAATGGCGATTAACAAGGCTTCCCTCCGGTCGAGGATCAATAAGCTATCTCAGGAAACGGGCGTACACCAGAACATCCTATTGAAATCCTTCTTCTTTGAGGTCTTCCTGAGGCGCCTTTGCCTTTCCAAATACGTGGACCGGTTTGTTTTCAAAGGTGGTTTTTTGCTCTCGACGAGTTTGGGCATCCGATTCCGATCGACCATGGATATCGACGTCTTGGCGATGAGAATCAAGGTAGAACGGGAAAGCATTGCGAGCATCTTTAGGGAAATCGTTTCTATAGAGATTGAGGACGGTGTGCGTTTCGAGGTGAGAGGCATCGGCGAAATCAGGCCGGACGACGAGTATGGTGGTTTCAATGTCAAACTTTCGGCAGGACTGGAAAACATCAAAGAAACCGTTAGCATCGATATCGCAACCGGCGATCCGATTACGCCTGAAGCAATCGACTATCTATATAAGCCCCTTTTTGAAGATAATATCTTCCACTTGAGGGCCTATAACTTCGAAACGATACTTGCGGAAAAACTCCAAACCATTTTGTTTCGGGGTATTGCCAATAGCCGTAGCAAGGATTTTTACGACATATACATCATCTATAAGCTGAGATGGAACGAAATCGATCGCTCGATTCTCAGGAAGGCGTTTGCCCGCACGTGCAATTACAGGGGCACCGTTTTTAGCAGGAGCCAGGCTTACGCCATCGTGGAGAGAATAAAAGGCGACGCAGAGATGCCGAGGAGGTGGGACTCCTATCGCAAAAGGAACGGCTTTGCTTCCGACGTCGCCTTTGGGGAAACGGTTTCTTCCCTGCTGGCTTTATTGGGCGCTGCTTTTAGTGGTGATGAGCGGTGACACATCTTGCCCTTGGCTCGCTTTTATGGACGGCGGGAGATAAGAAAATCAGAAGCCCATAATGGAGGAAAAGGCCGACGAAATTCCGCTTTAGCGAGGATTCCGTGTAACCATGGAGGGGTGTGCAATGTATCAAAGCCAGCATCACAGGACATATCGAAAGGCTATGTCTGATACATTCCTAGCACAGGCTGGGGTGTTCAGGCATTTTTGTTTTCTGACGATTTATTCGGCGTTTTTTGAATGAGCGGCGTATAGCAATGGTTGGATGCCCGGGCTTTTTTGCCGGCTTTTCGCAAGGCTGACCCGCATGGAAGGGACCCATTGTTATACGGCGCCGTATTGTTACACGGCTGTTTGCACACCCCTTCCCAGCCTCTTCCATTCCCCGCCTTTGTCCTCTTTATGAAGATGCCGGCCGCCATGGCCGCTTGCCCTCCCCGAGGTAGGCGGCTTCTTTCGTTCTTGGTTCCCCGGCCCCTGTCAAATCCCTCCTTTTTCGCCAAATAGCGAGAGGGGCGTTTCCCCCTTCTCGGACAAGGAGGAAGAAGCATGAGGCACAAGCTGAAGATCGGCGTCCTCAAGGGCGAGCCGCGCGACATGGTCGTGGGCTGCAGGAAGGCGCGCATCGGGAAGAGGCTCGCCGACAGGCTCTTCGGGAGCCGCGGCAAGGTCGCGATCATCGTCCCCGGGGATTTCGTCGGCGAGGCCGCCATCACCGAGGCCGAGGGGAAAAGGAGGGGGAAGGCCATGGGACGCATGAGTGATCTCGACATCTCCTGGCGGGAGCCTGGGCAGGGCGGCGCGGAGGCGAAAATCTACGAGGAGGTCTCGCAGGCGTTCGCCAAGCTCGCCGCCCTCAAGAGGGGCAACGGGAAGAGCGAGTCCCCGGACCTCCTGACCGATTCCTACGAGACGGACGAGTCCATCGCGGCGAAGAAGGCAGTCGGGGCCGACGTCGAGGCCGAGGTCGAAGCGCAGAGGACGGGCATCGCCATCGCGAAAGCCAAGGCGGAAAGGAAGGAAGCCAAGGCCGAGGGACCGACCCTTGAGGAGACGAGGGCGAGGTCGCCCTTCGCCCCGCATTCCTCGGCGAGGCTCCGGAACGTGGACTGGAACCTCCTTAGCTCGCCCTTGAGGACGAGGAGGTTCGTAAGGGAGGAGCGCAGATCCTCCTCGTCACCGACGGGGAAGGCTGGTACCAGGAATGGGGGGAGCCTGCGCGGAAGCTTCATCCCGGGGACGTCGTCTTCATCGCTCCCGGCGTCAAGCACTGGCACGGGGCGAGCAGGGAAGAGTGGTTCTCCAACCTCGCGATCGAGGTGCCTGGGGAAGAGTGCTCCACCGAGTGGGGGGATCCCGTCTGGGAGGAAGAGTACGGGAGGCTCTAGGAGGCCTCCCCTTTCCTTTCTGGGGCCAGAGGTCTTTCCTGGGGTAGACTTTCTTCATGCCCCAGCACGTGATCGTCCGGGAGTACGATTCCCGCTACCATGCTCTTTACGAGGAGGACGCAGTCTCCCTTTCCCGCATCCTCGGGGAGAGCCTTATTTCGATCCATCACATTGGGTCCACCGCGGTCCCGGGACTCAAGAGCAAGCCGATCATCGACATCATGGTGGCTGTCCGCTCCCTCGCGGATGTCGATGGGAAGAAGGGCGAGCTCGAGAGGATCGGCTACGAGTACCTCGGGGAGTTCGGGATCAAGGGACGGAGGTACCTCCGGAAGGGAGGGGACGAGAGGACCCATCAGGTCCATATCTTCGAGGTGGGGGACAAGAGGAACCTCATGCGCCACCTCGCGGTGAGGGACTACCTCATCGCCCATGAGGACGTCCGGGAGGAGTACGGGCGCCTCAAGGAGACGCTCGCCCTCCGCTTCCCTTACGACATAGAGGGCTACTGCGACGGGAAGGAGGAGTTCGTCCAAAGGATGGAGAGAAACGCCCTCCGGGAATACGCGCGCCAGGGGAAGGACATCGGGATCGAGCTTTGCCCCTTCCGGAGGGAATGGATCGATGAGCTTCTTTCGATCTTCCGCTCCTCCGTCCGGGAGTCCTGTGGGAAGGAGTACTCGGAAGAGGAGAGGGAGGCCTGGGCCTCCTCCGCGGACAAGGAACGGTGGATCGATGAGCTTGCGTCCCACTACGCCCTCGTCGCCTTCCTCGGCGAGGAGGCGATCGGCTTCGGGGATATCGGGGAGGATGGCCACCTGAACCTCCTCTACGTCCATCCGGACTTCCAGGGGATGGGGGTCGCCACGAGGATCTCCGACCTTCTCGAGCGCCATGCCGGGGGAAGGGTGAGGACGGAGGCCTCCCTCACCGCGAAGGGGTTCTTCCTTCAAAGGGGCTACGAGGTCGAGCGGGAGGAGACGGTCTTCCGGAAGGGGGTCGCCCTCCGGAGGTTCCGGATGAGGAAGGGGGATCCTCGCTGAAGGGGATCCCCCTTTCCCTGTTCTCCCGCCCTTCCCTCGGAGCCCTCGCCCTTCCTATGGAACGCGGTCCCCCTTCCTTCTAGAATTGCCCCATGGAAGAGCATCTTCCGCCCTATGTCGCCCAGTGGACGATGGTCCTCCGGGGCATGATGGTGGACAACACCTACAAGTGCGCCTGGGCCAGGTCCATCCTTTCCTGCCTCCGGAAGGGGCGTTACCTCACCCTCCCTCCCGAGGGGAAGGCGATGGTCCATTTCCAGGACATCGCCCGGGAGATGGTGCGCCTCTACTGGAACCAGACCTGCTTCTTCCATCTCCGCCAGTCCGCGGGGAAGAAGGGGAGGAGGGGACCGGTCATCGTCTCCCTCGTCGAGGAGCTGATCGAGAGCTACTACGCGCTCCTGGGGACGAGGCGCCCTTCCTGGTGGAGCGAGGCGGAGCCTCTCCTCAAAGAGGAGAAGGGGCTTCTTGAACGAACCTGTCGAGAGGTCGTGAACGTGCTTCCGGAAAACGTCGCCCACCGCTTCCTGAACCTCAAGGGGCAGGTGGGGCCCCTACCCCTTTATGAGTACCGGAGGCCGGAGAAGGCAATCTATTTCGAGGGCTGGCAAGTTTCCCTCCTCCTCTCCTTCCGGGAGCTTCTCGAGGACGAGATCGACCTTCGCTGGACGGAGATCCTCGAGCGCTTCAACGGCGCACCTCGGATCGCAAGGAAGGTCCTTTCCGCGTCCAACGAGGAGCTGAGGAGGGAGAGCCTTCGGGAGTTCCGGGACGTCATCCAGGGCGCCTACCGCCGGGTGAGGATCCCGGACTTCTACGAGGAGGGATCCTATGTCCCCCTCGATGACTTCTCCCTCGACCACGTCATCCCCTGGAGCTACCTCTACTCGGACGACATCTGGAACCTCGTTCCCACGAGGAAGGGGAGGAACTCCGCGAAGGGGGACTCCCTTCCCCGGAAGGAGGACATCTCCCGCCTCAAGGGAAGGAACCGCGAGCTCCTTACTCTCCTCCAGGGGATGAAGGGAGCGGAGAGGTACGTCGGCTCGCTCCTCCTCGCCGAGGAGAACCATCTCGTGGATATCTACTACGCAGGATGCTTCCTATGAGCCCCTACTACGAGGACAGGGCGGACGCCTACGTGGAGGAGACCCTACCCCTCGACATGGGGAAGATCAGGGAGAAGTTCCTTTCCTGTCTCCCCGGGGGAGCGAGGATCCTGGACC
>CALVOS010000030.1 GCA_944350325.1 uncultured Bacilli bacterium | reverse complement strand
AGAGGAACCGCCTCCGCCTCAGGAAGCTCGAGACGGTGCTCCTCCTCCTCTTCCGCTCGCTTGCCTATAAGGGCGAGAGGACGATCGCGAGCTATAACGCGGTCGTCGTGACCGTGGACGAGGTGCTTCGCCGCCTCCAGGAGACCGAGATCTATCCCGACGGGGTGTCGATGACGGAGTTCCGCCTCGCCATGGGGACGCTCCGGCGCTACAAGGTCATCGACTTCCAGGACGACGTGAGCAAGGGCGAGACCCAGGTCGTGATCTTCAACACGATCCTCGTGCTCGTCGACTCCAGCTCGCTCCTGGAGCTCGAGGAGCGCCTCAAGAAGTACATCGGAGGTAGCGAAGATGAAGAAGCTATCGCGCGTGAAGCTGATTAACTGGCACCTGTTCCAGAACGAGACCATCGAGATCAAGGGGAACCTCCTGATCTCGGGAGACAACGGCTCCGGGAAGTCGACCCTCGTGGACGCGATCCACTATGTACTTTCCGGCGGCCTCGCCCAGAGGAAGTTCAACATGGCCTCCCGGAACGGCCTCTCCGGGACGAGGAGGACCGTCGAGACCTACATGAGGGCCAGGATCGGCGCCGTCGGGCGCGAGTTCCTCCGTCCGGAGGGCGACATCATCACCCACATCGCCCTCGAGTTCGAGGAGGGGTCGGAGAGGATGACCCTCGGCTGCGTCCTCCAGATCACCGGCGGGGTCCTCCTTCCGGCGAAGTTCTATGAGCTGCGCGCGCCCTTCCAGGACTCCCTCTTCTTCGAGATCCAGGAGGACGGGACGAAGTCCGTCCGCGCCTTCGAAGGTCTCAGGAAGACGGCCACCGCCCTCGCCTTCCCCTTCATTCCTCTCGAGGCGAGCTCGCTCGGCGCCTCCTACGCCCAGGTCCGGCGCTCGCTCGAGCTCCCGGACGAGTACGAGACGCTGCTCTCGAGCGCGATCGCCTTCGACCCGAACGCCGATCTCCTCGAGTTCACGAACAACTTCCTCCTCCAGAAGAGGAACGTCTCCCTCGACGAGGTGAAGGAGGCCGCCAAGGCCTACCAGGACATCGCCACCCTCCTCCATCACGAGGAGGAGAAGGCGAAGGCCCTCCTCCCCCTCCTTGCCCTCAGCGAGGAGCGGGACGGCTATCTGAAGGACGAGGCCGCCCTCGAGCTCCTCTCCCTCCGCCTCGGCGTCGAGGAGGGGGAGAAGAGGCGCCGCCGCGCCGAGGAAGACCTCCAGGCCCTCCGCGAGCGCGAGCGGAAGGCCGACCAGCGCAGGCTCGAGATCAACCAGGCCCTCCAGGAGGTCCGCCAGGAGCGGAGCGCCCTCGAGCATCGGGACGAAGAGGCGCAGATCGCGCGTCTAAAGGGCGATATTGCGCTTCTTGACACGAAGATTGCGGCGCTTTCCGCGGATGACGTCATATTCGAGGGCTCGCTCTCGGAGATGGACGATAGCGCCGGGAAGCTCGGCTTCCGGAGCAGCCTCCTCACCCTCGGGAAGAAGAGGGAGGGCGACTCCTTCCGCAAGGCCGTGGAGTCCTACGAGGGGAACCTCGCCCTCGTCCGGAGCAGCCTCCGGGGCGAGATCGACCGCATCTCCCAGACGCGCTCCGGGCTCCTCGAGGAGCTCCGCCTCCTCGCTCCCCGCATCCAGATCCTGGAGAGCCACGAGAAGGACTTCCCCGAGGGCGTCAGCAAGCTCTACGGGCTTTTGAAGGACCGCTTCCAGCTCGACGCGGAGTTCGCCCTCAACCCGCTCTGCGACTGCCTCGAGCTGGTGGACGAGGGCTGGGGCGAGGCCATCGAGACGCTCCTCGGGAACCGCCGGTTCGACTGCTTCCTTCCCCAGAAGTTCTACGGGGAGGCGCAGAAGGTCCTCTCCCAGAACCCTGAGCTCCGCATGGAAGGGGCCTCCGGCATCGTCGATACGGCGACCCTGGAGAGCACCCCCTTCAAGGTCGAGGGGTCCCTCGCGGACAAGATCCGCTGCGCGGTGGACGCCTCCGGCGGGGACGAGCTCCCCCTGGTCCGCGACTACGTGGACTTCCTCCTTGGCGACATCAAGGCCGTGGAGGAGCCTGCCGGGCGGGGCGAGTTCAAGTGGATCACGAAGGACGGGCTCTACTACGACGGAGCCTCGGTCCGCTACCTCACGCGCGAGAAGGGCTTCACCCCCTACCTCGGGAAGGAGGCGATCGCGCGCCAGCTGAAGGACATGAAGGAGCGCTACCGCGACCTGAGCGAGCGGATCCGCGAGCTTGACGAGGAGAAGGAGCCGCTTGAGGAGAAGCTCTCCCGCTCCATGGCCCTCGACCCGATGTCGCTCCGGAGCCTTCCCCGCCACTGGGCGGAGGAGGAGGACGCCCTCCGCAAGAAGGCGGAGCTCGAGGACCGCGTCCGCGCCCTCGAGGAATCGATGGCGGCGGAGGACCTCACCATCTTCAACAGCGCCCTCGAGGCCCTGGAGGAAAGGGAGAGGGGCCTCAAGGCCGAGCTCGAGTCGCTCTTCGAGGAGAGGGATTTGATCGCCGAGGAGCGCGGGCGCCATAACCTCGCCCTCGAGCAGGCGACCTCGGACTACCAGGAAGGGAAGAAGAACTACGACCTCTTCCTCATGGACCATAATGACCCCCTCCTCCTCGAGCTTGCCGAGCATAAGCTCCAGGAGTTCGGGAAGAACCCGTACCCGCGGATCCAGTCCTCGCGCGAGGAGAACCACCGGGCGCTCCTGGATAGCGAGAGGAAGATCGTGCGCATCATGGGCGGGTATAACGACAAGTTCCAGCAGAACGACGTCGAGCCCGTCCTCGAGAACCTCCCGCTTTATATCGAGCGCTACCAGAAGATCGTGAAGGACTCCTTGGTCACCGCGAGGAGCAGGGCCGAGCAGGCCTCGATCACCGCCGCCGAGAACTTCAAGACCAGCTTCCTCGTTGGGCTCCGGAGCAACATCGAGCAGGCCTCCCTCCAGATCGAGAAGCTGAACCGCACCCTTCGGAAGCACCCCTTCGGGTCGGCGCGCTCCATCTACCGCTTCCTCGTGAAGCCGACGGGAGACCCCGAGCTCAGGAAGATCTACGACATCGCCGTGAACACGAGCGAGGACTACTACCAGGGCGACCTCCTCAGCTCCCTCCTCTCGGGGGAGAACCGCTCGACGATGGACTACCTCTTCCGCATCCTTGCCAGCGAGAACCCGGCCGAGTCGAGCGCCGAGACGATCGAGCGCTTCTGCGACTACCGGAACTATTTGAGCTATGACATCGTCGAGACGACCCCGGACGGCCAGGAGAAGCGCTATAGCGACAACGTCCGCGCCCGCTCCGGCGGCGAGACCCAGACCCCCTTCTACGTCCTCATCGCGGCAAGCTTCGACAGCGCCTTCGAGCTGAAGAAGCGGGGCGGCTCCTCTCCTTGCGAGATCGTGATGCTCGACGAGGCGTTCAACAACATGGACTCGGACCGCATCGAGGACATGATGGAGTTCTATCGCTCCTTGGACATCCAGCTCCTCGTCTCGGTCCCGACCTCGCGCTTCAGCTACCTCGCCGACCACATCGACAGCACCCTCGTCCTCGTCAGCCGGAACGAGCGTCTCACCTGCTACCAGGGCGAGCGCCTCCGGAAGGGGGAGGAAGGGGAGGAGGGCCAGGCGCAGTAGCCTTGCTTCCGTCTCAACGGGCGGTCCCAGAGGGGGGGGCCGCCCTTTCTCTTGCCTCTAGAGGAGGCGCCCGTCCCTGAGTGCCCCAGGAATGAAGGACTGCACTTCCTTATGAGGGCCTTCCTTAGGCCGCGGATTCCTCACTAGCCGACCTCTATCCTATGTGCTACACTTCCCCCCGCACGGAGGCATACCCAAGAGGCCGAAGGGGGCAGGTTGCTAACCTGTTAGATCGGGTTTCCCGGTGCTCGAGTTCGAATCTCGATGCCTCCGCCAGAGAAGCATGGGCGGCCCAGTCGGGCCGCCTTTCCTTAATGGGGTCTTGCCAAGGGGAGGAGAATGGCCTTATGAGAGAGATGATTGAAGGGCGCTCGTTCAGCGCCGAGCGTTCCCTATACGCCCTGAGGGACGCGGAGGTCGACTCCTGCCGCTTCGAGGGCGAGGAGGACGGCGAAAGCGTCCTCAAGGAGTGCAGGGACGTGACGGTATCCGGCTCCCTGTTCAACCTTCGCTATCCCTTGTGGCATGGGGAAGAGGTGAGAGTCAGGGGATGCGAGTTCCTCAATAACGCGAGGGCGCCCCTTTGGTACTGTCGTGGCCTGAGGGTAGCGGGATCCCGCCTTGGCTGCATCAAGGCGCTTCGGGAATGCGTAGGGGCTTCCGTCGAGGATTCCCATATCGAAAGCGAGGAATTCGGCTGGAAATGCAGGGATATTTCCCTGAGAAGGTCCTTTCTTCGCTCGGAGTACGCCTTCCTGGATTCTAAGGACGTGGTGCTTGAGGACGTCGATTTCGAGGGGAAGTACAGCTTCCAGTACATGGAAAACCTCCGGATATCCCGCTCCTCGCTCCACACGAAGGACGCTTTTTGGCACAGCAGGAACGTCCTCGTCGAGGATTCCGACGTCTTCGGGGAGTACCTGGGATGGTTCAGCGAAGGGCTGACGCTCGTCCGTTGCCGCATCCGCGGGACCCAGCCCCTTTGCTACTGCAAGAAGCTGACCCTGATCGACTGCACGATGGAGGACTGCGACCTGTCCTTCGAATATAGCGAGACGAGCGCGACTATCCGCGGGCATCTTCCTTCGGCGAAGAATCCCGGGAGCGGCGTGATCCGGGTCGGCTCGCTTGGCGAGCTGATCCGGGGGGATGCCGTCCATGAGTCCGAGGGCCAGGTCATCGTCGACCCTAGCCTCCTTACCCCTGTGGAAGTCGGCAGGAGGAAGGGCTAGTCCTGCCAGTCCGGACGGATTTCCTTCGCAAGATTTCGGATCGAATCCCTGGATAAAAGCCGAAGAAGGCTCTTTGTGTCCTTGACTCCTTCCTCAATTCGCATCCTTCTGAGCGCGTGGACGATCGCCTCGGAGACAGGCTGCCCTTCGTAGTCCTCATAGGCTTCCGGCTCCTTGGCGGGGAGCCCGTCAGCGACTTCCTCAAGGTAGACAAGGACGCATTCCCTCAGGTAGATGATCATCTCCTCCTCGATCCAGTAGTGGAACTTGGTTCCTAGGTTTTCCCTTTCGTTCTCCAGGAGGGCGAGATATGGGGGAATTCCGTCCTCCGCCATATGCCAGAGGTCCGCGAAAACATGGTCATAGGAAGAGGTGTTCCGGGAAAGCTCGATCGCATTGCCTTCCTCAAGGGAAATCTTTTCGCTTAATGGGGTTATGCCGAGGATATTCCTATCGATATCCAGGATTTCTTGGTCAATCTCGATGACGCGGATGGACTTGACCCGCGGATTCATGGCAGCCATGAGGGGGAAATAGAGAAGACCGCCCCCAAGCACGAGGACGTTTCCCGAGACCTCCTTGAGGTGCCTCTCCATGGTGTTCATCTCGTGAGGGATGAGGCTCATCCACACTGTCTCGTCCCGCTTGTCGATTAGCGCCGGGAAAGGGAACTCCTCCTTGAAGTAGCCTACGCTGGACCTTGTCTTTGCGATGTTGTTCGGATCGGTCCCCGCCTCTTCGTAGAGGAAGGGCTCGAGGGGCTTGTAGCTTGTCCAGACGAGGGAGGGGATTGCTTCCCTATGTTCCAAAAAGAGCCGATAGATTGGGTTCTTTCTATAGGTATCCGCAGAAAGTTCCCTTGCGTTGATGGAAGCGAGTTCCTTGGCCGTCCTTGACTCAAGGAGCAGGGAGTTTACCCGTTCGGCCTCGTGAAAGGATTCCCTTTGGGCCTTCGTGAGCCGCGCGAGAGATCGGAGCGCCTCTTCGTTCATCGATGGTTTTTCAGGAGATAGGTGAACCCGTAGTAGCGGCACTCGTAGAGCGTGCGGAGATAGCACTCCTCCTGCGAAAGGTTCAGGTCGCAGATGCTGTTATGGTTCGCGACGGCGCTCTCGACGAAGATCGTCGCTAGCATCTCGCAATGCCTGTCGTCGATCGTCGGATCCCTGCCCCGGATCAGCGCGGTGACCTTGTCCCAGAAGACCTTCATGATCGACTTTGCTTCTTCGAAATACCGGTGGTAGTAGTCGCTTTTCATGAAGTTCGCGACGTAGCGGCAGGCCAGGGGGTTTTCTGACGCCCCGATGCAGTGCTCCCGGAAGACCTTGTAGGACTCCTCGTCCCCATCCTCTCCGGGAAGGACGAAGTCAACCGGGGCGAGGCTCCATGCCTCCGCGAATGCGGCAAGAAGAAGCTTCGCCTTGGTACCGAAGTGGGCGAAGATGGTGGGCTCGCTGATCTTGAGCCTCGCCGCGATCTTCTTCGTCGAGAGCAGGGAGAGCCCTCCCTCGTAGGACATCTCCATCACCTCATGGATGATGTTCTGGTCCAGGTTCTTGATCCTCGGTCTTGCCATAATCGTTTTTGAATTGACTAAGATATTTTACAGGCAATGGTTTCTGTCAAGAGAATTATGAAGACAATCATCCGCACCAACATGTGTATGCTCTACCGCCCCAACGGGGAAATCCTTGTCCAGGAAAGGCGGAAGTGCGACTGGCCAGGACTCACCTTTCCCGGCGGCCATGTCGAGCCCGGGGAGGGGGAAGAGGAAGCATGCCGGAGGGAGATGAGGGAGGAGACAGGGCTTTCCCCTGTTTCTCTTGAATGCCTTGGTGACTTCGTGTGGGACTGGGAAGAGGTCCACCGGGCACGGCTCTTCCGTTCCCCTAGCTGGACGGGAGCCCTCTCTGGCAGCAGGGAGGGGGAAGTCTTCTGGTGCCCTGTCGAATCGCTCCGCGATTACCCGTTCTCTAGCGACTTCGAGAAAATCCTCATCCGCATGTGCAAGGGCCTTCCCTTCGAGGAGAGGGTCCGCCGGATCCTCTAGTCCATCTCGGGATCGATCTCGCGCTGGAACGCCTTGGGATCGATCTTCCCGATGAAGGTGCGGGGAAGGCGATCAACGACCAGGATCCTCTCGGGGAGATAGCTGGGCGCGAGCTCCTTCGCGATCTTCCCAAGGATATCGGAACGGATCTCGTCCTTGGTCCTGCCGGTTCTCTCTAGGGAGACCGCGAGGCGGAATATGTGCCCCTTCATCTTGTGGGGGACTCCGTAGCAGAAGGCCTCCTTGACGTCCGGGACCTCCTCCGCGATGCGCTCGACGTCGCTCGGGCAGTGGGCCTCCCCCGCGATCTTCACGACCCTCTTGATCCTGTTCTTGAAGTGCAGGAAGCCTTCCTCGTCCTTGAAGCCATAGTCGCCGGTCCGGAAGTAAAGCGTTCCGTCCAGCTCGATCCGGGAGGAGAAGTTCAGCTCGGGGGACATCAGGTAGCCGCTCATGACGGTCGGCCCGCCGATGAGGATCTCGCCTGCCTTGTTAGGCCCTGCCAGCTCCATGGAATCGAGGTCGAGAATGCCGTCCTTGATCTCCGGGAAGGCCTTCCCGATGGAGCCTTCCTTATGGTAGAAGCGACAGTTGACATGGGTGACGGTGGTCTCGGTCATCCCGTAGCCTTCGTAGAGCCTCGCCTTCGAGCCGTAGGCCTTCATCGTCCCGTTCCACTTCTCAAGAAGCGACTCGGGGCAGGTGTCGCCGCCAACCCAGGCAACGATCTGCTTCCTGAGCCACGGGCCGTAGAAGGACTCACGCGAAAGGAGGGCGCTATAGAGGGCCGGGACGCCGATGATGGTGGTGGCATGGCCCTTCCGGATATGGCGGATGGCCTCCTTCGTGTTGAACTTCAGCATGAGCGTGGTGCTCGCGCCGTGGGAGAGGGGAGTGTGGACGCCCATGCATAGCCCGAAGGTGTGGAAGAGGGGGATCGCCGTGAGCATGTGGATCGTGCGGACGTCCTCCCGGATGAGGTCGTAGCCCTGGGAGGCAGTGTAGTTGATCGCACGGTTGGAAAGCCGGGCGACCTTGGGCTCCCCGTTGGTCCCCCCGGTGTTCAGGAAGACGCAGTCGTCCTCAGGGAGGACGTTCCCAGGCCTTGCCTCCTCCTCCGGGAGCGAATGGTAGGGAAGGCACTCCTCCTTCCCGCCCATGGACTGGATCGCGAGGGACTTGATGGGATTCCTGCCGCGATAAGGATTGACGGACACGACCGGGAGCGAGGAAGGAAGGGCCCTTCTGAAGTTGTTCGCGTTGTTCCTGAGCGCGAAGAGCGCCTTCACCTCCACCTTCCTGAGGAAGCCGGCCATCCCTTCGGGCGGGGTCAGGGGATGGATGTTGTAGGAGCAGGCCCCGAGGTAGTTGATGGCGTAGAAAAGGAAAACTGACTCCGGGCAGTTCGGGAGGGCCACGGCCACGACGTCCCCGGGCCGCACATGGAGGGCGCTCAGCTTCCTTGCCGCCTCCATGACGCCCCGGAGGACTTTTCTATAGGTCATGACCGTTCCTTCGAAACGCACGCACTCGTTCCTTGGGTGGCGGCCCGCCATGAGGAGGAATTGCTCGTAGGGGGAGTTGATTCTCATAGGCCGATCAGATTCTAAGCGTATAGCCGGAAAGGAGCATCAGGATGCCGAGAAGGAGATAGATGAGGGGGACATGGACGCAGTAGATGAGGAGGGTGTGCCTTCCGAGGAAGGCGATCGGCCTCCCCCATGCGGTCGGGAAGGAGGCGGGGAGGCGGCTCTTCCTCTTGCCATAGGCGAGCTTTCCGACCGTCGCCCCGAGGAAGAGGATCGCGCTGAGCCTCGTGGTCGAGAAGTAGTCGCTCCCCGTCCGTCGGATGCCGAGGATGCAGAGCCAGAGGTTCTTCCATTGGGCGGGATCGCCGAGGTTGACGCTCTGGCTGCCCGTACGGATCCGCAGCCATTCGGTGATGCCGGTGAGGACGACGAGGAAGATGGCCACGCCGAAGGTCACCCTCCAGTCGGGGAAGAAATGGTCCACAAGCGCGTAAAGGGCTAGGGAAAGCGCAATGACGTGGAGGATTCCGAGATAGATGTGCGCTCCGATATGGAAGAGGAAGTCCGCCCCTTCCACCGCATAGGTAAGCCCGAGGGCGATGATCCCTAGCTCTGCGGCCCTTCGTCCGTTCGACCGGCTGAAGGAGCAGGAGATCCCGGAGAGGAAGACGAAAAGGCCCGAGAAGAAGAACTCCAGGAAGTAGAGGCTGCCGCCAAGGATCATGGAGCCGACGGAATCAAAGAGGGAGCGCATCCCGATCACCCAGTCGGGCTGGGGGCCGGGGCCTTCCCATGCGAATAGCCCGGAAGACTGGCTGCTCCAGGCGAAGACGAGGTGGATGAGCACCATGAGGATGATGTCGAACCCCCTGAGGAAGTCGATTTCGAAGATCCTTCCCCTCGCTCCGTCACGGGGCGGGATTGCCTTGAGGACGGCTGCGGCGCCTCTTTTGCTCGTCGTGTTCATTCTGCTCATGGAGGGCTTGGTCATTCGCCTGAGGAGCGCGAACTCTTCCTCCTCCCGCGCTTCGCCCGGATCTTCCTCACGGCCCTATCGTCAAGTTCCTCGACGGCGAGGTCGGCCCTCCGCCTCAGGATCCTGTACTCGGACGTGCGGAAGAGGCGCCTGGGTTCTTCATCCTCATCCCCTTGGCGGCTGAGGAGAGGGACGGCGACAAGGAGCAGGAGGATCGCGGTGAACAGGAGGGAGAAGGCGACGTCCGTGAGGAAATGATGGCCGTCCAGCATCCTCGCGAGGGCCGTGAGGGCCCACCAAAGAAGCCCGATGGGATAGGCCCATGGGACCAAGCCCTTGGTCTTCTTCCCCAAGGAGAGGGGGACGGGCAATAGCAACGCCACGGAAGCGCAGCAGGAATGGCCGGAGGGCCAGCTCTTGAACCAGTCGGAGTCAAGGTCGGGGTAAAGCTCCTTCAGCCCCGAGCCCCACTCCCACCAGTCGCGGAAGTGAATGGTGCCGTATTCCCTCAGGAAGAAGTAGCGGGGCCTTTCCGCGACCTCCTTGGCCAGATGGGTGAGGGCGAAGGTGAGCCCGGCGACGAGAAGCAAGGCGATCGCAACGTCCAGGGAACGTTCCGGGCTTGCCTCCTTCAGGAGGATCCACCACAGGAAAAGGGCGAGATAGGCGAGCGGGATGGCGATCAGAAGGGAGGTGAGGAGGCTCCCGGTGTATTCGTCCAGGGATTGGATGGCCACGAGGACGCCCAGAACGCCCGGGACCAGGAACAAAATAACCTTTCCGATGACTTTGACAGAGAAATGCGGGGATTTCCTAAAATAGTTGTCCAGAAGGACAACCCCGGATATCGCCACAAGGTAAAGAGGCAGCGACCCAATGAGGCCGAAGACCAGGGAAAAGGCGTTCTCCCCGATGTAGATGCTCTCCATGATCGGGAGGTCGAGGAAGCTTCCGACGAGGATCAGGAGCAGTGCGACTCCTGCTGCAAGGAGCGACCAGAAGCCCAGCCCTTTGCTTTCCTTTTTGGCCATGGGGCGATTATAAGGGCCCTCGCGCGTATGGGAAGGATTGGCCTGCTTTGGTAAAATCCGGCCATGGCATCAAAGAGAAAACCATCCTCCCTGAGGAAAGACGCGCTCGATGCCCTTGCCCTTACGCGCGCCAACGACGGATACATCCTCGAGGGAGGCACTTGCGGCTGCCTCGTCTGCTGCGAGACCTTTCCCGCCAAGGATATCCACGATTGGGCGGAGCACGGGAACGGGCAGCTCAGCGCCCGCTGCCCCGTTTGCGGAAATAGCTTCGTCATCCCGTCTCGCGCCCTTGGGAACAAGGGCTGGGACGACCTCCGCGCGATGCAGGAGGCCCTGGTCGCGGAGCGCCCGATCGACGAGGCGCTCGCCCCTTACCTTTACTCCTACCTCGTCTACGTCGCTTCGCACCGCCCCAGCGGAGAGCTGAAGCGTAAGGAGAAGGAGGCGATCCGGGACGCCCTTACGGACCTCCTCAAGCATGGGGGGCTTTCCCGTGGCCCCCGGAAGATGCTGGACGCGATTCGCTACCAGTCCCTTATTCGCGGCGAATTCGGATTCCGGCGCGATGTTGGGGAGGCGGTTCGGTGCCTCGAGGACAACGCGGACCTCTTCCTGGATCCCGATGAGCTCATGCTTCTGGTCTGGAGCGAGCTTTCCCGCGCCTACTGCGGCCAGACGCTGGAGATGAACGGCGACTCCCTGATCCTGTACGTCACGGACGCCGTCGCCCTCAACGCCCCGTGGGCGACCCTGGCCCTGGCCTACTGCTACGAGTACGGGATCGGGATGGACAAGGACCTTCTCGTGGCGAGCGCCTCGCTCCGGAAGCAGGCCTCCGGCCTCCTGTCCATGCTGTCGGTCCTCCATGACCTGCAGCCCTTGCCCTACTTTTATCTTTTCGCCCTTTGGTTCCAGAGGGCCTACGACGAGAAGAGCTACTTCTCCGCCATCCTCTACGGGCTCATCGCGCTTCACTTCGTCGAGGCCGCCCAGCGCCTCGAGGTCGGCTACCCTGGGATAGAGTCCATCGTCAGGAAGATCGAGAAGCGCCTTCCTGAGGCGAGGGAGCGCTATTGGGCGGGCCGGTTCGACTGGAGCCTGCCCTTCGCCTACACGGGCTTCGTGCTGGCGGACTCGCTTCTTTCCGATGCCGAGGAGGGCTTCCGCCTCTTCGACCGGACTCCCCATGCCGTCTTTGTGAGGAAGGACCATCCGGATGAGGACGGGTCGCTTGAGGTCATCTGCCATTTCGAGCGGGCGCCTCTTCTTGTCGACATCGAGGCGGGCAAGGTCCTTTTCGAGAAGAGGGAAGGTCCTTGCGACATCGCCTTCCGCTTCGAGGATGTCGTCGGCGTCACGGTGGGGGAGAGGGCGGACTTCGATTGTTTCATGGTGGTGACCGGGGAGGAAGGCTTCGATTCCTATTGCTTCTTCCGGAACGGCGACCGCTCGGACTTCGCCCTCGTCGTCGACGTCCGCTACGGAGAGGATCCTGCCCAGCTGATCGGTGACTGACATGCATAGGAAAGCCTCGCCCTCGCTCGTCCCTCTCAGGCCCTATCTCTTTAAGACGTTCCTTGCCCCTGCCCTGAAGCTCTTTGAGGTGGCGACGGAGCTGCTGACGCCCTTCCTCATCCGCTACATCATCGACGAGGGCATCGCCAAGGGGAACATGGGCCTCGCGCTTGGCCTCGGGGGAGTCATCCTTTCCTTCGCCTTCCTTGGCTTCGGGATCACGCTTTTCGCGCAGTACCTTTCTTCGCGCGTCGCCGCCGACTACGGCCATGCCCTCAAAGGGGCGATCTTCGAGAAGATGACCCTCCTTTCCGAAGGGCAGCTCTCACGCTTTGGGAAGGACAAGGCAACCACCATCCTTTCGAGTGATTCCTTCAACATGCAGTCGGGCGTGAACATGTTCATGCGCCTCATCTTCCGTCCGCCCTTCCTCCTCATCGGGTCCTTCGCGCTTTCCTTCCTCATCGACTATCGCGCCGGGATCATCTTCGGGGCGGTCATCCTCCTCTCCGCGCTCATCTTCCTGGTCGTCATCCTCGTCTCGCCGAGAAAGTACGGCGCGATCCAGGCCAATCTTGATGAGATTTCCAGCCACGCGAACGACAGCCTTCGCGGGGCGCGCCATATCCGCGCCTTCAACCAGGAAGAGATGGAGGAGGCCCGCTTCTCGCAATCCCTCCTTTCCTACGAGAGGAAGAACATGGGCATGGCCGTCTATAACGCGCTCGTCTCGCCCGGAACCTTCTTCCTCGTCGATCTCGGGATGATCCTCGTGGTGTACCTCGGCGGTCTGGCGGAGGGAGGGGGAATCCTGACCACCGGCGAGATCGTCTCCCTTATCTCCTATCTCACGCACTCGCTCCAGGCCATGGTCATGTTCTCGAGGCTCATCGTCTCCCTGAACAAGGCGATGAGCTCGAAGAAGAGGATCGACGCCTTCCTTTCCCTAACCCCCGACATCGTCGACGGGGACATGAAGGAAATCCCTGCAGAATCCAAGGTTAATCTTCTGGAATTCCAGGACGTCTCCTTCTCCTTCGGCGAGAAGGGGGACCGCGAGGTCATCTCCGGGATCAGCTTCTCCCTCAAGGAAGGGGGAAGGGTGGGGCTGATCGGCCCCACGGGCTCCGGGAAGAGCACCCTTCTCTCCCTCGCCCTCCGGCTCCGCGACCCTTCCCATGGGAAGGTGCTCTTCCGCGGGATCGACGAGCGGGAGCTCTCGCTCCCCCAGCTCCACCGCGCGGAAGGGTACGTCTCCCAGAAGCCCTCCCTCTTCAAGGGGACGATCCGCTCGAACGTCCTGCTTGGAAGGCCCGGCGCGAGCGAGGGAGAGGTCATCCAGGCGCTCAAGGACGCGGAGGCCTGGGAATACGTGTTGAAGTGGGACGACGGGCTCGACCATCCCGTCGAGGAAGGAGGAGCGAACCTTTCGGGCGGGCAGAGGCAGAGGCTCCTCATCGCCCGCGCCTTCCTGCGGGGGAGCCCCCTCCTCGTCCTCGACGACTCCTTGTCCGCCCTCGACTACCTGACGGAACGAAAGATCCTCGACCGGCTTAGGGAAAGGGGCATGGGGCTCCTCCTCGTCTCCTCGAGGGTGGGATCGCTCCGGGACATGGACGAGATCCTCTTCCTCGAGGACGGGCGGATCAGCGCCCGCGGAAGCCATGAGGAGCTCCTGGAACGCTCCGAGGGGTATCGCGAGATCTACGAGATGCAGAGAGGGTCCGTCGCATGAAGAAGCTGGATTTCCGCGCGATCAAGGGCCTTATCCCTTATCTCAAGGGAAGCAAGCGCCTCCTCTTCTGGACCATCCTCTCGGTCGTGGTCTCCACCGGGAGCAAGCTCGCGATCCCCTACGTCGCCGGGAAGGCGGTCAACGAGATCCTCGAGCGAGGGACGGGGGCGGAGCTTTCCCTCCACTTCATCCTAATGGCTATCTTCCTCGTCCTCGGCACCCTGCTCGGCTACCTCTTTCAGTACCTGACTTCTCTCATCGGTCAGAAGGTGATCCGCCAGGCGCGGTCCCTCCTCTACGAGAGCCTGCTCCTCTGCCCCATCCGCACGATCGACGAGTCCTCCAAGGGGGACTTCGTGAACCGGATGCTCGTGGACGTGGAGAACATCCAGACCGGCCTCGTCGCCGGACTTGCCTCCTTCCTTGAGGGGGTCGTCACGATCCTTGTGACGATGGGCTTCATGTTCTCCCTGAACTGGCTTCTGGCCCTGATCGTCGTGGTGCTCACTCCGGTCTCGCTCCTCGTCTCCCGCGCCATATCGAAGTTCAACAGCAAGCACTTCAAAGGGCAGGCACGGAGCCAGAGCGCCCTCGTGGGATATGCCCGCGAAGGGCTCGAGAACAGCGAGACCGTGCGCGCCTACGAGCTCGGGGAGGAGAGGATCGCCGAGTTCAGCCGCCTCAACGAGGAGAATAGGAAGGATGCCTTCCGCGCGAACATGGGCGCCAGCCTCATCAATCCCGCGACGAGGCTCGTGAACTCCCTCATCAACGCGATCCTGATCTTCGTGGGCGCCGCGACGATCATCCTCGAGACGCCCCTTGGCATCCCCTTCCTCGTCGGGGACCTTTCCTCCTTCCTGACCTATGCGAGCAACTACATGAACCCGTTCAACGAGATCAGCAACGTCATGAGCGAGATCGACTACGCGGTTGCCTCCTTCAGAAGGGTGGACGCGCTCGTGAGGACCGCCCGCGAGGAGGAGACGGGCGACCAGGAGCTTTCGCGCGCGGGCGCCTTGTCCGCCGAGGACGTCCGCTTCTCCTATGTGCCGGGGAAGGAAGTCATCCGCGGGTTTTCCCTTGCTCCTGCGGAAGGGAAGAGGATCGCCCTCGTCGGCCCGACGGGATGCGGGAAGACGACCCTCATCAACCTTATCCTTCGCTTCTACGATCCGGATTCCGGCGCCTTCCTCCTGAATGGCTCCCCTATCACCTCCTACCGAAGGAGCGACATCCGGAAGAAGGTCGGGATGGTCCTCCAGGACTCTTGGATCTTCCAAGGGACGGTGAGGGAGAACATTGCCTACGGGAAGCCGGAGGCGAGCCTCGAGGAGGTCAAGGAGGCGGCCCGGCGCGCCCAGGCCTCCTCCTTCATCGAGCGCCTGCCCAAGGGGTATGACACCCTCATCGGCGAGGGGAGCGCCCTTTCGAAAGGGGAGAGGCAGCTCATCTCCGTCGCTCGCGTCCTTCTCCTATCGCCGGAGATCGTCATCCTCGACGAGGCGACTAGCAACATCGACATGAGGACCGAGGCGCTTCTCGGGAGAAGCTTCCGGGCCCTCATGGAGGGGAAGACCTCGATCGTCGTCGCCCACCGCCTTTCCACGATCGTCGAAAGCGATCTCATCATCGTCCTCAAGGACGGGGAGATCATCGAGCAGGGCACCCACCGGGAGCTCATGGAGAGGAACGGCTTCTACCGGAGCCTCTATAGCGCCCAGTTCGAATAAGGGATCTTCCAAGAAGGAGCGACAAAAAAGGGCCGTCCCGAAGGCGGCCCTTTTTCCATCAAGGTCCCTTAGTTCTTGCGGATGCTCTTCCCGGAGGGGTTCTGGTCCGGGAGGCGGAGGAAGGGGATCGCGAGCGAGCAGGCGGCGGCAAGGAAGGAGAAGACGGCGACGCAGATGGGGCCCGCCCCGATGCTCGTGTTGCCGGTCTCCTGGAGATAGACCCCCGGGTTCGCGAGAAGGTAGAAGTCCGTCGTGAAGAGGAAGGAGACGGCGACGGCCACGTAGAGGACCGCGTTGACGATGGAGAGGATCCTCTTGGCCTTCTCGTTGAGGAAGGCCGCGACGAGGGAGGAAAGGAAGGCAAGGCAGAGGACCGACATCGCGACGACGAGCGGGATGACGATCTCATAGCCGCTGTTGGTTCCCGGGAACATGATGTTGAAGAGATTGCCGCGGACGTTGATCACCTCCTCGGTGAAGGCGGCGGCGAACAGGCAGAAGAAGGCGATGGCCCCGCCAAGGGCGCCGATGAGGCTGAGGATACGGGTGGTCTGGTTCTTTTTCATAGGTCTTTTCCCAACGGCGGTAAATATACGCCCCGCCCTTTTGGGCATCAATACGCGCTTGCCCCTACGCGCGAGCCCCTCCTTGCGCGATAATCGGACCCATGAAGAAGGTGCTCTATATCCTGCCTGTCGCCCTCCTGGCGCTCGTCTCCTGCGGGGGCGGGGAAGAAGGAAGCCTTGCCAAGGGCATCTACAAGGTCCAGTTTTTCGACGACACTCCCGGAGAGCCTCAGCTCGTCGCCTACAGCTATGTCGTGGAGGGGCGGGACGCGCTCGATTCGATCCGCTATGTCGGCGAAACGCAGTACGACTACCAGTCTCGTTCGGGAAAAAGACCGGAAACACCGGGGAACTACAAGGTTTTCGATAGTTGGGTCGGTACCTATTCCATCGATTCCGAATCCAACTCCTTCTCTTCGTCCGAATCCTTGCCCTTAGACGGAATGGCGGTCGACCTCACGAACGTAAGGGCCGACTGCGACGTATACGCGACCTTCCGGGAGGAAAGCTTCTCGATCGTCTTCTCCCAAAGCGACCGGGGCGAGACGGTCCGGGACGAGGAAGGGAACCCCGTCACGATGACGCTTTCCTACGGGGACGCCTGGGATTCTTCCTTCCTTCTTGAGGGGACCAAGGAGGATTACGCCCCCTACGGGATGAAGGAAACCTTCCTGGGGCATAACTTCAGCCCCCTCGTGGACTCGCTCCCGAGCGGCGTCGAGCTGAAGGCGGTCGACTCCCTCCTTCTTTCCGCCACGTGGCATTCGGGGGAGGGGGAGCCTAGCGTCTCCTCCTGCCCGGAAGGGTCCTTCTACCTCGGGCTGCCCGCGGAGGACGTCGCGAACCCCACAAGCGAGGACTACCCCCTCTACTTCCGCTACCTCGACGAGTTCTATCGGCTCGGGAACATGGGGCAGTCTGCCTTCGTGGACCTTCAGACGATCTACCTGCGAGAGACGAGGGACTTCCCTGTGTACGTATACGAGGACGAGACCCTCTCAAACTGCCTCGGGACCATCTACGTCCCCTATACCGAGGCCCTTCTTTCCGTGGGTACGGAGGATGGCTGGGCGCTATCCGTCGAAGGGGGCGAGGAAATCTCCGTCCTTGGGGCGACGGGCGTGAGGGCCCAGTACTTCGACTATGTCGAGGGCGGGGATAACTCCGTTCCTGGGGTTCCGGGGGCGGTGATCGAGGCGAAGGACGTCGCCCCGAACTACCGCGGCCAGGAGGCAGAGCTCCTGCACGTGATGGGCGCCATCAAGGCGTGGTTCGTCTACTAGCCCCTAGATCGCGAGATAGACGGCAAGCTTCCTGAGTGCGTCCTGACGGTGGGAGACGCGGTTCTTTTGCTCTTCCGTCGCCAGCCCGAACTTGAGCCCGCCTTCGTCGGCCTGGAAGATCGGGTCGAAGCCGAAGCCGTTGGTCCCTTCGGGGGTTTCCAGGAGACGGCCCCTGCATTCTCCTTCGAAGAACAGGGGACGCGCCCCTTTCTTCTCGAGGTAGCAGATCGTACAGACGAATCGCGCCTCGAGGGAACCGGCATCCTTCCCCATCCTGACCAGGGAAGACTGGGCCTCGCGGTAGTTCCCGCATCTCTCGGCGAAGCGGCTCGACAATAGGCCTGGGAAGCCCAGGAGGGAGAAGACCTCGAGCCCCGAGTCGTCCGCGAGGACGGGGAGGCTAGATAGCTCGGAGAGGGCGCGCGCCTTGATGAGGGAGTTCTCCCTGTAGTCACGCCCGTTCTCCTCCGGGTCGGATTCGATCGCGAGGTCGTGGGGGCAAAGGACGATGAAGCCAAGAGGGCCCAGCATCTCCCGGTACTCGCGAAGCTTATGAGGGTTGTTGGTCGCCAGGACGATCTCTTTCCTAAGGAATTCCATGTCGTCTGGATTCTAGGGAGCGCTCGCTAGGAGGGCAACTTCCGCGGCCCAGGGGGACGGTTCTCGCGCGTTTCTTCAATTTCTGTTTTACATCCTTCCCGCGAAGAGTAAGACTTTAGCGCCTTCCCGAAGGAGGACGAGCTGATGCCAAACGCCGCCGTGATCTTCTTCTCCCACCGGGCGGAGACCTATGACCCGGAACGCACTCCCAGGACCTTGACGAAAGGCTATGCCGAGATCGTCGCCAGGCGCATCGCCTCCGCGATCGACGCGCCGACCTTCCAGGTTATTCCCGAGAGGGATTATAGCCGCGACCATGACGCCTGCATGTCGCAGGCGAGGAAGGACAAGGAGGAAGGGGTCTTCCCGGAGCTCCTCTACGACATGGACCCCATCGACTTCAAGTCCATCCTGCTCGTCTATCCGAACTGGTTCGGGAGCTGCCCGATGCCCGTGTTCACCTATCTCTCGCACCATAGCTTCGAGGGCAAGAGAGTGATCCCCGTCTGCGTCCATGACGGTAAAGGGATCGGCCAGACCGAGAAGCACCTCAAGGCGGCTCTCCCGGGCGCTAGGCTCCTCAAGGGGATCTCGACCCGCGGGAAGGACTTCCCGAGCAAGGAAACGGAGCTGCTTTCCCTGGTCCGGGAGGCGCTTGCCGCGCCTCTTCCCGAAGAGTAGGGCGTTATTGATAAAAATGCCCGGCGAATGCCGGGTATTTTCTTTGATTCCTGGAGCGGGCGACGTGAATCGAACCCGCATAGCCACCTTGGAAGGGTGGTGTTCTTCCACTGAACTACGCCCGCGCTGGCGGACCATACGGGATTCGAACCCGTGATCTCCTCCGTGACAGGGAGGCATGTTAGGCCGCTACACCAATGGTCCAGCGCGCGTATTTAATCACAAAGTCCGGCAGGGCAGAAGAAAAATCCAACTTCCTGGCAGGATGAAATCATGCCTCCCCTGGTCGATAATCCCGCTATGCGATATCGGACTCTTGGAAGGACCGGCCTCCTCGTCAGCGAAATCGGCCTTGGATGCGAAGGCTTCAACGAGCTGCCTCCTGAGGAGGCGCGCGCCCTTCTGCGGAAGGCGATCGAGGGAGGAGTCAACTTCATCGACATGTACTCGCCCAATCCCAAGATGCATCGCGCGATCGCCCCGGTGCTCCGGGAGCACCCAGAGGTGATCGTCCAGGCGCACCTTTGCACCGTGTGGAAGGATGGGCAGTACAAGGCAGCGCGCGACCTCCAGGAGGTGATGGAGGGGTTCGATTGCTACTTCCGTGATTTCGGAGTCACCTATTTCCCAATCGGGATGATCCATTACGTGGATAGCCTCGCAACCTGGCAGACGATCGTAACGAACGGGGTCCTCGACTACGCGGTGAAGCTCAAGAGGGAAGGGAGAATCGGGGCGATCGGCCTTTCCTCCCATAATCCCGAGGCCGCCCTCGCCGCCCTAAGGTCCGGCCTCATCGACGTGCTCATGTTCTCGGTAAATCCTTGCTACGACCTCTTGCCGCCTTCGGAGGACGTGGAGGATCTCTTCGACCACGCCAAGTACGAGGGCGATCTGCTGAACCTGGACCCGCAGCGCGAGTCCCTATATGAGGCATGCGCCCGCGAGGGCATCGGGATCGACGTCATGAAGGCCTTCGGCGGGGGAGAGCTGCTTTCCGATAAGTCACCGGCCGGCGTCGCGCTTACCCCGGCCCAATGCATCGCCTACGCCCTCGATAGGCCCGGGGTCGCCTCCATCATGAGCGGCGTCCATTCCGAACAGGAGCTCCTGGATTCCCTCGCCTTTGAGGATGCGACGGAAGAGGAGAAGGACTACGCCTCCGCGCTTCGCTCCTTCCCGCGGCTGAACTGGAGGGGACGCTGCATGTACTGCGGCCATTGCGCACCCTGCCCGAAGGGAATCAAGGTCGCGGAGGTCACCCGGTTCCTCAACCTCGCCAAGGCCGAGGGAGGCCTTCCTGAGACCGTGCGCGAGCACTACCTCTCCCTTGAGCACCTTGCCGGGGAGTGCATCTCCTGCGGCATGTGCGCCAAACGGTGCCCGTTTGGGGTGGACGCCCCCGGGAACATGAAGGAAGCCCTTGCGCTCTTCGGGAAATAGCTAGCGGTCCGGGAATTCCTTCCGATAGAGGGCGAGCCCGCGAAGGATCGCCTTTTTCGCCGCTTCCGGGCCAAGGTAGCCTTCGACGATCGTGGTCTTCCCGTGCTCCAGCTCCTTATAGACCTGGAAGAAATGGCGAAGCTCCTCCTCGACATGGCTCGGGAGCTCCTCGATCGAGCGGAAGGATCCGTAGAAAGGGTCCTTCTCCGGGACCGCGATGATCTTCTCGTCCACCCTTCCTCCGTCCTTCATCTCCAGGAGGCCGATGGCGTGGCATTCGACGAGGGCCATGGGGATGATGGGCCCGCTGGAGATGACAAGGACGTCCAGAGGGTCTCCGTCGTCCGCCCAGGTCTTCGGGATGAAGCCGTAGTTATGGGGGTAGTGGGTGGAGGTGCTGAGGAACCGGTCCAGGACGAGCGCCCCGGTCTCGTGGTCGATCTCGTACTTCGAGGAAGTGCCCGCGGAGATTTCGATCGCGGCGAAGAAGCGCTCGGGACTTTGCCTGTCGGCTGGCAAGGAATGGATCAGGTTCATAGGGCTATCCTAGCAAATTGAGCCCAGAAATGAAAAAAGAAGGGGCGAACCCCTTCTTCCTAGAGCCGGCAGAAGCGGACCAGGGAGTCGTAGGGACGGTACCCGGCCGTCTGCTCGATGGTCTTTCCCTCCTCGATGAGGACGAGGGTCGGGATCGAGTAGACCTGGTATTCGCTCGCCGCCGCGGGAACCTGGTCGGTGTCGACCTTCAGCACCTTGATATCGGGATGCTCTTCCGCGAGACGCTCGACGAGGGGGCTTAGCATGCGGCAGGGTCCGCACCAGGTCGCGAAGAAGTCGACGAGGACCTTTCCCGAGGCGATCTCCTCGTGGAATTCCTGGATGGTATTGATGTGCTTGATCATGTTGGCTCCTCCTTGCTAGAGGATCATAAGGCCGAAGGAGAGGGCGAGGATAGCGATATGCATGGGGTAATAGAGGTAGTTGAAGTAGCGCCACCACTTCTTGTCGTACCCCCTGGTCCCGTCGTAGGGAATGATGAGGAAGAGCGAGAGAAGCCCGTACGTCTGGAGGCCCATCGACAGGGGATCGGGGATCGGAGCGAGACGGTGGATTGCCCATAGGACGAGGACCGCGACGAGGAAGAGGAGCGAGGAGACCATGTTCCTCAGTCGCTGGGGCGCCTTGTCCGCGCCTTCCCCTTCCTCCTCGCTTCCTTTTTCCTGCGCCTCGAGCATCGCAGCCTTCCCATGAATCCAATCGGCGAGTTTGGGCCCGTAGTAGAAGGCAAGGAAGCCCAGGAGGGCGTAGAGGGAATAGGAGCTCCGGAGGAAGGGCGGGAAGTAGGCGGTCCACGTGACGAGATAGCCTTCCATCCCCTCCGCGAAGCCCGTCGCGTAGCTGACAAGAATCCATGCGAGGGGGAGCGCGGAGAGCGCCTTTGCCCACCATTCCTTCCGTTCCAGGAGATAGACGAAGAGCGCGCATAGGATGAGGTCCGTGAAGGGCTGGGGCATGCTCAGGTAGCGCGTCGAGGGAATGAGGTAGAGCCCTAGCTCCACGAGAAAGACCCCGCCCCAGAGGATTCCGAGGCGAAGCAGGTAGTTCTCGCGGTCATGGGTCTTATGCATCCCCTCCGCGAGCATGAAGAGGAACAGGGGCATCGCCAGGCGTCCGACGCAGCGGAGCCAGAACCCAACGGTGTCGGGAAGGCTCCCGTCGGCGAAGGCGGGATCGCCCTGGAGGAAGACCCCGATGTGGTCGACCGTCATGAAGAGGAGCCCAAAGCACTTGAGCCAGAATTCGGAGAGAGACGCTTTCTTCATATCAGGCGAAGATCCCAATGAGGTTGATCGTGATCGCCAGCGCGTTGTACGTGGCGTGCGCGAGGTAGGAGCCTCCGATGCCGGAGTGGTCGTAGGCGGCGCAAAGGACCGCTCCGCCCAGGAGATAGACGGGGAAGTTGAGCCATTCGTTCGCCGAAGAGAGGTCATGCATGTGGACCATGGCGAAGAGGATGGCGCCAAGGACATAGGCGAGGATCGGGCTGACCCTCTTGAGGAAGGAGAAGAGACCGAGCCGGTATATCGCCTCCTCAGCGATGGGGACGACGAACACCGTCATCAGGAAGACGAGGACCGGGAAGTCCTTCGTCATGAGGTCGTTCGTCTCCTGGTTCTGGCTTGGCTCCGCCCATATCGCAAGGAGCGAGGACAGGGCGAGGCTTAGGAGGAAAAGCCCGACACCAAAGGCAAATCCTAGCAAAACCCTCTTAGAATGAAAGCTTTTCAGGATCCTCGGCCAGTCTTTCCAAAGGAACAGGGCGAGAAGAAGAAGGAAGATCGCGTAGGAGGAATAGTTCACCAGCGCGAGGGCGGAGCTGCTCGAAAGGTATTTCGATAGCGCCTCGGAAAGGGCGGCTCCCGTGAGGCCCCCTTGCCACAGGACGCTCTGGGCGAGGGCGGTCACGGCGAGGCTCACTACGAGGGACACGAACATGAGGAGGACGTATCCGCCGAGGGAGAGCGCAAGCTCCTTCGGGGCGCCGAGGAAGGTAAGGTTCCGGGAGGAGCGCATGAAGGGAGTTGCCTCGAAGTCCTTCCCGCAGCGAGGGCACTTCGTCTCCGTCGGGTCGCTCTCCGCCCCGCACTCCGGGCACTTATGGGGCCGGAATCCGTCAAGCCACTGCTTAGCCCAATCCCATTGCATGGCGGTTATTGTCGCACGCGAGGCGCTTATCCTGCTAGGATAAGAAGCATGGATTTTGACAGCGCGATCGCCTACATCGAGCAGTACCTCCCAATTGGGCTCATCCTTCTTTTCGCCCTCTTGGTCGTCTGCCTGATTTACTCCGCCTTGCGAGGGTTCTTCCGTGGGTGGCGCTACGGTACCTATCACTTGGTCATGACCGTTGGCTTCGCCCTCGTTGCCCTCTTCACCCTTCGCCCCTTGGTGGACTTCATTGGCGGCATTGATCTTTCCGGGCTCGGGCTCGAGCCGATCAGCGTGGTCGTGGAGGATGTGACGATCGTCGTTCCGTGGACGAACCTCTCCGAGATGATCCGCGAGGCCGTCTCCAGGGTGTACATGGCCCTTGGGACGAACCTCGATCCTTCGGAGCTTGCGACGATCGCCGAGAACTTCTCCTACTCCCTCATCGCGGTCGTCCTGCTCTTCGTGGAAGGAATCCTGCTTGTCACGCTCTGGGCGTTCCTTTCCTGGCTCCTCTGGCACCTCATCGTCAAGCGCATCTTTATCCGGAAGAAGAAGGTCCTTACGCCGGAGAAGTTCCAGGAACGGAGGCGCTACTACAGGAAGAGGTCGCTCTGGCGCCTGCGCTCCGACGGGAACTACGAGGTCAAGCACAGGAAGGCGACCTATCGCAAGGGAAGGCTCGTCTCCCTCCTCGAGGGAGCGCTATGCGGCGTCGTTTCCCTTTGCCTCGTCGTCTTCCCGCTGAGCTCCATGTTCAACGCCCTGGCCCAGGGCTGGGAGAGCGCCTCCCCGAGCGAGGAGGAGGTCGGGCTCCTCGAAGAGAACGGCATGTACCAGACGATCGACGGCTTCCTCGACGTCTACCAGGAAAGCCTCTTCGCCCAGGCCTTCTTCTCGTGGAACAAGGACGAGAGCGGGGTGACCATCGACACCCAGCTCGTCGACTATTTCGCGACGATGGGCCACGAGGGCGCGGTGAGCTTCCTTTCGGAGCTTCCGGCGTGGGGGAACCTCCTCTCCCTCTTCATCCAGAGCGGGCTCGTCCCTGAGGATGGGGGCGCGTTCGACTACCTTGCCGCGCTTTCCTCCGTCTTCCTCCCGGACATGATCCGCTCGCTTGGGAACTCGGGGCTCGTGACCACGCTCCTCCCGACCGCCTTGACCCTCGTGACGCACTTCGACGGGGTGAGCACCTACCTTCTCACCGACGCCGGCATCGACTTCCACGCCTTCGACTACAAGGTGACCCTCGACACCGCCGCGGACATCCTCTCCTCGTTCCAGGATTCCGGGTTCTTTGACGACATCGACTTAGAGGGGGATGGCGCGGGGGAGGCGCTGGTCGACCAGGCGTTCAGCGGTAAGTTCGACGCCGCCTTCGAGGAGACCTTCTCCTCCCTTTCCGGGAAAGACCTTGAGCTCGTGAACGACCTCCTGGCCACCGTCGCCTACGTGATGGCCTCGAAGGAATGGGCCTCGCCCGAGGAGGATCGCTACGGGGAGGTCGGCCTCATCGACTTCCTTCCTCCTTTCGATGAGCCGGACCAGGACGGGAACGGGATCCCGGACGCGGTGCCCGAGGAGTTCTTCGCGATCGACTGGGGCCATGAGCTCGGCATCTTCTATAACAACCTCATTCGAGCGAACGCGCTTGAGCCCGGCCTCCTTCTCGACATCCTCTTCCCAAAGACCGAGGAAGGGGGCGAGGGGACGGAAGAGCCCTCCTCTCCTGGCGAAGAGGAGGCCGGGGTCGATTTCATGGACCTCGCCCTCGATTTGATCGCCGACCATAGCGCGGAGATGGTCTCCATTATCGCGGGCGCCGACGAGGAGGAGGCCTCTTCCTCTCTCCTTGGCTCGGAGCTCCTCTGCCGCGGGATGCCGAAGCTCCTCGAGATGCTCGAGAAGTCCATGAACGATATGGGCGAGGGGATGGAGACCGACCTTTCCCTTGCCATCGATACGCTCCGGCCGCAGGAGGGCGAGGAGGGGATCGCGCCTTCCATGAAGAGGATCCAGGACGAGATGAGGAGCCTCCTTTCGATCGTCGATTCCTTCTGCCAGGTTCCGGAAGGGAAGGCCTTCCTCAAGGACATCGAGTCGCAGCCCGGAATCTACGTGGATCCGGAAGGAACCCTCCTTGGGGTCGAGGACGGGCTTCTCGATGCCCTGGACTCCGCCCTCCTCAGGATGGACAGCTCCCTCATCGCAACCGAGGTGCTCTCCTCCTCCTTCTCCGGGATGCTCTCCGGAGAGGATTCTCCCCTTCAGGCCCTCGGCTTCCGGGCAGGGATCGACCTTGACGTGGAGAACCTCGGGAGCGAGCTCTCGAAGATCGTCGCGGCCTACCGCGATTCCCAAGGGCTCGTCATCTATCTCATGGGGATGGGCTCCCTGAGCCTTTCGACCGGCGGGCAGACGAGCGCCGTCTTCCGGAGGCTCGCCTCCTACGGAGACGAGTTCCGGACCCTTCTCATCGCCATCGCCTCCTCGCCTGTCCTCAATCCTACGATGGAGCAGGATGGCGAGGTTCTCGCCAACCAGAACATCGCGGGCCTTCTCGAGACCTTCCTCACCCCGCTCCTCGGGGACTCTGTGAAGGAGGCTTCCGCCGTTCTAAGGGATCCCTCCTTCGACATCACGGGCGAGATTTCCTCCATCGTGGGGGTGGTCGAGGAGCTGGATCGCCAGGACGCCCTCATGGTGATCATGTCCGGGACAAACCTGGGCGACTACGCGAACCTGTCTTTCGAGGATCTCTTCGGCGCCCTCGGGGAGAGCCGCATCCTCTCCCTTGCCGTGACCTCCTTCCTTGACGAAAACGTCCTTGCCGGGACGTTCCTCGGCGGGCGGGCCTCCTTCGCGAACATCGAGGACTGGGCCAGGGAAGGTCTCGCGCTCGACCGTGCGCTGGAGGGGGCGAGGTATCTTTCCGACCTCGACTCCATCGATTACTTCAATAGCGACCCCGACGCCATCCGCCTGCTCGTCGGAGGGCTGAGCCAGACGAGCCTCTTCGACACGGACGGGGAGTATGGCTTCTCGCGCTTCCTTGCCGAGGAGATGATCCGCTGCTTCGAAACGATGGACCTCGGCTCCATCCCCTCGCTCTTTGCCGACCTCGACCCCCAGCTCGGCGAGGACGGGAATCCCACCTACACCTTCGAGACCTTCCGCGCGAGCGTCGAGTCGATGACGAGAGAGGAATGGCTGGAGGAGGCCGAGACGATCGGGGATATCCTCTACTGCATGGAGCAGGTGTCCTCGATGACCTTCTTCATCGAAGATCAGAACCTCACTTTCGTGAACATCGATTTCGTAAGTCGCGCGCTTGATCTCATCGTCCATTCGAAGGCCTTCGGCCCGGCGATGATCCCGAACTTCTTCTCGCAGTTCTCGAAAGCGATGGTCGAAGGCGGCTTCGAGGGATTCGAGAACGCCCGCATCGACCTTCTTTCCGGGGACTACCGCGACCCCGCCCACCTTTCCTTCGTCGAGAAGGAATGCGGGAACCTCGTCGACATGATGCGCTGCCTTGTCGACCCGGTCTACGGGTTCGTTTCCGATCAGGGCTCCCTGGAGAACCGCCTTACGAAGGACTACTTCGTCGAGAACCCCGACATCGCGGTCGGCCTCGTGCGCTATAACGCGAGGTCCCTGCTTTCCTCCATGGAGGAGAGCGAGGTCTTCCACTCTGAGGAAGACGTCCAGGCCGGGAAGATGACCCCCTACGACTCCTTCTCGGACGCCCTTGAGGAGGCCCTGCTTTCCTTTGCCCCCTCGCCGGACGACCTCCCCGAGGACGTCGGGGACTACGTTGAGCAGGTCCCGGAGGACGTCTGGGACACGATCGAGGAGATGTTCCCGGGCATCGAGCTTCCCGACTGGCTTCGCCCGGGAGAGGGGGCATGAGCCTCCTCCCCCTTTCCGAGGGCCGGGGCGAGGTCGCCGTCCTTCGCTCGCGCTTCCTTTCGCGCCTCCTGCCGATCCATGAGGAAGGGGAGGCGCTTTCCTTCCTTGAGGAGGAACGGGCAAGGAATCCTGGTGCCCGCCATGTCGCCTACGCCCTGCGCCTTGCTTCCTTGGAGAAATCCTCCGACGACGGCGAGCCGAGGGGGAGCGCGGGCGCGCCCCTCCTTTCGCTTCTTCGGGGGAAGGACGTCGATGGGGGGATTCTCATGGTGACCCGCTATTTCGGCGGCGTCCTCCTTGGGGCAGGACGTCTCATGCATGCCTACGATGCGGCCGGGCGCCTGGCGATGGAAAGCGCTAGGTTCGGTAGGACAGAGAAGGGAATCGAGTGCGAGATGAGCGCGAACTACAAGGATTTCGCGGAGATGGAGAACCTCGCCCGTTCCCGCGGGATCCTGGTCCAGGGCCTGGAGTTCGGCATGTCGGTTCGCTTCCTTCTTCGCGGAAGCGCTAAAATTCTTCCGGCGTTCCTGGAAGGGGTCCGCCTCCCTTCCTTAAGGCGCCTTGAGGAACGGGCGGTCGCCCTCGTGGAGGAAATCGAATGATCGAAGATAGGGAATTTCGTGCGAGGAGGGAGCGCCTCCTCAGCCTCATGGGGGCGGATAGCGCCCTCCTCCTCTTCGCCGGCGAGGCGAAGAAAAGCTCCGCGGACGATAGCTATCCCTTCGAGCCGAACCGGAACTTCCTCTACCTGACCGGGATCCGCCAGGAAGGAAGCGCCCTTTTCCTCGTGAAGGAAGGCGGGGAAGGGAAGGAATACCTCTTCCTTCCTCCCGCGGACAAGACGAAGGAGAAGTGGTACGGCCGCCGCCTCGCCCCGGAGGAAGGGGCGAGGATCAGCGGGGTGCTGAACGTTATGTCGACGACGACCATGGAGGCTTTCGTCGAGGGGACCCTTGATCCTTCCATGGAGGAGTTCGGCTTCGTCGACACCCTCTATCTCGACCTTGAACCCGAGCTGAAGATCGCCCCCATGACGTCCACGAGGGAGCTTGCCTCTGGGCTTGGGGCCAAGTTTCCCAGCCTTTCGATTGTCGACTGCCAGCCCCTCCTCACCGCCCTGCGCCTGCGGAAGAGCAACGCCGAGACCGACGAGCTGAGGAAGGCGATCGACATCACGAACAGGGGCATCCTCAAGGTCGCCACCCTTATCCGGCCTGGCCGGAAGGAGTGGGAGCTCGCCGACGCCTTCCTTCACGAGATCAACGATCTTTCCGGCTATCAGGGACTGAGCTTCAACACCATCATGGCCTCGGGCAGGAACGCCACCATCCTCCATTACCCGGATCCCCTCGGGGAACTGGGGGAGGAGGACCTCGTGCTCATGGACCTCGGCGCCAGGTACAACTACTACAACGCCGATATCTCGCGCACCTTCCCCGTCTCGGGAAAGTTCGAGGGAACGAGGAAGGAGCTCTATTCCATCGTCCTTGAGGCGAACAAGATGATCATCAAGAACGCGCGTCCGGGGCTTACGATCCGGCAATTGAACCAGATGGTCATCGATTTCTACGGGGACGCGCTTGTGAGCCGCGGGTTCCTTTCCTCGAAGGATGAGGTTTCCGAGGTCTACTTCCATAGCGTCTCCCACTTCATCGGCCTTGACACCCATGACCCCTATGTCCCCGCGGAGGAGGGAGTCAGCTACCGGGATGTCCCTCTCGAGCCCGGGGCGATCATCTCCGACGAGCCCGGACTCTACTTCGCGGACCTAGGGATTGGGATCCGCATCGAGGACGACCTCCTCATCACGGAGGATGGATGCGAGAACCTCTCCGCGGGCATCATCAAGGAGATTCCGGACATCGAGCGTCTCTTGGCGAGCCGGCTTCGCTAAGGCGTACGTAGAAGTAGATGTGGCAATGAGGAGTCCTGTCATTTCGTTCCTTAAGGCGCTTATTGACGGGATTTTGTTTTGGCGGGATTCCCCTCGCTCTGGGCTTCTAAAGGGAGTAAGGGGGAGATGCCTCGAGACGTTTCCTCGCTCGTCCATGTTCTTTGGAAACACATGTCTCGGGAGCTTCGGGATTTTGGCTTCTCTGAAGCGAATGTTCGATGAGAACAGCGTTTTCTCTGGGTATCCGCAGATTCATTGGTCCCTAATGATAGAGCCAAATCCTTGTAAGGAAAGTTGAATCATGGATAGGTCCCGGTTCTCGTTCCCTTTGAAAGGAGCCCGGCCAGGAAGCGCAGTCACCCTGGTCGTCCCTTTCGGCGAGAAGGCTTTCTGGATCCAATATGGCGTGAGGCATCCGGAATACGACCTTATCGTGAGGACTGCCCGAGAAATCGAGGAGAACTATAGCTACCTTGCCGTTCCCAACCTTATAGCAAGGGTCTTCCGCGATTCCCTGGAGGCGCGGAGGGCGGACTCCTCCGGGAGCATTCAGCCGCTTCGCTATCTCGACGCCCTCAGAATCGTCGATATCCTCCGGATTCCTTTCGGTGCGACGAAAGATTGTCGTCCCGGGATGAAGGAACCTTCGTGCCTTTCCTTGTTTGGCCTGGGAGCGAAGCAGGGAGAGTATCTTGCGGAAGGGCTCCTCGAGGCGAACCTCGACCCGGATTTTGACCTGAGGGGAAGGACCGTGCTCGTCGCCCCTTCGGAGCTCCTTCGCTTCTCGAAAGCCTTGGAACGCTCCTCCTACGGGAACGTCGCCTCCTTGCCCCTATTCGCTCCACCGGCAGGAAATCCTGGAGCGAGGGAAGATGTTTTCGTCCGTTCCTTTCCGGACCGCATGGACGAGGTTCACTGGACGCTGAACGAGATCGGGGCCCTCCTTTCCAAGGGCGTGGACCCCGGGACGATATACGTCCATGGGGCGGACGAGGAAGCCGCCTGCATGCTCGGGGACCTGGGAGGCCTCTACGGGATTCCCGTGGAGAGGGACCTCCGCCTCCCCCTTGCTTCCTACCCTCTCTACCAAGACTTCCTAGAGTTGCTAGGGAAGGGGGCGGAGCCCTCTAAGGCTCTCGAGGAGCTTCGCGCGGACAAGGAAAGGAGCGAGACGCCCGTAGTCGCCTCCCTTTTCTCCGAAATGGAGGCACTTGTACGCGACTTTAGTTCAATTTCCAGCATTCCATCTGAGATTCAAGGGGTTTTCCGCGACATCGGGTCCTCCCTCCGACTTCGGTGGAATGCTAAGTACAGGCATGGGATTTCCCTGATCGGCGAGCCTTCCGCCCCTCCCGGATCACATGTGTTCCTGATTTCCTGCGACCTGAGGAGCTACCCGCGCATCCATCCGCGCGGAGGCCTCCTTTCCGAAGAGGAAAAGGCCCGTCTTTCCCTGATGACGGCGAAGGACGAGGATCAGGAATGGCTTTCCCGTTTCCTCGCGCTCAAGGAAAGAGGCGACATCGCCGGGGCTAGCTATGCGAGGCGCTCTGAGTCTGGGACCGGATTCTGCTCCACGCTCCTGCCTGAGCTCCCGCGGGAGATGCATGGGGCCCCCCTTGGGGAGTCCAGGATCATCGAGCGCTCCTCCGCGGGGCTGAGGCTCCGCTATCACGTCCTGCTGGACGAGTATGTCCGCTTCGGCTATGAGGGCAAGGAGCTAGCCGCCTACCGCGAGCGCCTGCTCTCGGGCAAGGGGCAGGAAGGAGCGGGAGAGCCAGGCGCGCCGGGGGAGGCCCTCTTCCCTGATCGCGCGATCAGCAAGGCCACCGCGATGCTGGTGGACAAGGCGACGGGAAGGCGCGTCAGCGTGGACCTCACGAAGGTCGAGCGGAACGCCGAGATTCTCTACCCTCTCTTCGACATCAGGCTCCTGCCGCTTGTCCCGCGCCCAGGTTCCGCTCCTCGGGACAATCCCTATAGGAAGCCCCTTGCCCCGAGCGCCCTTGAGGATTTCTACTCCTGCCCCTTCCTTTTCTTCGCAAAGGACGTCCTGAGGCTCGATCCCTTCGAATCCAGCTTCTACCTAAGCTTCGGGAACATCCTCCACGAGGTGTTCGAGAAGCTAGGGCTCTCCTATGGCGGGGAGAAAGAATATGATTTCGATGAGTCCTGGGGAGCCGCGCTTGCCGTGGAGGCATCGAAGAGGTCGGAGGGGGGCGCTCCATTGACCGCCCTCGAGCGGCTTCTTCTCCGGATCGAGAAGGAACATGCCGAGAGCATCGTCCGCGGCTACAAAGACTACTTCGACCATCTCGCCAAGCATGAGCTCCACGTCGTGAGCGAAGGCGCCTTCGAGATTCCCTCCTCCATCAAGGGAGGGAACTACCCCCTGAAGGGCAGGTTCGACGCCGTTTTGTCCGTATCGAATCCAATGGGAGGGAAGGACTTCCTCGTCGTGGACTACAAGACGGGCTCCTATTCCTTCTCGCTCGATCGCTATCGGGCGGGGCTTTCCCTCCAGCTCCCGATCTATGCCTATTGGGGACGGAAGGACGGGGAAGTGGTCCATCGGAGCGGGACGAGGACCCGCGTCCTCTCTCCGGAGGACCGCCTGCTCGGGATGTTCGTCGCCCACGTCTACGACAAGGAGTTCCCACGGGAAGCGAAAGGCGAGGGAGCCGCCTACCAGGAAGTGACCAGAAAACTGAAATTCCAAGGTCCTTTCGACCCCTCTATCCTGGATTCTCCCTTCGTCCTCGGGAAAGGGTCCTCGTCCTGGATCGCCGGCATCAAGCCTACGAACAAGGAAGAACGGAAGGCGGGCGCCCCGGATTGGAAGATCGCGAGCCCGGGAGAGGCCGACCTTTCCATCGAGGAGCTCGAAGGGCTCGTAGGGCCCGTCGGGATCCTGGAGGAAGGGGGCTACCTTCCCTCCGTCCCCGAGGTCAGCATCCTTGCCGAGGAGCTCATCTCCGCCTGGGCCTTCCCCATCGCTCCGCTCTGCCTCAACATCGACGCGATCGACGATCGTCTCGCCGAGGAGGGCGAGCTTGGCGAGGACGAGGAGGACTCGGAGGGAAACGAAGGAGAAGGATCCTCCTCGGGAACTAGGAGAAAGGGCAGGAAGGCGCTCTCCTACATCGCCTGCAAGGATTGCTCCTTCCAGGACGTCTGCTACGCGAGAAGGGATTTCTTCCGACGTTTCGGGCCGGACTTCCAGGGGAAGGACTTTCACCAGGGAATCGGAAAGATCGACTTGAAGGGAGGGGACGAGGATGCCTGAGGGAAAGAAGGACAGGCCGAACCCGCAGCAGGAAAGGGCGATCGGAAGCGACGCCCGGGAGATACTCCTTTCCGCAGGCGCAGGGTCGGGGAAGACCTTCGTCCTGCAGTCGAGGATCTCGCGGCTCGTCGATCCCTCCAGGGAAGGAAGGGCTGAGCTTTCGGAGCTCCTGGTGCTGACGTTCACGAACGCCGCGGCCGCGAGCATGAAGAACAAGATCCGGTCGGCTTTCCGCGAAAGGTCCGCGGAGAATCCCGGCTTCCGGGAACTGGAGCATCAGCTTGATTCCGCGGATGTGACCACGTTTGACGCCTTCGCCCTCGACCTCGTGAAGCGCTACCGTCCGCTCCTCGGGCTTTCCCCGAACCTTTCGATCGGGGACGAGTCCGTCCTATCCGGGACGGAGAGCGATTTCCTCGAGAGCATTCTCGAGGAACGATATGAGGGAATTCTCAAGGAACTGGAAGGGGACCGTCCCCTTCCCGAGAAAGACCGCCTCCTCTACCAGTACCTCAGGAACTACTGCCATCGAACGGACGATCCCCTAAGAGCGGCCGTCAAGGACATCCTTTCCGCTGCCGACCGGAGCGAGGACCCCGAAGGATGGATTTCCTCCCTGGCCGGGAGGATGAGGGGGGAAGCCTTCCTCCGCGAGGAATTCGAGCTTCTCCGGAAGAACCTGCTCTCGTCCATCGAAGAAGCCAAGGACATGGTCTCCCTTTATGACCTCGAGGAAGTCGGGAACCCGGAGCTCGCGCGGAAGGACGAGGAGGCCCTCGACTCTCTTGAGCTCGCTCTCAGAACTCTTCCTCCAGGAGCCTCTCCCTTCGATGCGCTCAGCGCGCTCAGCTTCCCTCACGCGAAAGGCGCCCTTGCCCTTCCCAAGGAGGCGGAGCTTGCCAAGGCATGGAGGAGCAAGGCGAAGGATCTTGTGAACGCAAAGGCCTACCGGTGTTGGACGAAGAGCGGGAAGAGCTCCGAATCCATGAAGTCCGCGGAGACGATCGTCCGCGAGGACTTCGCGAACCGCCTTGCCCCCTATGCGGAGATGCTTTCCGAGATCGCTCTCGGCCTTTGGAGGAAGATGGACGAGTACAAGCGGAGGAACGGCGTCTTTGGATTCGGGGACATCTTCCGTCTCGCCCTTCGCGCCCTCGAGCTCCCGCGTGCCAGGGAGGAGCTGGGAAAGAGCGGCTACCGCCACATTCTCGTGGACGAGTGCCAGGACAACAACGACCTCCAGTACCTCCTTGTCGACCGCCTTCGTTCGATCTGCCCCGGCTGCAGCCTCTTCATGGTGGGGGACGTCAAGCAGTCCATCTACCGCTTCCGCAAGGCGAATCCCGACCTTTTCGTGGCAAGGGAAATGGAATACCGAGAAATTGGCGCCGGAAGCGAAGTGATTTCGATGCCCACCAACTACCGTAGCACCCCGGAGGTGATTTCTGGGGTGAACGCCATCTTCGGCGCAATCATGGAGCGATCTCTTGGCGGCGTCGACTATGACGCGAGCCAGGCGATGAAGGCCGCACGCGCCAGCGTGGGCGAGCCTGGTTACGAGCTGCTCCTTGTCCCGGACCCTCCCAAGGACGGCGGGCATGGCGATAAGGAGGACAACGGGCTTTCCAAGGCGGAGCGGCGGGCCCGCTACGTCGCCTCGGAGATCGCGCGGAGGCTCCAGGAGAAGGACGAGGAAGGAAATGCCCTTCATAGCCCGGGGGATTTCGCGATCCTTCTCCGCACGAAGAACAACTTCCTTTTGTACCGCGAGGCTCTCTCCCGGCTGAGGATCCCCGTGGCGATGACGTCGGAGACCGAGCTCAACTCGCAGGACCTTGTCATGAGCGTGTCCTCTCTCCTTAGCCTCCTTGCCTCCCTCGAGGATCTCTCCCGGGCGCCTGAAAACGAGAAGAAGGCAATCGCCGAGGGGATGAAGCATCCCTTCGCCTCCTTGTGGCGCTCGTACCTTTCGATCAAGGACCATGGGAGCGGAAAGATCCGCCTCCTTTCCGATGACGAGGCTCTCCTGGATGTCCTCAGGGGGGACTGGCTCCGCTCCCCGCTGATGGAACGGGTTCGGGAGCTTTGGAAGAAGACGCGCGAGCTCTCTCCTTCCGCCGGGCTCGAGAAGGCGATCGAAGAGTTCCATCTGTTCGAGGACATCGAATTCCTCGGGGACATCAAGGTCAACTACCGGAAGCTCCTCGCTCTTCGGAACTACGCCTCGACGATGGGCGCCCTCTCTCGCACCTTCATCGACTTCTGCCACTTCATGCGCGACTCGAGGAATGAGGAGAGCCTCGTCCTTCCTTCCGACAAGGCGGATTCGGACGCGGTGAAGCTGATGACGATCCATGCCTCGAAGGGGCTCGAGTTCACCTATGTCTATCTTCCTGAGCTTGAGTGGAAGAAGGCTAAGCCGGATACATCCTTGGCCGACCACAGGCATCTTCTCTACCTCAAGGACATGGAGTATCCCGGGACGAGGGCTCCTCTCAACCAAGTCCTGGGACACGCGGAGAATTCCCGCGAGGGACTAAGCGAGCTCCTGCGCCTCTTCTACGTCGCGATTACCCGTGCGGAGAGGACCTGCTCGTTCGTCCTGGACGGCGAGGACGGGCTCCCGAAGCTTCTTGGCCGCTCGGGGCACTACATCGCGCTTGAGACAAAGGACAGGGAGGGCGAGAGCAAGGTCTCCGTCCGCAAGATCGCCTCCTTCGCCGACATGCTCCTTGCCTCCTCGATCCGCAAGGACGGGAGCCGAGGATTCGAACTGCCAAAGGCGCGGCTTCTTTATCCTTCTTCCCCTTACCAGCCCATGGCCCCAAGCGGCGAACGCGAGATCGCCGTCAAGCTGGAGGAGCTTAAGGACGTCGACCTTGGCATGAGGGAACCTCCCAGGCCACGTCCCAGCAAGCCCCTCGGGGAGGCACCGGAGCCCTCGCGCCTTCTCTTCGGGACGAAGATCCATCGCGCGCTTGAGATTTCAGACATCAAACGCGGGATTCCTTCGTCCTGCTTGTCCAAGGGCGATGGAGGCTCCTTCGACCTTGCTAACGCCGTAAAAAGGGTACTTGATTGCCCATTGATGAGGGAAATCCAACAATTTGACAGAGTTTTGAAGGAATATCCCTATGTCGACGAGGAGAGCGGTTCGAGCGGGAGGATGGATCTTGTCGCGATGAGGGGCGATGAGGCCATCATCGTCGATTACAAGACCTACTCCATCGAGGACCCCCTCTACGACGCGCAACTGAACGCATATCGGGAGCATCTCCGCCTGGCCTTCCCGGAACTTAGGAAGGTGCGCTGCTATCTCCTGAGCCTCCTTGATTCCCGGAAGTGGCGGGAGGTTCCGGAGGAAGTTCCTCCGGGCGGAGCGTCTGAGTGAGGCATATACTCTACGCATGGAAGAGAAGGAGATGTTCCAGCGCTTCCTCGTCCTGGTCGAAGGCCAGCCAGGCGTGGGGAAGCATGACGCCGCCTTTCTGTTCGAATGCCTCAAGGCCGGGCTTGCAGCGGCGAAGGAGATGGACGGGAAGACGAACGCCCTCGGGGGCACTCCTCCCAACCCGCTTCTTTTGAGCCTCTATCTCCTGAACGAGCATGACTTCTATCTGAAGGCCCATCCCGAGCAGAAGGAGGACGATCTGACGAAGGACGAGCGCTACCAGAGCCTTCTGGTCTCGATCTCCCTCGACAAGTATTTGACCATCGAGCGCCTCTCCCCGAAGGAGAGCACCTTCAGCAACCGCTTCCGTCCTGAGATCAGCACGCTGAGCCTCTACCTCTCCTTCCTGCTGGGGATGCTCCAGCGCTACAAGCAGGGGGACCCGCGCGAGACCCTCGTCGTCGACATGCTGGTGAAGGCCTTCTCGATGGCGAGGTGCGTCCTCGTCCTCCTGACATCCGGCTTTGAGACGGAGGCCTTCTCGACGTGGAGGACCCTCCATGAGAACGAGTGCGTGCTCCTCGTTCTCCTCAAGGGAGGGAAGGACGCCCTCGACAGCTATCTCCGGCACATGCGCTACGCCCTCGCCTTCCGGGGCGAGATCAAGGATAAGGACGAGACCGACAGCGTCTTCCAGTCCATCAAGGAAGGGATGAGGGCCCACGGGCTGAAAAGCAAGGACATGAAGCGCTTCATCGAGTACGGCTGGATGATGGACCTCCCGTTCGCGAAGGAGGATGAGGGGTTCAAGCTGAACTTCCGGGACGGCGTGGAGCGCCTCGCGGGCCTGGGCTCCCTCCGGAAGGAGTACGAGACGAGCAGCGAGATCGCCCATAGCTCCCCGCTTCTCATCTACTCGAGCAAGAGCTACTTCTTCATCAAGGCGCTCCTGAACCTCTACTCCTCCTTCTTCCGGCTCGAGAAAGTGTTCTCGGGGCTTTACCTCCCCCAGGTCGGGGAAGCGGAGCGGGAGCGCTACCTCGCGATGCGGGGGCTATACCGCTCGGAGCTCCTGGCCGTGGAGAAATACGTCGCCGAGGAAGCCCGGCGAAGGAGCAAGAAAGGGGACGCCAGCTAAGGCGCCCCCTTTGCTTTCTCAGACGTCCTTGTAGCAGGATCCCCCGATGAACTCCCTCATGAGGGAGTTGCTCGGGACCCAGTCGTCCTCGAGGTCGAGGAAGTACTTGAGCATGCGGATCAGGCGCTGGGCCACCATGAAGTGGGGGCTTTCCTTGTCGATCGCCAGCAGTAGCGGCATCGCGTACTTCTTCATCACCGGAAGCTCGTAGGGTAGGTAGGAGTTATAGACGAAGTCCGCCTTCTCCTGATGCGCGTAGATCCAGCGGAACTCGCCGGCGCGCACGCTCGGCCACATCGAGAAGGTCTCCTCGGCGGGGGCGTTCCGGAACTTCCGGTCCCGGACGAGGCGGCGGAGGAGGCGGAGGTCCGTCAGGGAGACGGGGTTATGGTCGTCGAGGTTGATCTGGGCCTGGGGGGAGATGAAGATCTTGAACTTGTCGCTCTTGGGGATGGAGGGAGTGAGCGTGTCGTTGAGCGCGTGGATCCCCTCGATGATGATGGGCTGGCTCGACCCGACCCGGAGCCTGCGCCCGAACACCTGCTTCCCGATGGCGAAGTCGAAGCGCGGGAGGTCGACCTCCTCGCCGGAGATGAGGGCGAGCATGTCCTCGTTGAAGCGCTCGATGTCGAGCGCCGCGATGTTCTCGAGGTCCGGCTTCCCGTCCGGCCCCAGGGGCGCCGCCTCGCGGGGGAGGTAGTAGTCGTCGATGGAGATGCGGATGGGGGAGATGCCCCGGGAGAGGAGCTCAATCCTCAGGCGGTTGGCGAACGTCGTCTTCCCGGAGGAGGAGGGCCCGGCGATGCAGATGAGGCGGATGTCGTCGATGTCGTCCTCGATGAGCTGCCCGAGCTCGCAGAGCATCCTGTTATGGCGGGCCTCGCAGAGATTGATGAACTCCACGGGCCCGGCGGTCTCGATCTTGCCGTTGATCTTCGCGACCGTGTCCGCGGAAATGATCTTTGCCCAGTCATGGGATTCCTTGAGGGTCCTCATGAAGGTCGGGGCGTCCTCGAACTCGGGGATCTTGCCCCCGCATTCCGCGCGCGGGTACTGGAGCATGAAGCCCGGCGCGTAGAGACGGAGCTTGTACTCCTTGAGGTAGCCGGTGGACGGGACGAGGTGGCTGTACATGTAGTTGAGGTAGTCCCCGCAGCGATAGAAGTGGACCGTCTTCTCGGGGCGGTAGCGGAGCAGGGCCTTCTTGTCCTCGAAGCCGCAGCGCTCGTAGATCTTCTCGGCCTCCTCGTTCGGGACGACGATGCGCTCGAAGGGGAGGTCCTGCGCGACGAGGCGCTCCAGCTCCTGGCTGATGCGGATGTACATGTTCGTGTTCGCCTTCGCCTTCGGGTCGAGGAGATGGATGGATATGCTCCGGGAGACGTTATAGGCGAAGCGGATGGGAAGATCCGGGTAGACGTTATGGAAGGCCATCGCCACGAGGTAGCGGAGGGAGGCCTCGTAGATCTTCATCGCCTCGATCGAGGAGCAGTCGAGGAACTCGACGTCCGCGTCGTAGTAGACCTCGTAGTCCAGATTGCGGACCCGGTTATTCACCTTCGCGGCGACAAACCTCTTCGCCTCCCGGTCCTCCTTGGAAAGCAGCGACAAAAGCGATGTCTTTTTCTCGATTCTAGATGTGATTCCGTTGATTGTGACGTTGAAGGGCATCGAAAACCTCCTCTTTGGGGCGGGTTTTGATTGTATCAGCATCCATCTGCTGTGCAAGCGCTTACACATTTACTATGCCCTGGGACCTACTTCGGGGTAAAATTCCGTCGATGCGCTGGAAGAAGTGGAAAGAGCTGGACGCGGGAGGAAAGACATTCCGGATCCTTCTTGCGATCGCTGTCTTCGGCTTCCTTTTGCTGACCCCCCTCTTCCTGCTCCATGACGAGAACGGGAGCTATGGGGTCTACCCGCTCGGATGGCTCCTAGGGTCCCTCGCCGAGATCCTCGGCTTCCTTTCCATGAGGGCGATGGTCTCCTCTCTCGGGAAGGACGGGAAGGGGGTCCTGAGCGTCTACCTCGGGGCCTCGCTCCGCTTCGTGCTTTTCGCCGCCGTCCTCCTCGTCAGCGCCATCTGCACCTTCCGGCCGGACTGGTTCGGGGGATTCGACGCCTTCTCCTTCTACACCTGCTTCGTCGCGATCCTGCCCTTCCCCATCGTTACCTGGCTCATGCACTACCTCGAGGGCAAGGGAGGGAGGATCTTCCGCAAAGCGCAGAAGGGAGCTTCTCCCGAGAAGAAGGACGAGCCGAGCTCGGAGGTGAAGGAATGACCTTCGAGGAACGGGTCGCGTCCATGATGGACTGGAACCTAGACGCGAACCTGTATAGCTCTCTCCTCTGCATGCTGCTCGTCCTCATCCTCGGGGGAATCGTTGGCTATAAGGCGCATAGGGCGCTCAAGGAGGAGAGTTTCGAGAAGGCCGAGCATGGGGTGCTTCTCCTCGGAACATGGCTCCTCGAGGGAATCGAGGGCTTCTCCGCCGAAAGGATGGGGGATGAGTACGGAAGGAAGTGGGAGCCTTACCTTTTCGGGCTGACCTGCTATCTCTTCGTCGCCTTCAACTGGGGGCTGCTCGGGCTGCCGACCATCGTCGACTGGATCGCCGCGCCCCTTTCCCTGGCCCTCGTGATGTTCGTCCTCATCCAGTACCAGGGCATCCGAACGAATCGCTGGGGGTACTTCCATCGCTACGTCGAGCCCATCAAGATCTGGCTCCCCATCAACCTCATCACCTGCTGGACCCCCATCATCTCCACGACGATGAGGATGCTGGGGAATTGCCTCGCCGGGACGGTCATCATCGCTCTCGTCCAGTGGGCGCTCGGCGCCGCCTCGGGCGGACTCCTCGACCTTGTCGGCGGCCTGACGGAGGCCGCGCACGTGAACTACCAGCCCTTCTGGGACCAGAACCAGAGCTACGTCTGGACCGAGATCTTCCTCGCCCCCTTTGCGATGGGGGTGCTGAACCTTTACTTCAGCCTCTTCAGCGGCTACGTCCAGACGCTCGTATTCGTGAACCTCAACGCCCTGTGGATTGGGGCGGAGGTGCCGCAGCCGGAGGAGGAGATCCCCGTCCTCGGGGTTCGCCCGGCTCCGCAAGTTTCCTAGGCTATCCAATGATTGAGGTAAGGAGGTAACACCATGGACATCAATCTCGGACTCATCGCCATCGCCTGCTCGATCTGCGTGGCGTTCGGCTGCCTCTCCGCCATCGGGGAAGGAATCATCTGCGCCCATGCCCTCGACGGCATGGCGAGGAACCCCGACATGCAGAAGAAGCTGCAGTCCTCGATGATGATCGCCGTCGCCCTCGACGAGTCGACCGCCATCTACTGCCTGATCATGGCCATCCTCATCCTCTTCGTCCTCGGCGGCCGCGCTTAGGAGAGGCGGATGACGCTCTTCGTCAACGACACGCCGTTCACCCCGGAGGATTTCCTCAACAAGCTCATCCCGAACTTCTGGAGCCTCCTGATCAACCTCCTGGCGCTCATCGTCTTCTTCGTCGTGCTCTATTTCATCGCCTACAAGCCTCTCCGGAGGCTGGTGGACGCGCGCCGGGCGAAGATGAGGGGCGAGCGCGAGGAAGGCGAGAGGCTCCTTGCGGAAGGGAGACGTCGGGAAGAAGAGACAAGGGACATCGTCTCCGAGGCCGAGAGGCGCTCCTCGGAAATCCTCAAGGCCTCGGAACGCGAGGGGGAGAGGATCCGCGAGGAACGGGTGCTTCTCGCCGAGGATGACATAGCAAGGCGCGAGAAGGGCGAGATGGAGAGGATCCGCCAGGAGGAGGAGCGCTCCCGCGCGCGCCTCCGGGACGAGACGGTCGACCTTGCCCTCCACATGTCCGAGAAGCTCCTGGGGGAGAAGATGGACGAGGAAAGGGACCGCGCGCTCCTCGAGGGCTTCGCGAAGGAAATCCAGGGGGAGCGGAAGGATGGCTGACCTCGGGAAGTCCTATGGGGAGGCCCTCTTCCTTCTGGAGGAAGGGAAGGACATTGAGGGCGAGCTCCGGCTTTCGCTCGACATCCTCCAGGGCACCCCTGGACTCCGCGAGGTCCTCATGTCTCCGCGCGTGGAGGGGGAAGAACGCCTGTCCCTTGCCAGGAAGGCGTTTTCCCCTATAAAGGAGAGTCATCTCCTCTCCTTGCTCCTTCTTTTGGCAAAGAAGAGGAAAATCTCCCTTTTGCCCGAGGTTTGCGAGGGATATCTCTCGCTTCTTGATAAGAAGAACGGGACGAGGAGAGGTATCGTCCATAGCGTCCGCCCTCTCTCCGAGGAAGAGATCAGGAGTCTTGAGAAGGCGCTTGGGGACAAGGAAGGGGGACGGGTTCGGCTTGAGAAC
>CALVOS010000029.1 GCA_944350325.1 uncultured Bacilli bacterium | reverse complement strand
CGTCTCTTTGATCTCTTCCATGGAGACCTCCTTCGTGTTTGTTCCTCCCCCGCTTCCAAAAGGTCCCACCCCAGGCGCTTTTTAAGCTCTTTCGCCCGCCTTGGGGAACACCGGGTCTTCATCCACGAGGTGTGCATTGACCGCCTGAAAAGACGGCCGAGCGAGATATTAGCGCGCCGGGAGGGCCAAGTAAACGCCGAAGTGCTACCCCTTCTTGCCAGGGAAGGCCTTGCGATGCTCCAGGCGCAGGGTCTTCCGCGAGAGGTGGGTGTAGATCTCGGTGCTGTCCAAAGAGCGGTGGCCCATCAGCTCCTGCACGGTGCGGAGGTCCATCCCGCCTTCGAGGAGGTAGGTGGCGAACGTGTGGCGGAACTCGTGGGGGTGGAGCCCGGGAGGAAGGCCGAGCCTCTCCCCCATCCTCCGGAGGATGTCCTCGAGGCCGCGGACGCCGAGCCTCCCGCCCCGTGCGTTCAGGAAGAGGGCGCGCTCCTCTTTTCTCTCTAGGAGGGGACGGCCCTCTGCGATATAGCGGGAAAGGGAGGAGGAGGCGTCCTTCGAGAAGGGGACGACCCTCTCCTTCCTCCCCTTCCCCATCGCGCGAAGGAGCCTCCGCTGGAAGTCGAGGGAGGAAAGGTCGAGGGAAAGGAGCTCCGAGGCCCGGAGGCCGGTCGAGAGAAGGAGGAGCACGATCGCCTCGTCCCTAAGGGCGAGCGGGTCCCCCTTCTCCGCCCGGAAGGAAAGGAGGCGCTCCCTCTCCTTCTTGCCGAGGACGTCCGGAAGGACCTTCCTCGCCTTCGGGGCGCGGATGCCCGCGAGAGGATTCGCGAGGACGGCCCCCTCCCGCATGAGGTAGCCGTAGAGCCCGCGGAGGGAGGAAAGGTGGCGCGACAAGGAGCGGTGGGAGAGCCCGCGGGACAGAAGGCTGGCGATATATTCCCTCATCTCGTCCCGCGAGAGCTTGCGGTAGTCGAGGCCCTCCCCCTTGAGATAGAGGAGGAAGTCCCGGATGTCCCTGCCATAGGCCTGGATCGTCTTCTCGCTATATCCCCTCGCGTAGCGGAGCCAGGAGAGGTACTCCTCGGGAGAAGCGCTCATAGGGCGTCCTCCCGCAGGTAGTCCTTCAGAAGCGAGAGGCTTTCCGAAGAAGCCTTCTCCCTTCCCTCCTTATGGACTCCGAGAAGCCCCCAGTTCGCATTCATCGGCTCCAGCCGCCCCTCCCGCGGGAAGAGGATGTAGGAAACAAGCGCGCCGAGCATCGTCCTCTCGGGAATCGGATGAAAGGGAAGCCCCAGCAGTTTCCGCGCGAGATAGCGCCCCGCGAGGATCCCCGTCGCGGCGCTTTCCACGTATCCCTCCACCCCCGAGAGCTGGCCGGCGAGGAAGAGGGAGGGCATCGCCCGGAAGGAAAGGTCTCGGGAAAGGTGCTTCCCCGCGTCGAGGTAGGAGTTCCGGTGCATGAGCCCGTAGCGCACGAACTCTGCCTTCTGGAGCCCCGGGATGAGGGAGAAGACGCGCTTTTGCTCCGGGAAGGCGAGGTTGGTCTGGAAGCCGACGAGGTTATATAGCTCCCCGACCGCGTCGTCCTGGCGGAGCTGGGCGACCGCGTAGGGGCGATGGCCTTCCTCGCGCCGGAGGCCGAAGGGCTTCAAGGGCCCGTGGCGGAGCGTCTCCATATCCCGCGCGGCCATCACCTCGATCGGAAGGCACCCTTCGAAGTACTCGCCCTTGCCCCCGTGGTCGATCACGCGCCGGGCCTGGACGAGCTCCTGGACGAAACGGAAGTACTCCTCCTTGGTGAAGGGGCAGTTGATGTAGGAGTCGTCCCCCTGGCCGAAGCGGCTCTTGTAGTAGCAGATCCCCATGTCGATCGAGTCCTTGCGGACGATCGGGGCGGAGGCGTCGTAGAAATGAAGGGACTCCTGTCCGAGGAGGGACTCGAGCCAGGAAAGAAGGGGCCCGTCGGTGAGAGGCCCCGTGGCGAGCACCCACGGCTCGTCCCCCGCGATCGAAGGAACTTCCTCGCGGACGAGACGGAAGCCCGGGGTCTTCAGAAGGCGCTCGGTGACGTAGCTTGCGAATGCCCGGCGGTCCACGGCGAGCGCGTTCCCCGCCGGGACGCGCGCATGGAGGGCAGCCTCCATCGTAAGGGAGCCCAGGACGCGCATCTCCTCCTTGAGAAGGCCGCAGGCGTTATCCAGGCGCTCGCCCTTGAGGCTGTTGCTGCAGACAAGCTCGGCGAGGAGGCCGGTCTCGTGGGCCCCATCCCCCCTCAGAGGGCGCCTTTCGTGGAGGACGACGGGAAAGCCCGCCTTGAGAAGGGCCCAGGCCGCCTCGCTCCCGGCAAGACCGCCCCCGAGGACATGGACCTCACTCGTCCTTCTCATCCTTCTTCGGGGAGGCCTCGATGCTTTCGATATGGCGGCAGCGAGGGAAGTTCGTGCATCCGAGGAAGTCCCCGCGCTTCCCGTGCCGCCGGACAAGCCACCCGTCGGCGCAGTCGGGACACTTCCTGACGTGCTCCGGGGCTTCCTTCTTCCGTCCTTCGGCGCCTTTGATGTAGTGGCACTCGGGATAGCCGGAGCAGCCGACGAAGGGGCGGCCCCGCCGATCCTTCCTTTCCACGAGAGGCTTCCCGCACTCGGGGCAGTTCTCCCCGGTGTAGACGGGCTTCTTTTCCTCTTTCTTGACGTAGGTGCAGCTCGGATAGGCGCTGCAGGAGACGAAGGGGCCGTAGCGCCCTTTCTTCCTCACCAGAGGGGCGCCGCAGACGGGGCAAAGCTCCCCGGTCTCCTCGTCCGGGTCCTTGTACATCTCACGCTGGACCTTCTCGAACTTCTCCATGAAGGGCCCGTAGAACTCCTCCATGGCCTCGAGACGGGTCTCACGCCCTTCCTCGATCTCGTCCAGCTTCGTCTCCATGTTCGCCGTGTACTCGGGGGAGACGACCTCAGGGAAGTACTTCCGGAGGACGAGGGTCGTCTTCTTCCCGCTCTCCGTCGGGGTGAGGACGCCCTTGTCGGAGGTGACGTAGCCGCGGTCTTTGAGCGTCTTGATCGTGGAGGCGTAGGTGCTCGGCCTCCCGATGCCCCGCTCCTCCATGAGGCGGACGACCCGGGCCTCGGTGAAGCGGGCGGGGGCCTTCGTGAACTTCTGCTCGCCCTCTTTGGAAAGGAGGGAGTACTCCTTCCCCTCCTCGAGGAGAGGGAGCTCCTTCTCCTCCCTGTCCTCGCGGAGCAAGGCCTCGAAGCCAGGGAAGAGGGTCCTCGTCCCGCTGGCCTTGAAGGTGAGCCCCGAGGCGTCAAATAGAGCGGTCGAGACCGACTCCACCCGGTCGCTCATCATCGAGGCGAGGGCGCGCTCGTAGATGAGCTTGTAGAGCTTGTACTCGTCGCTGGAGAGATAGGGCTTCAGCGACTCCGGGGTCCTGTGCGTGCCCGTGGGGCGGATCGCCTCGTGGGCG
>CALVOS010000028.1 GCA_944350325.1 uncultured Bacilli bacterium | reverse complement strand
ATCGACTGGGCCCTTGCTGAGTCCGAGGACCTCGTCCTCTTCGAGGACAAGGGGGCCTCCCTTATCCCAACGAGCCCGGAGGAGGGCGTGGGGAAAAAGCCCCTCTGGGGCGGCTGCTGGAGCGGCTCCGCCTTCGAGCATGAGGAGGAGACGCTCCTTCTCTACACGGCCTGCAGCCGGGACGGGGAGAGGCAGGCCATCGCGAGGCGCTCCCAGGACGGGCTCTTCCGGATGGACCGTTCCCTCGGGCTTCTCAAGGAGCCGGAAGGGGTACCGACCGCCTTTTTCCGCGATCCCTTTGTCTTCTCTACGGACGAAGGGGACTTCGTCCTCCTCGGGGCGAGGCTTCCCAGCGGGGAGGGAGGAGTGCTCCTCTACCGGAGGGAGGGGACCCTGCTTTCCTTCCTCGGGGTCCTCTGCTCGATCCCCGGGAGCGACATGGTCGAATGCCCCGGGATCTTCTTCCTCGAAGGGAAGGCGGTCCTCGTCCTTTCGCCGATGGGACTTCCTGAGGAGAGGTGGGGCCCTCACCCCTCCTGCTATCTCATGGGCAGGATGGAGGGAATGCGCTTCGTTCCGGAAGGGGAGCTCTCGCTCCTCGACCTTGGATACGACTACTATGCCGCCCAGCCTCTCCAGGACGGGAAGGACGTCCACCTCGCCGCCTGGCTTTCCCTCTGGGACAAGGACCTCGGGAGGATTCCGAGCAAGGAGGAAGGCTTCATCGGGACGATGGGTCTCATTCGAAAGCTTTCTTTCAAAAACGGGGCGCTTTTCCAGGAATGCGAGCCTGCACTACCCGGATATTTTGAAAACGAGAAGCCCTTTTGCGGGGATTTCCTGAAATTCGAAGACGCTTCCCTTTGTTCCTTCTTACTAGGATCGGCGCAATCCTTCGAGGCCCGGATCCTCGGCGGGGAGAAGGACGGGCTCCGCCTTTCCTATGATGCTTCCTCAGGGATCTTCCGGATGGACGCCCATGACTCGGAACACATCCGCGAGGGCATCCGCCTTGTCTACCGCGGGGTCCGCGAGGCTAGGGTCCTCCCGGGCGAGAGCATCCAGATCCTCGTCGATCGCTCGGTGGTCGAGATTGTCCTCGGGGGCGGGAGGGCCTGGATGAGCTCCCTTTTCTACCCTTCCACGGACAGTCCCGTCCACGAGTTCCGCGGGAAGGGGCTCTCCCTTCTCTTCGCGAAGGGGGGGGGAGGAAAGTAGTTCCCTTCCTAATCGCCTCGCGCGCACGCTATACTACGCGCGGCCGGGAAGAAGCCCTCGGGCGAGCCACCCCGGCGTCACGCGGGCAATGCCGCCGTTCCCGGCGTTAACGGGGAATCAAGCGCGCCTCTCTTGGCGAAGAAGGATGGTACCGCGCCCTAGGGCGTTCCTTCGTGAGGGGCCTTTTTTGCGCCCCAGGAGGTCAAGCATGAAAAAACTGACGGGACGGGAGATCCGCGAACGCTGGATCCGCTTCTTCGAGAGCAAGGGGCATTGCTATATCCCGGGCGTGAGTCTCATTCCCCAGGGCGACAAGTCGCTTCTCTGGGTGAACGCCGGGGTCACGGGGCTCAAGAAGTACTTTGACGGGAGCGAGGTCCCACCCTCGCGGAGGATCGTGAACGTCCAGAAGTCGATCCGCACGAACGACATCGACAACGTCGGCCACACGGCAAGGCACCACACCTTCTTCGAGATGCTCGGGAACTTCTCCATCGGGGACTACTTCCGGAAGGAAGCCATCCGCTGGGCCTACGAGATCCTCACGGACGAGAGGAAGGGCTTCGGGATGGACCCGCGGAGGCTCTACTGCACCTATAACCCCGCGGACGAGGAAGCCTTCCGCTTCTGGAAGGAGCAGGGAATCGAGGAGAGCCACCTCATCCCTCTCGAGGGGAACTTCTGGCAGATCGGCGAGGGTCCCTGCGGCCCGAACACGGAGGTCTTCTACGACCGGGGCGAGGCCTATGACCCCGAGGGAAAGGGCGTCGAGCTTCTCCGGAACGAGGAGGAGAACGACCGCTACATCGAGATCTGGGGCATCGTCTTCAGCCAGTTCAACGCGGTGAACGACGTCCCCCGGAGCGAGTATAAGGAGCTCCCGAGCAAGAACATCGACACGGGGGCGGGCTTGGAGAGGATCGCCTGCATCCTCCAGGGGGCCCCGACCAACTTCGAGACCGACCTCTTCCTCCCGATCATCCGCGAGGTGGAGAGGATCTCGGGGAAGCGCTACGAGGAGGGGAGTTTCCTTCCCTTCCGCGTGATCGCCGACCACGCGCGCTGCCTCGCCTTCGCTCTTTCCGACGGGGCGAGCTTCTCGAACGAAGGAAGGGGCTACGTGCTTCGCCGCCTCATCCGCCGGGCGATGCGCCATGGGCGGAAGCTTGGCCTCGAGAAACCATTCGTCCACCTCCTGATGGACGTCGTGGCCAGGGAGTACGGGGACTTCTACCCGAACCTCCGGACGGAGCTTCCCAAGGTGAGGGAGAGCGTCCGCCAGGAGGAGGAGCGCTTCCTCCGGACCCTCCTTGCCGGCGAGGAGATGCTTTCTGGCATCCTCGCGAAGGGGGAGGACCTGGACGGGGAGACGGTGTTCCGCCTCTACGACACCTACGGCTTCCCGGCGAGCCTCACCAAGGAGATCGCCGAGGAGAAGGGGCTTTCCGTGGACATGGAAGGATTCCGCTCCCTGATGGAGCGCCAGAAGGAGCTCGCCCGCTCCTCGCGCGGGGAGGTGGAGAGCTTCCATAGCCAGAGCGCCGACCTCCTCGCCTTCTCCGCCCCCTCGGAGTTCTCCTACGAGGAGAAGGAGCTCCGCTCGGAGGCGACCGGACTCTTCATGGAGGGGAGGAAAGTCTCCTCCCTCAAGGAAGGGGAGGAGGGCGAGATCGCCTTCCGGAGGACCCCCTTCTACGTCGAGAAGGGCGGGCAGGTCTCCGACACGGGGACGATCGAGGGGGACGGGGTCCTCCTCGAGGTGGACGCGATGCGGAGCGCCCCCCGCGGCCAGGCCCTCCACCATGTCCATGTCCGCAAGGGCGAGGTCAGGGAAGGGGACGTCCTGCTCCTCCATGTCGATGAAGCAAGGAGGAAGGCCATTGAGCGCCACCATAGCGCCACCCACCTCCTCCACGCCGCCCTTTCCGAGGTCCTGGGCGAGCACGTGGAGCAGAAGGGGAGCTTCGTCGGGCCCGACTACCTCCGCTTCGACTTCACCCACGGGACCAGGCTGAGCGAGGAGGAGATCCGTGCCGTCGAGGCGAGGGTCGCCTCCATGATCGAGCGCGCCCTCCCGGAGAAGACCGAGGTCATGGGCATCGAGGAGGCCCGGAAGACGGGGGCCGAGATGGAGTTCGAGGAGAAGTACGGGGACACCGTCCGCGTCGTCTCCTTCGGGGAGGAAAGCAAGGAGCTATGCGGCGGAACCCATGTAGGGAACGCCTCCGAGCTCATGCCCTTCCTCATCGTCTCCGAGGAGGCGATCGGCTCCGGGCTAAGGCGCATCACCGCCAAGGCGGGGGTCCCTGCCTACGAGGAGCTTTCCTCCTCGCGCCATATCGTCCAGGGCATCTCCCGCGAGCTGGGCGTGAAGGAGGGGGAGCTCCTCTCTTCCCTCCGCCAGCTGGAGGAGGGGCTCCGCGAGGCCCGGAAGAGGGCCCGCTTCCTTGAGGAGGAGCTCAGGAAGGGGGAGGCCCTCCGCCTCGCCTCGCGGCTTGAGCGCGTTGGGGAAGTGGACGTGCTTCTCCTTTATCAGGAAGGCGCTTCCCGCGAGGAGCTCCTCGCCCTCGGGGACCAGCTCAAGGCCAACCGGCCGAACCATCTCTTCGTCCTCGTCGGCGGGAAGGAGGGGCCCCGTCCCGTGATCATCCTCGCCGGAGGGAAGGCCCTCGGGAAGGTCGAGGCCGGCTCCCTCATGAAGGAGCTCGCCTCGCGGCTCGGCGGGAAAGGCGGGGGAAGGAAGGAGAGCGCCGCCGGGGCAATCTTGTCCGTCGACGGCTTCCGCGACTGGTGCTCTTCCCTGAAGGAGCGGCTCCTTTGAGGCGCTACCTCGGACTCGACCTCGGGACGAGGAGCCTGGGGATCGCCGTCTCCGACGTCGTGGGGATCGTGCACGCAAGGGAGGAGTTCCTCTTCCCGAAGCACCACTACCGCCTCGCTATCGAGCGCGTCCTTTCACTCCTTGATGAGGAGAGGATCGAGGACGTGGTGCTCGGCTACCCCCTCAACATGGACGGGTCCCTGAGCGAGGGGACCTTGAGAAGCGAGCGCTTCAAGGACGCGCTTTTGAAGGAAAGGCCTCTGATCCGCGTGCATTTCCAGGACGAGAGGCTCAGCACCGTCGCGGCCGCGGAGGTCATGCGGGAGCATGGCGTCGGCCGGAAGGAGAGGGAGATGAGGATAGACAGGGCCGCCGCCGCCCTCATCCTCGAGGACTTCATGGCGGCGAGGGAACGGGAGGAAAGAGAATGATCGAGGCGAAGGACAACGACATGGTCATCACCCGCGAGGACGGGACGGAGGAGCTCTGGAAGATCTATTTCTACTATGTGGAGGAGGAAAGCGGGAAGTCCTTCTACTTCCTCTACAAGGAAGAGGATCCCGACTCCCTCATCGTGATGGCGAGCGCGGACGGGAAGGAGCTCGCGCCCGTGAGCGAGGAGGAGCTCGCCCGGGCGGAGGAGGTTCTGGCCGCCTACGAGGAGGACCCTGCCATCCAGGAGGCGAAGTGAGCCTCTTCCATGCTTCCTCTGCGATATAATCCCAAGGTCTCAAGGAGATAGAACATGACCGAAACGATACTCATGACCCAGGCGGGCCTCGATGAGCTCCGCCGGGAGAAGCGCCGCCTCCTCGACGAGGAGCAGCCGCGCGTCAAGGAGGCCCTCAAGGCCGCGCGCGACCAGGGCGACTTGAGCGAGAACGCCGACTACGACGCCGCCAGGACCCTCCAGGCCCAGATCGAGGCGAGGATCGCGGAGATCGAGCATATCGAGGAGAACGCCAGAGTCGTCGAGCCCGGCGCGACGATCAGCATCGGCTACCAGGTCCACTACCGCGAGGTCGAGACCGGGGAGGAGCACCAGATCCTCTTCGTCGGC
>CALVOS010000027.1 GCA_944350325.1 uncultured Bacilli bacterium | reverse complement strand
GGGGCAGTGCTAATTCGGGTCAGTCCTCAACCTATACCCTATGCCCTGGACGACTGGCACCGTTTGGGGGCAGTGCTAATTCGGGTCAGTCCTCAACTTCCGTGCCGAGAGCGGGCTTCCTTGACATGTTTGGGGGCAGTGCTAATTCGGGTCAGTCCTCAACTCACAGATCACCAAGATCGCGAGGGAAGTAAGTTTGGGGGCAGTGCTAATTCGGGTCAGTCCTCAACCGACGATAGGGGTTCGGTGAGCGAATAGTCGTTTGGGGGCAGTGCTAATTCGGGTCAGTCCTCAACCTCATCCGCCACGGCGTTTTCAAGTGCGCCGTTTGGGGGCAGTGCTAATTCGGGTCAGTCCTCAACTGCCTCGCACGCCGGAAGGGTGGTTGGGTGGTTTGGGGGCAGTGCTAATTCGGGTCAGTTTTCTTTTCTAGGCCCCTATAACCAATTGGGGGGGCGTGGGTTGAAATAGTTTGGGCGTGTGTCGGGTCGGCCTAACCCGCCTTCCGTAAGCTTTTCTACTCGGTGAACGGACGATCAAAGGTCACCTTCAGGTTATAGGTCTTATCCTGGTTGGCGAAGCGACAGTTCAACGCTGCCATGACGTCCTTCTCGGTCAGTTTCCCGTCGAATGGCAGGACGACATCGAAGAGGACGTTCGCGTGCCCTTTCCCATCCACTAGGCGGAAGTCGTGGATTCTGAGAGATGGGTCTAGCTTCTTAAGACACTCGAGGATTTCTGCCTTCACCCTCTCCGTCTCCTCATCTCCGACGAGGATGGGGTCCATATGGATGGATACGTTGAGGCCGTATTTATTCCTGAGTGACTCCTCAAGGTCGTCGATCATCTCGTGGGCCTCGAGGAAATCCATCCGGGAATCCACCTCCGCGTGGAAGGAGACGAACCTTTTCGTAGGCCCGTAGTCATGGAGGAGCAGGTCATGCACCCCGAGGATGCGGGGGTCTTTTTTTGCCTCTTCTAGGATCTCGTCTACGGCTTCCTTCTTCATAGGGTTTCCGATAAGGGGAGAGGCGGTGTCCTTGAGCATCTTCGCCCCGCTCAGGATGACGAAGAGGGAGGCGAGGATGCCCATGTATCCGTCCAGGTTGTCCCAGTGGAGGCTGTAGGAGAGGATCGCGGCGATCAGGATGAGGAACGTCGAGACGGAATCGCTCCAGGAGTCGATCGAGGACGCCTTTAGGGATTCGGAGGAAATCGCCTTCCCGAGCCCCCGGTAGACGAATCCCTGGAACACTTTCAGAAAGACGGACACTGCGAGGATGATGACCGCGATGAGGTCGTAGGAAGCCTCTGCCATCTCGATCACCTTGGTGATGGATTCCTGGAGGAGGGTCGCCCCGATCATGAGGACGATCACGGATATGACGAGCCCGGAGATGTACTCCACCCTCTCGTGGCCGAAGGGGTGGTCCTTGTCTGCGGGCTTCCCGGCGAGGCGGAAGCTGAAGAGGGAGACGAGAGAAGTGGCCATGTCGCTGACGTTGTTGGCGGCATCTGCCATTAGGGCGGCGGACAAGACTCCGGATTGGTAGAAGACAAGGATAGCCGCACCGGCCTTGAGGGCGATCAGCACGAGGTTCGTGAGGATGCCGAAGAGGGAGGCCAGCTTCCCGTGCCGTTCCCGCACCTTCGGGTCCCCGACGTTCTGATAGTCCTTGATGAATAGCTTCCTGAGCAGTTCGGTCATGCGGGAAGTGTAGTCCTTTTCTATAGGAGAGTGGCAAGACAACATTAACTAGTAAGCGATACTAGATAACCTTGCCAGTCCAACCATGAGTGCTAGAATGAAGGCATGTCAGTAGATCAGATCGTCCTTCCTTCCTACACCAGGGGACAAGAAGCCACCAACAGCATCACCCACGCGCTCGGGGTCCTCTTCGCCCTCGTGGGCGGGCCCTTCCTCATCGTCCACTGCGTGGAGCAGGGCCATTGGTGGAACATCGCCACGGCGATCGTCTTCCTGCTCTCTATCCTTTGTCTCTACGGGGTTTCCGCCCTCTACCACGGGCTTCCCGAAGGAAGGGCGAAGAAGGTGTTCCGCGTCCTCGACCACAACATGGTGTTCCTTCTCATCTGGGGGACCTACACCCCCTACTGCCTTTCCGGCATGGTCCCGGAGTTCCCGGGATGGGGATGGTCCATCTGGGGAGTGGTCACCTTCCTCGGGATCGCCGGCGCCATCCTCAACACCCTCGACATCCATAAGTTCGCCAAGCTCTGCATGGTGGACTACCTCTTGATGGGGTGGACGGCGATCATCTCCTTCTACCCCCTCGTCCTTTCGATCGGGTGGTACCCGGGAACCTTCCTCCTTCTCATGGGAGGGATCGCCTATACGGTAGGGGCTATCCTCTATGGGCTAGGTGGGAAGAGGAGCAAGTGGTGGCATAGCCTCTGGCATGTCGCGGTGCTCCTGGGGACCCTCCTGATGTTCCTGAGCCTCTATTTCTCCGTGCTCTAGGCTCTCCTCTATAATCGGCCCATGAGGTCGAAGGGCATCCTGTTCTTCCTTGTCGCCACGCTCCTTTGCTCCTGCTCCCCTATCCCGACGGTCGACTGGGAAGGGGGGTACCGGGAGGAGGACCTCGTTCTTCCCGAGGCTCCCTCCTCTTCCTTCACCATCGCGGAGCTGAACGCGCAGGACGAGGGGGAGGAGGCCCCAGGGCTCCCTTCCCTAGGGAAGGTCCGTCCCCTCGTGATCCCTGTCGAGTTCGCGGAGTTCCCCTTCCCAGAGGATGCTTTCTCCAAGATCGAGAACGCCTTCGCGGGCAAGGAATCCGTCTCCTCCTTCTACGAGGAGTCCTCGGGCGGGCTCCTTCGCCTCGATTTCCTCTTCGGGAAGAAAGTCGTCCTCGAGGGAAGCGCCCTCTCCCATCTCCAGGGGAACGGCTCCATGGGAAGGAAGACGATATCGATCCTGAGGAAGGGCGTCTCCTCCCAGGATTCCTCGCTCCTCAAGGAGGCGGATTCCAACGGGGACGGGTTCCTCGACGCGGTCTATCTCATCTATAGCGCCCCCACCTTCGAGGAGCATGACTATGGTGAGGCGGGTGATTCCCGCGCCTCGGAGTTCTGGGCCTACACCTACTACGACTACGGAAGGGAGGGGGACCCCGAGGACCCCTGCGGGATGGGGTATGTCTGGTGCTCGTACTCCTTCCTCGATCGCGCGAAGGAAGGGGATCCCAGGACGCTGATCCATGAGACGGGGCACCTTCTCGGGCTGCCAGATCTCTATAGCGAGGCGGGGGAGGACGGCTCCTACCTCCTTGAGGAGGAGAAGTACCGCATGCCTATGGGAGGCCTCGACATGATGGACCTCGGGCTCGGCGACCATAACGGCTGGAGCAAGTACGCGCTCGGGTGGAAGCGTCCTCTTTATGTCCCGGAGGATGCCCCGGACGAGTTCGTCATCGAGCTGACTGGCGAGCGGGATTCCCTTTTCCTTCTTCCCCCCGGGGAGGAGCCCTCCCCCTACTCGGAGGGACTTTGGATCGAGCTATATGACCCCCAGGGGCTCAATGAGAAGGACGCGAACGAGAGATATCTCGGCATATATCCCTTCAATTACTCGATTCCCGGCATTCGCATGATTCATGTGGACGCAAGGCTTTGCCAGGGGAGAAGAAACGGCTCCCTGGTCCTGAAGGAGGAGTATTCAAAGGAGAAGGAGCCTTCCCTTGGCGAAGGAACGTTCTACCTCCTCTCCTCGGACAACGACCCGAGGCTCAGCAAGACGGACAGGAACTCCTTCCTCGCCCTCGTGGAGGCGGACGGGGAGGATCGCCTTTCTAACCAGGACTATCCCAAGACCGGCCTCCTCCATTACGCGGATAACCGCGACCTCTTCGTCCCTGAGGCGGGAAGGGACTTCTTCCGGATGGACACCCATTCTTCCTTCTTCCAGGAGGAGGATGGCCTCCCATGCCTGAACTCCGGGGAATCCCTTCCCTACGAGATCCAGGTGAACGGGATCCGGGACGGCAAGGACGGCCTTTCCGCCAGCCTTACGATTTCCCGGGTATAATCGCCCGGCATGGCGAAGAAGAAGGAAACCGGGCTCCTCTTGGAAAATCGAAGGGCACGCTTCGAATACTTTCTTTCCGACTTCCTCACCGCCGGGATCGTCCTGACCGGCACCGAGATCAAGAGCCTGCGGAGGAGGGACGCCTCCCTTACGGGGAGCTACGTCTACGTCAGGGACGGGGAAGCCTTCCTCGCGAACATGCATATCGCCCCCTATAAGGAAGGAAACATCTTCAACGTGGACCATCTCCGGGACCGGAAGCTCCTTCTTCGGAAGAAGGAGATCCAGAAGCTCGCCAAGTCCTTGGACGAGGGGGGATACACCTGCGTCCCGACGAAGATCTTCCTTTCCCATGGGTTCGCGAAGGTTGAGATCGCGCTCGCCAAGGGCAAGAAGGCATACGACAAGCGCGAGACCATCAAGAAGCGCGACATCGAGCGCGAGAACGAGCGCGCCGGCCATAAGGCGGGGGACTATGAATGAGGCATGGGGAGATTCTCCGCGAGCTAGCCTCCCGGGACCGGACCATGTTCCGGTACGAGCGGAAGAACTACGATAGGTATCTTTCTCGGACCGGGCTCGCTCCCGCCTTCCCCTACGTCCATGTGGCGGGCTCGAACGGGAAGGGATCGGTTTCCTCGTATATCGCTTCAGGGCTCTCCCAGATGGGGAAGAGGACCGGCCTCTATCTCTCTCCATGGCTCCAGGATCCTCGCGAAGGAATCCTCCTCGACGGGAAGCCTATCCCGGAGGGTGACTTCGATAGGCTTTACGAGGAAGAGAAGGACCTCTACCAGGAGTTCGACCTTTCCTCCTTCGAGATCGTCACTTCGGTCATGTTCCGCTACTTCAATGAGAGGAAGGTCGACTTCGCCGTCATCGAGTGCGGGATGGGAGGGACGATCGACGCGACGAACATCCCCTCCGCCTCGCCAGCCCTATGCGTCCTCACCTCCGTCGCCCTCGAACACACGAGGTTCCTTGGGAAGACGGTCGAGGAGATCGCCGAGGCCAAGCTGGACATCCTTCGGAAGGGCGTCCCCCTTGTCACGGGTCCTCTTCCTCCCAGGGCGATGAGGCGCGCGGAGATAAGGGTAGAAACGCTCGGTTCCCGTCTGATTCTTGCAAAATCGGCCTCAAACATCTCTATTTCCGACTTGGGATGCGCCTTCGACATCGGGGAGGAGACCGGTTTCTTCGTCGAACGTCCCTCCCTTGCCCAGGTGAGGGACTTCGCCATCGCCTGGGCGGCCCTCAGGGAACTTCCCGGGTTCGGGGCCTCTCGCACGGAAGCCCTCAAGAAACGACTTAGCTCCGTCAGCCTCCCGGGGAGGTTCGAGCAGCGCGGCCGCCTTCTCATCGACGGCGCCCATAACCCGGAGGCGGTCTCCCTTCTGGTTCGTTCCCTCGGGGCGGCCTTCCCTCGGGAGAAGTTCTCCGTCCTCTTCCTCTCCTTCCGCGACAAGGAGATCGAGAGGGAGAAGGAAGTGCTCGAGGATGTTGCCTCCCGGTTCGTCTGCGCTTCCTTCGATCATCCGAGGTCCTGCCGTCCGGAAGACTTTAAGAGGCTCTCGCCTGAGCGGATCTTCCCTAGCCCCGAGGACGCCCTCTCCTACCTTTTCCGCTTTCCCGAGAGGATCCTCGTCGTGGGCTCCCTATACACGGCGATGCGCCTGAGCAAGGAGGGAAATTTCGAATGAGAGAGCTCTCGCCCGTCCGCAAGATGACCTTCGGGGCGGCGCTCATCGCGATCGCCGTCGTCTTCACCTTCCTGGCGAAGCTCCTGACGATCAACGCGCTCCCCTTCTTCCGCATCTCGCTCACCCCGGCGGTGACGGTCTTCTCCTCCATCGCCCTTGGTCCCGTCTACGGCGCGCTCGTCGGCGTCCTCGGGGACCTCATCCCCGCCTTCCTCCTCCCGACAGGGACGATGGACTACAACTTCTTCCTGTCGATCGTGTACGCGCTCCTCGGGATCTTCCCCTGGCTCTTCTTCCAGCTGGAGAAGAAGGCGAGACCCTTCTTCTCGACCCCTTGGGTATCTCTCGGCGGGATGGTCCTCCTCTTCCTCGGGCTCTGCCTTGTCGTGGGCCTGACCGACGTGCTCAGCCCCTTCGGAGAGGACGCCCGCTGGATCGGCCTGGGCTTCGTCCTTGGCACGTTCCTCCTGAGCGTCCTCTCCTTCCTTCTGGTATGGAGACTCTCTCCTCCATCCTCTCTCTCCGTGGACAGGCGCATCCCCTCCCTATGGGAGACGACCTCCCTCTCCTTTCTTTCGGAAGCCATCATCATGGACGCCCTCAAGGCGCTGGCCTTCTATCTCTTCTACTCCATGATGGGCGGGACCATGGGGGATGAAAGCTTCCTCTTCTACTACGCCTCGTTGCTCCTTGCCTCCCCCATCAACTTCCTGGTCCTCTCCCTCGCCACCTCGGCAATGCTCAAGGCGTGGTCCTTCATTTTGAGCAGGCACTCATAGAGGAGCGCCCCGTCCTCTATCAATCATTTCCTTCCAAAGGTTCAAGCAACACTTAAATGAAATTACAAAAAGGCGTTTACATGTACGTCTTTTTGTTTATTCGCCCACTTTGGAGAGAAATCCCGTGAGTCAAATACAAAAACGAGGGCACTGGCAAGAAAAGCAGGCGGCAACAATACTTAATCCATATGTTGGCTTTTCACGGTGTTTCATTCTCTTTATTGTAAAATCAGCGAGTATTTCTTTATTTGCACTTAAATTCAGAACCCCTTTATGGAATATTAAAACGCTGTACGAAAGGAAGATTTATGGTATTCGAACCTCTTGACCAAGGACCCATCTGCAAGGTGCAGAGAGGAGACGGATCGTTCGTCGAAGTGAACGTCGACACCCGCGTCGTCACCGACCCGATCCACAAGACCAGCGTTCGTTTCACCCCGATCGAATGGAAGATCATCGGCGTGCTTTACGAGGCGAAGGGGAGGATCGTCCCGCGCGAGGCGTTCATCTCGGAGATCTGGGATAGCGACAACACCGACTGGACGACCCGGACGGTGGACGTGCATATCTCGGCGATCCGCAAGAAGCTCATGATCGTGCGTGGGCTCCGGATCGACTCCGTCTACGGGAAGGGCTATAAGCTAGTCATTCTCTCCCGTTTCTAGGACCCGGCGACGGGTCTTTTTTTCTGCCTTTTCGCGATTGCCTTCCTGGCAAGAGGAAAATTGCCCCGAATCCGGTACAGTGTCCAACCGGGGGAGGTAGCCCTCCCCATAAGGAACGCCTATCCTCGATGGACGGGAGGGATGGCCATGGACCCTAGGGAAGCGACGTTCCGGAAAAGAAGCGAGGAGGAATACGCCCTCGACATGGAGTACGCCCTCGCCTTCGGGAACCATCGCGAGAGAGGGGCCCTCGAAGAAGCCTCCGAGCCCTTGCCCCGCAAGAGCCGGTAGCCAGTAAGCGAACGCCCTTAGGGCGTTTTTTTGATGCCTTTGCCCTCCTCCCTCATTATCATGTGCGCCGATGGAAGAGAAGATGCGGTCCGACAACATAAGCTGGGACGAGTATTTCATGGGGATCGCCTCCCTGAGCGCCCTCCGAAGCAAGGATCCCTCCACCCAGGTGGGGGCGTGCGTGGTCGACCAGGACCACAAGGTGGTCTCGATCGGCTATAACGGGATGCCCAGGCGGATCGAGGACGAGGCTCTCCCGTGGGGGCATGGGGAAGGGCTCGACAGCAAGTATCTCTACGTATGCCATGCCGAGTTCAACGCCATCCTGAACACCAGGAACGGCTCGGCCCTCAACGGGTGCTCGATCTACGTGACCCTTTTCCCCTGCAACGAATGCGCGAAGGCCATCATCCAGGTCGGGATCCGCGAGGTCGTCTACCTTTCCGACAAGCACGCGGACGACACCATCTACCTTGCCTCTCGGAAGCTCTTCGAGCTCGCGGGAGTGAAGGTCAGGGCCTATGAAGGCAGGTCCCCGGAGATTTCCTACCGATGAGTCTCGCGATCAAGGCGGAGCACATTTCCTTCTCCTACGCGAAGGATGGGCCCAGGACGCTGGACGATGTCTCCTTCGAAATCAAGGAAGGGGAGTACGTCGCCCTCATCGGCCATAACGGCTCGGGCAAAAGCACGCTGGCGAGAATCCTCGCCGGGCTTATTTCCGAGCTCGACCCCAACGCCTCCCTAACGGTCTTCGGAATGGAGTACGACAAGGAGCATTCCGCGGAAATCCATAGCAAGATCGGCCTGGTTTTCCAGAATCCGGATAACCAGTTCGTGGGGGCCACCGTGAGGGACGACATCGCCTTCGGCTTGGAGAACAGGGCCATCGACCCGTCCTTGATGGACGCGATCATCCTGGAGTCCGCCGCCTCCGTCGGGATGGAGGAGTATCTCGACCAGGCCCCGGAGAATCTTTCGGGCGGGCAGAAGCAGAGGGTCGCCCTCGCCGGGGTGCTTGCCCTCCGCCCCTCCCTCCTCATCCTCGACGAGGCCACCTCGATGCTTGACCCGAAGGGGAAGAGGGAGATCCTGGCCCTCGTCCGCAAGATGAGGAAGGAAAACCCTTCCCTGACCGTCCTATCGATCACCCATGACGTCGAGGAGGCGGTCGAGAGCGACCGCGTCCTCGTCCTTGCCGGAGGGAAGCTCATCCTCGAGGGGAAGGGGGAGGAGGTCTTCTCCCACCGCGAGCTACTCGAAGAGAACCATCTCGAGTCTCCCTTCGTGCATGAGCTCTCCCTCGCGCTCAGGGAAGAGGGCGTCGATGTCGAGCCTACCCTTTCGGAAGAAGGGCTCCTGGAGGAACTATGCCGATAGAGTTCGAGAAGGTCTCGTTCGTCTACGAGCCGAAGTCTCCGTTCCGGCATGACGCCCTCCGGGACATCGAGCTCCTTATCGAGGAGGGCGTGACCACCGCGATCGTCGGGAAGACGGGGTCGGGGAAGAGCACCCTCATCCAGCATATGAACGCCCTCCTGAATCCGACCTCGGGCCGGGTGAAGGTGGGGGATTTCGTGAACTCCTCCGTGAAGAAGGAGAGGAGCAAGGACCTCTTCTCCCTCAGGAAGAAGGTCGGGATGGTGTTCCAGTTCCCGGAATACCAGCTTTTCGAGGATACGGTGGAGAAGGACGTCGCCTTCGGCCCGCGGAACTTCGGGGCGAGCAAGGAAGAGGCGCTCAAGATGGCGCACGAGGCGCTCCTGAGGGTGGGCCTCGACGAATCCTTCTTCACGAGGAGCCCCTTCCAGCTCTCGGGAGGGGAGAAGAGGAAGGCCGCGATCGCCGGCGTCCTGGCGACGAAGCCCTCCATCCTGGTCCTGGACGAGCCGACCTCCGGGCTTGACCCCGCCTCCGCGGAGGAGACGATGCTTCTCTTCGAGGAAATCAAGAAGGAAGGCACGACGCTCATCCTCGTCACCCATGACATGGACCTCGTGCTCCGCCACGCGGACAAGGTCGTGGTCATGGACGAGGGCAAGGTGGTCAAGGTCCTGCCCCCTGAGGAGCTTTTCCAGACCGATCTATCCGACTATTCGCTCGATATGCCCAAGGTGTACGCCTTCGCCCGGAAGCTCCAGGAACGCGGGTGGCAGCTCGACATGAAGGACGTTCGCGACGTCCCTGGGCTTGCCAAGGCAATCAAGAACGGAAGGAGGGCCTCCTGATGGCGTCCTTGTCGCTGGGACGCTACGTCCCCTACCGCTCGCCCGTCCACTTCCTCGACCCGAGGACGAAACTCTTTTGCCTCGTCCTTCTCATCGTGACGGTGTTCCTGGGCTACGCGAACTATTCGACGACCTTCCTCATGGCTGGGGTCTCGCTCGTGCTGGTGCTTGCCTTCTTCCTCATGACGAGAATGCGGTTCACCGCGCTTCTCAAGAGCCTGAAGTCCCTGTGGTTCATGCTCATCTTCCTTCTTCTCATCTACGCGATCATGCCTAGGAGCGACAACCTGGACTGGGTCGCCTTCTTCATTGGGAACTATCCCATCTACTGGGCCTCCATCCTCGACGCGCTGAAGATCCTGGTGCGGCTCATGCTCATGATCGCCCTTTCCTTGATCCTAACCGCCTCGACGAAGCCCCTGGACCTCACAGCAGGCTTCGAATGGTATCTCTCTCCCATCCGCTGGCTCGGAGTCAACACCGCGGCATGGTCGATGGTCCTCTCCCTTGCCCTTCGCTTCATCCCCACCATCCTCGTGGATGTGGAGCGGATCATGAAGGCCCAGTCCTCCCGCGGAGTCGACTTCCAGCGCGGGAAGCTCAGCGTCAGGGCGCGCGCCCTCGTCTCCCTCATCGTCCCTCTCGTCGTCTCTTCCCTCATGCGGAGCGACGAGCTCGCCGACGCGATGGAGGGGAGGGGCTACGACCCAAGGGCAAAGAGAACCCGCTACCGGAAGCTTGCCTTCCACTGGGGGGACTTGATCGCGGTCCTTCTCGTCGGAGCCTTCTTCGGGATGTGCGTGGCGATGTCCGTCCTTTCCTTCGACCCGTTCCTCGAGTGGTTCCAGGTCGCGGTTCGATGAAGAACTACAAGGTGGTCGTCTCCTATCGCGGGGACTCCTTCCGGGGCTTTGAACGGCAAGGGGAGGGAAGGACCGTCCAGGGGGTGCTCGAAGAGGCCTTGTGCACCTTGTTCCCGGAAGGGTTCCTCCTTCACGGGGCGGGCAGGACCGACGCAGGCGTGCACGCGAGGAGCCAGGTCGTCTCCATTAGGGCGGAACGATCCTTCGATTCCCCCGAGAGGCTCATGAAGTGCCTCAATCACCTCCTTCCTTCGGATATCGCCGTTATTTCCCTTTCGGAAGCGCCGCTTTCCTTTGACGCAAGGAAGTCCTCGAAGGGAAAGAGGTACTGCTACCGCCTCCTTACGGGGACGAGGAATCCCCTTGTGGTCAACGCGGTTTCCCTCGATGACATCGGGATTCATGACCTTTCCTCCCTCAAGTCAAGCTGCGCTCTTTTTGAAGGGAGCCATGACTACCGGAATTTCACATCGAAAAAGGAAGATCTGCTGGATTTTCGCCGCGTTGTCACTATCGATGTGACGGAGAGGGAGGGTATCGTCTCCCTTCTTTTCACCTCCTCTGGCTTCATGACCTACATGGTGCGCTTTCTGGTCCAGGGGATCCTTGACCTATCTCAAGGGAAGGTCGACAGGGCCACTATCGAAGATCTTCTCGAACATCCTCTCCCGAGGAGGATCTACCCGCGCCTTGCCCCTGCCGGGGGGCTTACCTTGGAGGAGGTGCTTTATGAGTGAGAACGAGAGACGGGCTCTTCCCGACTACTGCTTCCATACCCATACGTTCCGGTGCGGGCATGCCGCGATGTCACCTGACGAGGAATACGTGGAGGACGCCCTCAGGAATGGCTATCGGGTCCTCGGCTTCTCCGACCACGCGTTCCTGCCCGGCATCCGCGAGAGGGGCATGAGGGGGGACTACTCCCTGCTGGACGACTACGTCTCCTCCATCCTCGCCCTCCGAAAGAAGTACGAGGGGAAGATCCAGATCCTCCTTGGCTTCGAGGCGGAGTACTCGCCGGAGATGGAGGGCTACTACAGGGGCCTTCTCCAGGAGAAAGGCTTCGACTATCTCATCCTCGGGCAGCATGAGACGTTCCGGAACGGGATGCCCTGGCACTACTGGGGGCGGCGCCCTGAGGAAAGCGCGGAGGCCTACTGCCTCGACCTTCTCAGAGGAATGAGGTCGGGCCTATATTCCTACGTCGCCCATCCGGACCTATACCTGCTCTGGGAAGGCTGGGGCCCCCATGCCGAGAGCGTCTGCCGGCGCATCTGCTCCCTCAGCCTCGAGCTGGGGCTTCCCCTCGAGATCAACATGGGGCGCTCCCGCATCGGGGGCTGGGAGGAGGGGAAGGACCTCTCCCATGTGGAATATCCCTGCCCGGAGTTCTGGAGAATCGCGGGGGAGATGGGCGTCAGCGCCTTCCTCGGGGTGGACGCGCATAGCCCCTGGGACCTTCACAAGGGGCCCTTCGGCCATATGAGGAAGCTCGTCGAGGACACCGGCGTCCGCCTTCTCGGGGCCCTCGACTTTCAACCTAGCTCCGCCCGGTGGTAAAATCCGCGGGAAAAGAGGAAGTCAACCATGGGAAGACATTTCGAGGTGCGCGCCGCCGCGATGGCGGCGACCGCCAAGGCCAAGAGCGCCATCTACATGCGCGCCAGCAAGGAAATCTACGCCGCCGCCAAGAGCGGCATCCCTGATCCCGAGAGCAACCTAGCCCTCCGGAGCGCGATCGAGAAGTACCGCAAGACCTGCCCGCGCGACGTCATCGAGCGGGCGATCGAGAAGGCGAGGGGCGGTTCCGCCGAGGCCTATATCGAGGGCCGCTACGAGTTCCTCACGCCTGGGGGCTCCTACCTCATCGTCGACACTCTGAGCGACAACGTCAACCGCGCCCTCACCAGCGTCCGCACCATCGTCACGAGGAAGGGCGGCAAGATGGGGACCGTCTCCTACAACTTCGAGCTCCTCGCCGTCCTGGACTTCAAGGGGAAGGAGGAGGACGTCGAGAAGATCGAGGAGGCCCTCATTCTCGCCGACGTCGACATCCGCTCCTGCGAGTGCGAGGGGGGCATCGTGGAGGTCAAGTGCGGACCCAACGACCTCGAGAAGGCGAAGGACGCCCTCCGTCCCCTCGGGATCGAGGACTACGAGGCCGCCGAGGTCACCTTTGTCCCGAACGAGTACGTGACCCTCGGGGACGAGGATCTGAAGAAGTTCAAGGCGATGCTTGCCGAGCTCGACGAGAACGAGGACGTCCAGAACGTCTACCACAACGTGGAGAACGCCTAGTTCCGAAAGGGACGGGGAGGGCCGCGACAGGCGGCCCTTTCTCATCCTCTATGCGGCGGGCGCTGAACTCGCCCTTGATTTTGCCTACGCGCGTGCGGATAATGCGCGCCGGCACTACTTTGAAGAAGTAAACCCCGGTAAAGTTTAGTTCGAGAAAGAAGTCCGAAGAGAGACTCAGGAAGGAAACAGCAATGGATCAGACCACCATGGCCAAGCCTGCGGAAATCGCCCGCGCCTGGTACCTCGTGGATGCCACTGGCATCCCCCTGGGCCGCCTTGCCAGCAGGATCGCCCAGATCCTCATGGGCAAGACGAAGCCCATCTACACCCCCAACGAGGACGTCGGGGACTACGTCATCGTCGTGAACGCCGGGAAGGTCAAGCTCACCGGCGACAGCGAGCACAAGAAGAACTACTACAACGTCAGCGGCTATAACGGCGGCCTCCGCACGAGGAGCGCGGGCACGATGCTCCGCGAGTACCCCGTGGAGATGGTCGAGCGCGCCGTCTGGGGGATGCTTCCAAAGGGCCCCCTTGGGCGGAAGATGCTCAAGAAGCTCCATGTCTACGCCGGCGAGACGCACGAGAACGAGGCGCAGAAGCCTGTGGTCCTCGATCTCTCGAAGTAAGGAGAAGGAAAGATGCCTAACGTGAAGAAGTACTACGGGACCGGACGCCGCAAGAAGGCGGTCGCCCGCGTCTACCTGAGCATCGGCTCCGGCAAGATTGAGGTGAACGGCAAGGACGTCGCCAAGTACATGCCCTACGAGACCCTCGTCCAGAACCTCCGCCAGCCGCTCCTCATCGTCGGCGCCGAGGCGAAGTACGATGTCGAGGCCTTCGTCAACGGCGGCGGCTTCACCGGGCAGGCCGAGGCCATCCGCCTCGGGATCGCCCGCGCCCTCCTCGAGGCAGGGGAGGACAGGAAGTCCCTCAAGGTCGCCGGGATGCTCACCCGCGATGCTCGCGTCAAGGAGCGCAAGAAGTACGGTCTCAAGGCCGCCCGTCGCGCGCCCCAGTTCAGCAAGCGCTAGCCCAAGGCTTTCCGAGAAGCCCCCTTCGGGGGGCTTTTCCTTATCTTCAGGGAAATGAGGAGGCCCCTCCGGTGCTAGACTTCCTCGGGCGGAGGGACGATTCATGAGGGACAGCGCGATCAGGAAGATCATCGAGGAAGAGACGAGAAGGCAGGACGATGGCATCGAGCTCATCGCGAGCGAGAACTATCCCTCCCGTTCCGTGCGTGAGGCCCAGGGCTCCATCCTCACCGCGAAGTACGCGGAAGGCTATCCCGGCCGGCGCTACTACGGGGGATGCGAGTACGTCGACGAGGCCGAGAGCATCGCGATCGAACGGGCCCGGGAGCTCTTCCGCGTCCCTTACGCGAACGTCCAGCCGCATTCCGGGTCGCAGGCGAACTTCGCTTGCTTCCACGCGCTTCTCAAGGGGAGGGGCAGGGCGAAGATCCTTGCCCTCGAGCTGAACGACGGGGGGCATCTGACCCATGGATCGCCCGTGAGCTTCTCCAGCGACCTCTATGACGTCTCCTTCTATCCCCTGGGCGAGGACGGGAGGCTTGACTACCCGGTGATCGAGAAGCGCCTCGGGGAGACGAAGCCCGACCTCCTCCTTGCCGGCTATAGCGCCTATCCCTACGAGATCTCCTTCTCTACGTTGAGGGAAATCGTGGACCGCCATAACGAGCGCTTTGGAACAAGCGTCCGCTTCATGGTGGACATGGCCCACATCGCCGGGATCGTCGCCGCAGGGCTATGCGAGAACCCGTGCCTATACGCCGACGCGGTGACCTCGACCACGCACAAGACCCTCCGGGGCCCTAGGGGAGGGCTCATCCTCTCCCGGGACATGGAGCTCGGGAAGGCGATTTCCTCCGCGGTGTTTCCGTATTCCCAGGGCGGTCCTCTCGAGCACGTCATCGCAGGGAAGGCCGTCGCCTTCGGGGAAGCCCTCCATCCCGCCTTCCGCGAGTATATGGAAAAAGTCTTGAGGAACACTGCGCTTGCCGCCGAGGAGTTCCGGAGGCTGGGCGTTCGTTCCTCGGGAACGGAAACGCACCTCTTCCTCCTCGATGTCCTTTCCTCCTATGGGATTACCGGGAGGGAGGCCCAGACGAGGCTGGAGTCCATCGGGATCACGACGAACAAGAACATGATCCACGGGGACAGGATGAGGCCGAAGGACGCTTCCGGCATTCGCCTTGGCTTCGCCGCGGCAACCTCCCGCGGGGCGAGCGAGGAGGACGCCGTCCGTATCGCGCGCCTGATCCACGGCTTCCTGAAGGGGGATGTCGACGAAGGAAAGACCAGGGAGGAGGTCCTATCGATCGTCAGGGCCTGGAGGAACATCGAGGACCTCGAATACCCGACGACTGCCTGCTGAGTTCCCTTTCTCCGCCTCTTGGCACGAAGGAAGGCCATGTTGCCATAGCGATCTTGCCTATCTTTCCTCCTCCGCGACACCGAAACCGCTTGTCTTGGCGTTGCTCAGGTTGTAGGATGCACGAGCACACCGGAAGACGGGGTGCGGATTGGGCCTTTAGCTCAGCTGGTTAGAGCGTGCGCTTGATAAGCGCAAGGTCGATGGTTCAAGCCCATTAAGGCCCACCAATCGGATCAAAGGGCCCCGGGAACGGGGCCTTATTGATACGGGTGTTTAGCTCAGCGGGAGAGCGCTTCCTTCACACGGAAGAGGTCACAGGTTCGAAACCCGTAACACCCACCAGGAAGAGAAGCGGCCCGCGGGCCGCTTTTTTCTTGGATTCGGTGTGGTCATATAAAAAACATTGGCGAAACACCATCCAATTTTCGAATTTTTGGATTCTCTCATCAAATTTCCTTCTTTTCATTGGTCCGCATTCCTTTGGCGGCACAAGATCTTCACGGAAATTCTTTCGGAAGCGGTGTGTCTTGCGTCAAGCCCGCTAAGGCGGGAGAATCCCCGCGCGCCGGCTTAGCTCAGAGGCAGAGCAGTCGCCTTGTAAGCGAAAGGTCAGGGGTCCGACTCCCTTAGCCGGCACCATCGGTCCTAAAGCCACGAGTGTGGCTTTTTTCTTGGAATCCCAAAGTAGTAGAATGCGCTCGCGATGAACGCTGCGGACATCATTTTTTCAATCCTCTTCTACGTCAATTCCGTCATGGTGGCGATCGTGACGATCTCCTTCATCCCCCAGTTCCTCTTCTACCTGTTCTTCTTCCTGAAGAGGAGGCACTGGAAGGAGCACGCGCCTGAGAAGAAGTTCGCGATCCTCATCCCCGCCCATAACGAGGAGGAGGTCATCGAGGAGACCGTCCGACACCTTCGGGAGGATATGAACTACCCGAAGGAGCTCTATAAGGTCTACGTGTGCGCCCATAACTGCTCGGACAGGACTGCGGAGCTGGCCAGAAAGGCAGGCGCTATCGTCTTCGAACTGAACGATCCCGACCCCTCCCACCAGGTGGAATCCTACCCCCTCCGGCATGGGTTCCAGGAGATCCTGAGGACGGACAAGGAGGCGGAGGTCTTCGTCAGGATCGACGCGGACAACATCCTTCACCCGGACTATCTCCGGCATATGAACAATTCCGTTCTCGAAGGGGCGAAGATCGTCCGCGGCTATGAGGCCGCCTACAACCTGAAGCAGAACCTCTGGTCCCGGCAATGCGCGATCTTCTACTTCAAGGACTCCCGTATCCAGAACACCTTCCGCCAGGCCGTGAACGGGACGGCGATGACCCCGGGGCCCGGCCTCACCTTCGTGCGGGAGGTCGCCGAGCTCATGGACGGCTGGGACTGCATGTCCGCCGCGGAGGACGCGGAGTTCTGCTGGCGGAGGCTAGAGGACGGCTACAAGTGCTACTTCAACACGGACGCCATCGTCTATGAGGACCAGCCCTCCTCCTTCAAGGACACGTTCAACCGGCTCGTGCGGCTCGGCCATAGCCTGAACAAGCTCTTCTTCACGGATGGCTGGCGGATGCTGAAGATGTTCTTCAAGACAGGGAAGCCGATGTACCTGGACATGCTCCTCCAGATCGCCTTCAATCCGGTCTCGGTCATTTGCTTCGTCTGGTTCCCCATCTACTACATCGCCTACGCGATCGTGATGCTCATGCAGGGGGCCGGAGTCCACGTCCTGTCCTTCGCTTACTTCGAGCTTACGGCCCCTGACGTCATCAACTCCTCCATCACCGACTCCTTCGCGCGATTGAGCGCCTGCGGGGACCAGTCGATGGTGAACCTGCTCATCATGGCGGCGCAGGTGATCGCCTCCCTCTACCTTTTCTGCGTCTTCCAGAGTTTCATCGCGGTGTTCCTCGACCGGAAGAAGCAGGGGCTGGACGACCGCCTTACGGGCATGTGGTCGGGAATCCTTCTCTCGCCCATCTATAGCTTCGTCTATGGGATCTGCAACTGCTGGGGCGCGGTGACCGCGCTTCGCTGGAAGGTCGCCTCCCGGAACCCTTCCCACCGCGAGATCCGCCCGGTTCTTCCGGAACGGCCAAAGAAGACCTGGCTTTTCACGATTTCCGAGAAAGAGAAGGCTCGCTATGAGAAAATGGCCGCCAGGAGGCGGGCGAGGCTCATGAGGAAGGCCGCCCGGAACGGATAATATGGAACTGGATCCCAAGAAGACCGCGATCATCGTCGTGGACATGCTCAACGACTTCGTCACCGGAGCGCTCCAGTGCGAGCGTGGGAAGGCGATCGTCCCTCATCTGAAGGCCCTCATCGAGGGAGCGCGCGAGAAGGGGGCGCGCATCATCTATTCGAACGACGCGCACCTCAAGGGCATCGACCATGAGCTCAAGCTCTGGGGCGACCATGCGATCGCCGGCACGGAGGGCGCGGAGGTGATCCCGGAGCTTGCCCCGCAGGAAGGGGACTACGTCGTTCCCAAGAGGCGCTACTCCGGCTTCTTCCACACGGACCTCGACCTTCTCCTCAGGGAGCTTGGGGTGGAGACCTTGGTCATGACCGGGCTTCACGCCCACATGTGCGTCCGCCATACGACTGCCGACGCCTACCAGCTCGGCTACGGGATCGTCGTGGCGACCGACTGCACGGACTCTTTCACCAAGGAAGACTACGAGTACGGGATCCGCTACCTGAAGGACGTCTACGGGGCGACCCTGCTCACCGGCAAGGAAGTCGTGGATAGCCTTTAGAGGGCGAAGGAAGAAAGGGACGGGGCTTCGCGTCCCTTTTCCTATTCCACCGACTTCAGGGAAGTCGTCATGTCGGTCTTCAGGATCTTCCGCGAGAGCAGGAGGTCCACGACGAGGATGAAGGCGATTTCCAGGAGCAAGGTGCCGATGTAGTTCCACCACATCACGTCCCCGAGGGACCCGAACTCCAGGTAGTAGGTCAGGAACCAGAGGAGGAGGACGCCCAGGCCAAGCCCGAGGACCATGCCCATCAGGGCCATCATGAGCACTTCCCTGTAGATGTAGGTGGTGACCTCCCAGTCGCGGTAGCCGAGCACCTTCAGGGTGGCGAGTTCTCTTTGGCGTTCCCCGATGTTCATGTTCGTGAGGTTATAGACGACGAAGATGGAGAGGAGGAGGGCGAAGCAGACCACCACCGTGGCGATCGGTCCCATCGTGCCCTTGAGGGTGCTGTAGTTTCCTCCTTCGAGCGCATTGGCGACGTCCACGAGCCCAAGCCCGGCGAAGACGAGGGCGGTGCTTCCGGCGACGCTGACGACCGTCATGACGAGATGCGTCTTGTAACGGAAGATGTTCCTTAAGGAGCTCTTGTAGCGGAAGCTAAGCCTCTTCCAGAGGAAGCCAACCCGTTCGATCCATGTCTTGTGCCCGGCCTTGGGGGCCTTGGGAAGAAGGAGGGAGGCCGGCCTCTCATGAAGCTGCTTCAGGGTCACGTAGACCGTCACCCCTACCGCTACCAGGATGATCCCGAGGGCGGCGATGATGCCGGCGGTCGGCGAAAGGACCCACTGCATCTCGGGGGAGTAGAGGAGCGTGCTGAACGCCGGATAGATGACCGAGGGAAGGACAGGAAGCCCGATCCCTAGCCCTATGCCCGAGGCAAGAAGCGTGCATAGGACCGCCATGAAGACGTACTTCATGACGATGCGGGAGTTCCCGACCCCGAGCGACTTCATGCAGGCGATCTGCGGCCTTTCCTCGTCGACGGTCCTGGCCATCGTGGTGAGGACGACGAGGGCGACGACGAGGATGAAGAACAAGGGGAAGATGAGGGCGATCACGTCCACCTTGTCGCAATAGCCGCCCAGGGTCATGTAGGAGGCGTTCTGCTCGAGGGTGAGGCACTGGATGTCCTCGATCCCCATGGCCTCGATCGCCTCCTTGACCTCGTTCACGCGGTCAAGGTACTCGGGGGAGTAGTAGGAAAGGGTGAGGTCGCTATATGTCGTGGAGGCCCCTGGGGCCGTGGATACCTGGAGATAGAGATCGGTGATGGGGATGACCCCGTAGAGGCTTTGGATGAAGCTAGGGAAGGAGCTCCTGGTCACATAGATGATGTCGTTGAGGGTCTTCGCGGGATCGGTGAGCATCGGCTCCCCGGTCTTCAGGAGGATCATCGGGTTCGCGACGATGCCGGAGACGGTGAGCGTGAAGGTGATGTCAAGGGTCTCGCCGAAGATATCGAGAGGGATGTCGACGTTGATTTCGTCTCCTACGGAATGGGCGGTGAGGGTCTCGTTATGACGTTCCACCATGATTTCCATGGCCTCGTCCGGCCAGCTTCCATCCTCAAGGGTCAGGACGTTGACCTCCGGGATTTCGTCAGGGACGACGTAGATCCTCGTGTTGATCTCCTGCTCCGTCCTCGGGAGGGTGATCGGCATGTCGACGCTCGTCAGGGCGGAGGAAAGGACGACGTCGGGAAGCGAGGTGATGGCTTCGATGTCGCCGTCCGATAATCCGGCAAGATCCGTGGCTTTTACGATGATATCGGGGACATGGCCCTGGCGATATGCCTCGCTATAGGAGGCTTCGATGGTCGGGGAAAGGGTGCCAAGCCCGGCGACGAAGGCGACGCCGACCGTGGCGATGAGCGTCAGGGAAATGAGCTTCCCGACGTTCCCCCTCATCGAGCGAAGGACGTTCTTGAAGTAGGCCTTCATCTACCACTCGATCTCCTCGATGGGGATGGGGTGCTCGTTCGTCTCGATGCTTTCCGCCTTGCCGTTCTTGATGTGGACAACCTTGTCCGCCATGTCCTTCAGCGCAGCGTTATGGGTGACGATGATCACGGACTTCTTGTTTTCGCGGCACATGTCGTGGAGAAGCTTGAGGACGGACTTTCCCGTCTGGTAGTCGAGCGCTCCAGTAGGCTCGTCGCAAAGGAGGATGGAGGGATTCTTCGCAAGCGCCCTCGCTATCGAGACGCGCTGCTGCTCGCCGCCAGAAAGCTGGGCGGGGAAGTTATCCATCCTGTCGCCCAGCCCCACCTTGCGGAGCATCTCCTCCGGGGAATAGGCGTCTTTGCACATCTCCACCGCGAGCTCGACGTTTTCCCTAGCGGTAAGGTTCGCCATAAGGTTATAGAACTGGAAGACGAAGCCGACGTGGTTCCTCCGGTAGTCGGTGAGCTCCCTCTTCCCGAGGGTCGCGACGTCCGTTCCGTTGACGAGAAGATGGCCGGAGGTGGGGGAGTCCATGCCCCCGATGATGTTGAGGAGGGTCGTCTTTCCCGCGCCGGAAGGACCGAGCACGACAGTAAACTCCCCGTTCTCGACGTCGAAGGAAATGTCGTCGAGCGCGCGGATCTCGCTTTGCCCGTTCTGGAACGAGCGGATGATGTGCTGAGCGCTGATTGCTGGCATGAAGTCCCTCCTGCCCTACTAATGTAGGGCACTTCGATGGCAAGTCAAAAGGAAGCGCATCGACAGAACAGCGACATATGTTGCATTATTAAGGAGATGAGAAGAGGGTATAAGACGGATCGGGCGAGAGACCTGACAGAGGAAGTGAAGCAGGCGGCCTATCGGTCCTTCCTGATGGGGGAGAAGCCGACCGCGAGCCTTCTTGCAAGGCGGGCCGGAATCAACCGTTCGACGTTCTACCGCCACTTCTATGACGTGGATGATGTCATCTCCTCGATCGAGGACGACATCTTCCAGGATGTGGAGGAAGTCCTCGCTGGCCTGGACTACGAGGGAGGGAACGTGCGTTTCTTCCACGAGGTGGTCGCCCTCGTGGAAAAGAACATTCCCTTCCTTTCCTACCTCCTCCGTGCCGGGGGGATGGGGGAGAATCGCTTCTTCCAGAGGATCATCGAGTATGCGGAGAAAAACTATCTCCAGGGGTTCCTTAGAAGCCACCCGCGGATTCCCGCGGAGGAATGCCGCTTGCTGTTTCTCTATACGCTGAACGGATCGATCGCCCTGATCGCCGACTGGCTTCGCTCGGACAGGACGATCGGAAAGGAGCGCTTCGCCGAGATGCTGGACGAATACAATCGCGCGGCGATGGGCTCGCTCATCCGGCGGGGCCGTCGCTCAGTCGATGTCGGTGATTTCGTCGGGGACTAGGACGTTGATCTCCTCTTCCGAAATCCCGTCCACGGGAGCGATCTGCTCGAGGGTCAGGAACATATAGAGGGCGTTGGCTTTCGCCAGCATTTTCCCGTCCATTGTCTGGATTTCCGCTTCTCCCTTGAAGCAGATCTTGTCGACGTGGGTGATATGGGCGACGCACTTGAGAGGAGTGTCGTAGGGGACGCCCTTGTGGTATTCGACGTTCAGTTTGAGGGTGCAGGCGTAGGCTCCCGGCCTCTCGATCCAGATGGCGCGGCCGATGGTCTCGTCGAGCATCGCGGCAATCATTCCGCCGTGGACCCTCTCGGGGTAGGACTGGTGGTCGAACTTGTAGCGGAACAGGGCGATGAGGCTATCGTCCTCCATCTCGTAGAAGCTCGCGTGGATGCCGTAGGGATTGTTGATGCCGCAGACGATGCAGTCCTTCGCGTTCGTCTGCTTCTTTCTGACTTTCATATAGGGGCGATTATACCTGCGCCCTCTATAATTCACCCATGACCGTACGAGAGCCTCTTGCCTTCCGCGTTCGTCCTAGGACCCTTTCCGGCGTCCTTGGGCAGGAGAGGCTCGTCGAGTCCCTTTCCCGCTCGGTCGAGATGAAGTCGCCCTTTTCCTTCGTGCTGTTCGGAGGCCCGGGGACGGGGAAGACGACGATCGCGGAGGCCTACTCGAGGGACATGGGTATCCATTTCAAGAAGCTCAACGCGGTCACCGCCTCCAAGAAGGAGATGCAGGAGGCGATCGAGGAGTCGCGGGGCTTTTCCCACGCGATCATCATCGTCGACGAGGTGCATCGCCTCGATAAGGCGAAGCAGGACCTGCTTCTCCCTTATGTCGAGGACGGAACCTTCTTTCTGATTGGGGCGACCACAGCGAACCCCTACGTCTCTCTCAACCGTGCGATTCGAAGCCGGTGCCGGGTTTTCGAAGTCTTCCCTTTGACAGAGGATGAGGTTTGTCAGGGCCTAAGGAGAGCAGCGGACTCCCAGGACGGCCTCCAGGGGAAGTGGAAGTTCGCCGACTCCGCCTACTCCTTCATCGCCAGGCTCTCGGGAGGCGACCTTCGCTTCGCCCTCAACCTCCTGGAGGCATGCTCGATCCAGTTCCCGAGAGGCGAGGAGATCGACGAGAGGATGGTCTCTACGATCGAGCGCGTTCCGAACTACGCGATGGACAAGGACGAGGAGGAGCATTACGACTCCGTGAGCGCGCTTCAGAAGTCGATCCGCGGGAGCGACGTCGACGCGGCGCTCTACTACCTGGCGAGGCTTTGCATCGCCGAGGATCTCGATAGCATCAAGAGGCGCCTCCCCATCATCGCCTACGAGGACGTGGGGCTTGCCAACCCTGCCGCGGTGGATCGCTGCCACAAGGCCATCGAGGTCGCGGAGAAGGCTGGCTTCCCCGAGGCGGTCATCCCTCTGGCCTTCACCGTCTGCGAGCTCGCGCTTTCCCCGAAGTCCCGCGCGGCGGTGGACTCCATTCACGCTACCATGGACTTCGCTAGGGAAAAGCCCTTCTTGGTTCAGGACTACCTAAAGTTGACCCCGGTCTCCCTCTCCGAAGAGGAGAAATATGACTACGGAAGGCCGGATATCTGGGAAAAGATCCAGTATTTGCCGGAGCTTCTGAAAGACCGTCGTTTCTTCCAGGAGAACCTCCTGACAAGGAGCAACTACGAGAAGGCGCTCAATAGCGAGCGCGAGAGACTTCTCAAGCAGGGGAGGACGAGCGACCTTGCCTCCTTGAAGAAGAGCCGGAACGGGAAGTAACCGCTTTCTTGAACTTGATGGTGCCCGGTCCTCCTTTGGAGTGTATAGTCGCGCATTCCAGACCTCCATGGGTCCGGAAAGAAAGGAGGTACGAGCCACATGTCCTTTATCAAGGAAAACGATCGTCCCGGCATCCTCCAGGAGGCCGAGGAGCTTGTCTACGACTACAGCTCCAAGGCCGAGGATAGGCTGGGCGAGGGAATGCTCGCCGCATACGTCGACGCGATGCTCTCTGGTCGGCGCGGGGGCTTCTAGGCCCTAGGCGAAAACCTGAAAGACTCCTGCGAAGGGGTCTTTTTCCTTCTTGTTAGCCTAAGAAACCACGCTTTGAGATGAACTACTTTGCGTTGCAAACACAGAGCGACAACCTTGCAAAACAAGTAACGCTAACCTTGCAAATCACCTAATTGTGTCTTGCTGCAGCCTACCGCGACGCGGACGATGTCCGGGTCCTTGAGGGCGGTGCGATAGGCTCTCCTGATCCGTGTGGCGTAGGATGATGCGCTCTTGGATGTTCCGGTCCTGGGGCGCGCATGGTCGAGGTAATAGGCGGCGTAGTCGTCTAGGTGTTTCTTGAGGTCCATATGGCCTTCCTCCTTGGTCGTCCATATGAAGCCTTCATGTTTTGGTGATTTTAAAAACAGGGACACCAATGTCCTTTTTCCGGACGGTTTGTTCGCGTCTAGGGCCGTCCCCTATCCCCGATGTCCTCTTCAGGATGGTCATCCGTCTTAAAGGTCTGTATATTTGTGCCGTGAAAAGAGAGGAGAGGGGAGAGGCCAGGACGATTTCCCGAGACTCTTTTCTGAACGGAGATCTCTCTCTCTAGGTAGTCTCGACGAAGTAGGGATTGGCCTGCGCTTTGCGCGCAGGCTTTTTCGCATTCCTTCTTCCGAGGTTATCAGTAGGAAAGGAGAAGGAATCCTATGAAAAAGACGCCGCTCTTGCTTCTCGCGCTCGCGCTCGTCGCGCTGCCGCTTGCCTCCTGCGGGGAGGATGCCGTCTCGGAGACCGGGACCTCGGAGGCTTCCGAATCTAAGGACAACGCTAGCTCCTCGCTTCCTGCCAAGGAGAAGTTCACCATCGCCTTCGAGGCGGACGGCAAGTCTGTCGGGACATTCACCGTCGAGGAAGGGGATTCCATGAATGCCCCTTCCGCCCCAGAGAAGGAAGGCTACCGCTTCCTTGGATGGGCCTTCGACGAGGCGGGGGAGGACATTGCTGAGTTCCCTTTCACGCCTAGCGAATCCGGGACGTTCCACGCCATCTACCTTTCGAACCTGGACTACTTCCTCTCCGCACGCGAGAAGACGCTGGAAGGTGAGGGATGGCGCTACCAGGACGAGCTTGCCATTCGCACAAAGCTCGGCGCGGGCTCCCTTTCCATCGACGGACCCACCGGGATCCGGGACGGGGAGGTCGCCCATGATGATGAGGGGGAAGGCACCCACTACGCCCATTACGCGAGCTCGGGGGCCCTCTTCTTCGACGGGGAGAGCACCTCCTACCGCGACGGCACCTTGCTCCTCAAGGTCGAGCAGGACGAGGATGGGAACATCACGGGCGCTTCCTCCGAAATCGCCGCTCCGGGGGTGGAGGACGATGGCTCCACCTTCGCGAAGGCGATCTTCGAATACAGCGAGGAGGACATCCAAGCCATCCTCGAGACCGAGGAGGACGGGGTGTACGAGATCGACACCAAGATGAATGCCTCCAGCGTCATCAAGTCGATTCTGGGAAACCTCAACAACGCGGTGGTGGAGGCCATCGTCGGCGCTCTCCCGGAGACCGTCCCTGACTTCCACATGTACGTCACCTTCACGGACGATGGCTATGTCGACACCTACCTCTATGACTTCGAGGTGCAGGTGTCCGTCGCCGGTCAGCCCCAGTCCATCAGCCTTTCCTACGCGCTCGATTTCACCTCCTACGGGAAGCAGGCGATCGCCGAGCCTTCCTTCCCTGGCCTTTATATCGAGAGGGACGAGATCGCGGACTTCATTTCCGAGGAGAAGCAGGCGATGGGGGAGTACTTGGCCCTCTCCGGGACTTCCTACGACTATGAGCTCCAGACGGACGTTGACTTCAGCGCCCTTTCCCTCGCCGACTCTATCACTGTCCAGGGCTCCACCAAGCGCGAGATCAAGGGAGGGGAGGTCTACTTCGCGAACGTCGTCGAGGTCGACCAGATGGGCTACCTCAACGAGGCGGGGGACGAGTTCCCCGACTACAATAGGACGCGAGGCAAGACCGCGGACGGCAAGGTCTGGGACGTCAACGACCGCATCTGGCCCCTTTCCGACGAAATCGTCGAGGTCACGGGGGATACCTCCCTCGACGAGCACTACCTCCTCCCATCCCTTCTCTTTGAGGCGAGCTATGTCTCGCTCGCCATTGAGGAGGCGGAAGGGGCCTCCTTCCATCTAACCAACGCGGGCGTCATCGCTCTCATGGACTGGCTCGACGAGTCCGTGCGACTGGACGAGACGGGCGCGGAAAAGCCGTCCATCTGGGGCGAGGGGAGCGGCTACCCCGCGCTTTCCGCGGACGAGGCCGTCCTTACTATCTTCAGGGAAGCGGGCGTCATGACGGGAATCGCCCTCTCCGTCCAGGGTTCCTACGAGGCGCATATCGGGGAAGCCGAGGGGGAAGCCGATCTTTCAATCGACCTCGGCATCAGCATCACCGCCGATGGGGAGGGCTACGTCGCCCCTGAGGAGGCGGCCGACCTCGTCTAGTTTCCAGAAGAAGCATGGAGACTTGCCTTCCCTTGGCCGGGAGGGCTTTTTCTTCCTCTACATCCCTCAAGGGCTTATAGTGGCTCACGTTGGGCCCATGGCGGAATGGCAGACGCGCCAGACTTAGGATCTGGTGGGGCGACCCGTGCAAGTTCGAGTCTTGTTGGGCCCACCAAGAAGCACCCCCCGGCGGTGAAGTGGACCCCAAGTCAAGTAGTTGACAAGGGGGAAACAAAAAAGGTCAGGGTCCAATGAACGGGCTAGGCAGCGCTGCCTAGC